>NZ_BAMP01000014.1 GCF_000615975.1 Nitratireductor aquibiodomus NL21 = JCM 21793 | reverse complement strand
CCCTTTAAAAAATAAATATAATAATAAAAATATAAAATGAGCGAAGCTCCTTCACTGCGTGAAGGGATTCATGATTCAAAAATATTTTATCATAATCGGTCGCTGCGAATTTAATCGCGTAATTTAATTGGTTGGTGTGCGTCTCCGTTGGGAAATTGATTTCATCTTCTCGTAGCTCCCGTCGTCTATTCGATAGGCATAAACGGTTTTCCCATCCGCAGTCGTTTTTCTTGACCGCTGCTTCAAACCAATCTCTTTGAGGAAAAAACCAAGCTGGCTAAATGGCTTCGACCGATAATCGCTGCGCAAATCACGTGCGAAATTGATCCTGTAGCGATGCTTATTCTCGTCAAGGAACGCGACAAACCCCTCGATGTCGGATGAGGACAGTTCTTTCGTGGTGTCAAATTCCCCCTCTCGGTATAGGCCGACCAATTCCATCACTTCTTTGATCATAAAAATCTGCGGATGGAATGCGTTGTAGGAGTCCAACGAGAGGGTGTTGCCGGATTGCGCATCTGACATTTTCCCGAGTATCGATATCATCTCGTAATCGCTGATCAGTTCAAAGCCACGTACAATCCTTCGGAACCGCCCCTTGTCGTCCAGTTTGATCAGCTCATTGGTCAAATCCTCTTTGTAAAAGCGCTCGATTGACGTGCGGGCGAGTGCGGCCGCTTCTGTTTCGGAGAGCTGCCGCCCAGCGCGGTGCCTCGCTTGAACATCCTCAAATTCGTTGTCATCCAAGCGATCCGCCATCATCAGGCGATCCGCATACTCCTGCGCGCTCAATGTGGCTCCATGTTTAAGGAGCTCAGCACCGGCAATAACCATCTGATCGTCGGGTTCGGTCTGAAGAACCGTGAAACCCTGCCGTTCCTTGTAGTCGATGAAGTTGTTTCGGAGGTCGTTCATCGACGCGCGGTTCTGCGTCAAAATCGGGGTGACAAGCTGGAGCAACGGATTGCTTTTGGCGAATACCGGCTGCCCATATTCATCCAGTCCGGTCAGCAAATGCTCCATCAGGTCTGACTGCACAGCATCGTTCATCACAGTATCTGCGCACGTGTCATAGAAATGCCTGCGCCCCGATACGTAAACCTTGATGGCCTTCGGGTGCCGAACTCTGGAAAGCTGCTGGTCGCAGTCGAAATGGCTTGTGATGCCATTTTCAAACAACCCGTAGACGACATCAAAAATCTGCTCGTTATCTGGAAACGATATGTCGACGCCCGAGCTGATCGAAGGAGAAGCAAAGACGGCATCGTATTTGCGGGATTGTGTCGCTGGATCACCGAGGAATTCCTTGACCTTATCGGTGTTTGTCGTCGCTGACGTGATCAGGATCGATTCCTTCTTCCTGCCGAAACGTTTGGTGATCGAGGCGTGAATTCTGTCGACGGTGGCCTTTGAATTCGACGTGACAAACACCTTGTAGCCAGCATTGACTGAGGACTCGATGTCTCCGACAATCGCTTTGCTGCTGGGATACATCTCAATTTTGCGTCCTGCACTTTCATGCTGGTTGATGCACAACTTGATCGGGGTGTCTTTTTTGACCTCGCGCGCCCAAAGCGAGATGTTGTTGAATGAAATCCAGCCTAGATCAGCATCCAGCGCGATCACATGTTTTGCCGAGGCAATCAGCTGCCGTAAATGAACGAAAATACGTTGCCGTTTGCTCGATATTGTATCCGACAGAAAATGCGCCAGAACCTGCTCTGATTCATCAATCAGCACATAGTCATACTGCTTCAGTCTGGGAACTCGCTGGATGCTATCCAGTGAAACGCCATAGAATTCCCGACCGTTCGTTTGTGTCTGCGGGTTTTCAATCTCATCGAGATAACAGTCCAATCCGAGCCGATCACACATTTGTCTGATCAGCGAGCGGCGATGTCCAATCAGCAGTACAGACTTGGCTTTCCTGCTGATGATCTCTTTCAAAAACTCCGTCTTTCCGGTCCCTTTTGGCTTTTAATAAAGGTGACGCCCGGGCTGGCCGGCGCAACAGAAACATATTGCTGATTGAGGAATTCGATCTCTCCGGGCCGTGTTTCAGGGCGCCAGAAAACCTCATCCAGTTCGTCGGATTTATCAGCGGCGATCTTCTCTGCTGCGTTTTTGGCGGCATCATCAAACGAATAGAAGTCGAAGCGATCCGAGTTCGACGGCCAGAAACTCGCTTCACACGCTGAGCAATGGATACCATTGATGCCGCGCTGACTGACTATCACGAAGGCGCTGGGGTTGGTGTCGTGGTGAAACGGGCAGTAGATCGTTGTGGACCGCGCAAGCTCCTCCAATCTGGCTTCACGATTATCGGCCGTGCGCACTGATTGGTCTGGTGCAACTGACTTCAAGGAGCGCTGGGTTTTCTTCTCCGATGTCTCAGCGCCATGACTCGTCGTCACCGCATTGAAACTCTGGTCGATCAGTTCGTTGACCTGATCTCGGCACAGCCCGCCATCAAATACAGTGATGTCGGCTTTGTCATTGCCGAAGAATACTCGAACTGGATCGGTGGCAGCAGTGTCTCCGCCTATTTTGAGTGCGAGGGAGCGTGTGAGGGCGCGAAACTCTCTTGCATCGGTGATCGGTTCTTCCAGTGCGAAAACGATGCGAAACCGATGTACCTCTTCAGTGTGGCTCGCTGTCGTGTAGATCATCGTGGCCGACTGTTCGACGATGTCGATGTTCGCTGCGCCATCAAGGCTGATACCAGCGTCGACATCGACCGAAACGAACCCGCCGCTCTGAAAGTTCGATGTCTTCCGATTTCCAGAAAACTGCGCGCTGTATGCGTAACCGCTCAGAATCGCACCGGCCAGTTCTTCAATCGTGACCTCTTGCGCCGTCCAACCCTCAGTGAACGCCATTGTGTCATTGCGGTCGTTCTTGTTGATCAGGCGCTGATTAATTGAAACCGGCAACTTCTTGGTTAGCCAGGACATGCTTCCCCCATCAGTGCTGTACGCCCAAAGGCCGCCCAGAGGTTGAAACGATAGCATGCGTTGCCCTGCGCACAATATCTGAGGAAGGAGCTCGCGGAGGTTGTTCCATGACCCTGATAAAGCGCCCGAATTCCCGCTTCTGGTATGTGCAGTTCCAGATCGACAACCAGACGTTTGTCCGCTCGACCAAGACGTCCGACCGCAAGGTCGCGTCTAAGATCGCCGACAAGATCAGGTCGGATGTTCAGCAGTCGATGCTGCTTGGTCAGACGAAGACAATCACATTCGGCGAAGCAATGCGCCGCTATGTGGATTCAAAGAGCGGGACACCAAGCCATTCCAATCTGTTGTCCATCGAGAAGACCGCTCTGAGGCTGATCAGGGCGGCAACGCCTCTCGAGGCTGTGACCTCTTGTGTTATCGAGCAATATGTCAGCCGCCGCGTCAGCCAGGGCAGAAAGCCGCAGACGATCAAGCACGGGGTCAATTGCATCGTGGCCGCGATCAACAAGGCGCGAAAGGATGGCTATCGCTGCCCACCAATCGATCCGCCACAGGTCAAGGTTCCAAACAAGCTGGTCCGGTATCTGTCGGTCGCCGAGGAAAAGCGATTGCTTACCGAACTGGACCCAAATGGACGGCGCAATGGTCTGCCTGACAACAAGAAGGCGAGGGCTGTGCTTCAGGACAATTACGATCTGGTCGTCATCCTGTTGGACACTGGTGCTCGGTATAGCGAGATTGCAAACATCCGCTGGCAGCAGATCAACCTTGCAGAGCGCTCAATCGACCTGTGGCGTTCCAAGGTTGGCAACCAGAGTGTGCTGTTCATGACGGATCGGGTGGTCGAGATTGTCGAGCGCAGGTGGCGTTCGCGAACCGGCGAGTATGTGTTCACCAACAAGGCTGGTGGTCCGCGAGGGTATTCGGCGATCGCGATTCGCAAGGCGTTTCGGCGGGCAGAGCTTGCGGATTGCTCGATCCATACGCTTCGCCACACACATGCTACACGGCTAATCCAGAATGGCCTCAGCGTTTACGAGGTGCGGTCGGTGCTTGGTCATTCCGACATCAAGACCACGCTGCGATATGCTCATCTGGAACAGGCTGCGGTAACGCAGAAGGCGCGTGATGTGATCAATCGGTTCGTTGCGGCTGAGTGAAATGTGACGGTGTTCTATGTGGCTGGTTTGCGTGCCTGTTTCGGGCATTCGAGCTCCCAATCCCGGTCCCCTGAAAGCTTGCTTTCGTTTTCGACACGGCAAAAAGTCTGGAACGGGCGGGGAGCGGACGTCTGCCGCAGCCGCGAAGTTCGCTGGCACGATTGGCCATAGCGGTTATTCGTGACAAAACCACCCGCCAGCAGCACCCAATGAATGTCATGCGGACTTTGGCGACTTTCGCCGTTAAAACACCAATGTCGGCTTACAAATCATGGTCCACCATTAGCCCAACCTTTTGGGCTCCGGCTATGATGTCGCTGGCAATATAGTGCGCTAGCGCGCGTATTTCGGCATCGGGGGCAACGATGTCAGGGACATGCACTGTAATTAAGCCTGCCGCGTGCGCAGCGCGAACGCCGTTGGGCGAGTCTTCGAAGGCCACGCAAGTTGCGGGGTCGTGACCCAAACGTGCAGTAGCATGTAGGTAGATATCTGGCGCGGGCTTGCTAGCCGCGACCTGATCACCGCCTACTACATCGGGAAAAAGCGCACTAAGTCCCGCTCGGTCGAGATGCAGATGAGCCTTTTCTGTCTGGGTGCTGGTGGCGATGATGTAGGGAATATCCTTTTCGCGCAGATGTTCTGCCACCGCGCGAACACCAGGTTTGACGGGGACGCAATCTACTAACCGTTGCGCAATTTCTTTGTCCCAGACGGTTTCGAACTCTTCCAATGTGACCCGTCCCAACAGCCCCTCGGTCAGCAGCTGACGTCCCAACACATGGTTCGTGCCGACTAGCCGCAGAAACAAATTGTCATCCTGCGGTAGCCCAAGAATGGTAAGCGCCGTGCGGAAGCCCTCAAAGTATACCTGTTCAGTATCGAGCAACAGGCCGTCCATGTCGAACACGACGGCTTTGGGAAAGGGGAGATGCATGACGGATGCTCCATATTGCTTTGTTGTTGCCAACATCAGTTGTTTCGCAATTGCTGACATTCGTACAGATTGCAGTATCTAGAACTTTGGGCTCCAACCCGCCATTGCGGCATCAGCCAGTCGGATTGCTGGTATCGACGGCCCCAATGACCGCTCTGAGCCCGAAGCAGACATTAGGCATGGAATTGAATTCAGGGACAATTTTTGAGCAATACCCAGTTAGCAAATGATTTCTTCACGCGCCTTGTCATGGTATGAGGAAACGTTCAAATCAGTGCGTAGCTTAGAGGGACAATAGTGAACCAATTCGATCCATCGCATCCAATTGATGAGGAATTTTTTGAAGACGTGTTTCTTCAGGAAATTGATTCTTGGTTTTCTGCTGACATTGCTTGTTGTGAAAGCTGCTACAAAAATTTTTTAGCAACTTGGCCCAGAGCTTATTATGCCAACTCCGAAGAGTTTCAAACAAGCCAAATTCAGCTGGATTTGTTTTACGAAGGTTCTCGCATAAACTCATTTTTCACGTGGGAGCAATTTTCGCGACTTATTCAAGATTTGGATTGTCCAAGATGTGGCGAAAAGTTTTGTTATACAATATTTCCCTATAACCTACCGTTTGATATTCATGAGACATTCGAGGACGATATCGTTGCCATAAACGACATCGCACAAAAGACGCCCTTTTTGTTGCTAAAAAACGAGTTTGCTTTGAGCGTCCTGACTGAGGTGGTCCCGCCTGGTGAGACAGTTTGGCGGCTTGGCTAAGGTGGATCGGGTTGGTTTCTATGCCGCCAGTTGCTCCGTCATTTGTGCCATAGCATGGACCTCGTCGGGTGTCCTGCCGCCGAAGGTCGAGTGCGGGCGTCGCCCATTGTAGTAGGCTATCCATGAACCGATCCCGTTGCGGGCTTCGCTTCCGGTCTCGAAGGCGTTGAGGAAGACGCACTCGTATTTGAGGCTGCGCCACAGCCGCTCGATGAAGACGTTGTCCATCCAGCGGCCGCGCCCGTCCATGGAGATGCGGATGCCGGCGTCCTTCAGCGTGGTGGTGAAGGCGAAGCTGGTGAACTGGCTTCCCTGATCCGTATTGAAGATGTCGGGCCTGCCGTGGCGGGCGATCGCCTCTTCGAGCGCGGCCACGCAGAAGTCGGCGTCCATCGTGTTCGACAGCCGCCAGGCAAGCACCTTGCGGCTGAACCAATCCATGATGGCGACGAGGTAGAGGAAGCCGCGCCGCATCGGGATGTAGGTCACGTCGGCGGACCAGACCTGATCCGGACGCTCGATTGCCAGATGGCGCAGGAGGTAGGGATAGATGCGGTGCCGGGGATGCGGCTCGCTGGTCCTCGGCGCCTGGTAGATCGGCGACAGGCCGATCTTGCGCATCAGCCGCCGGACCCGTTTGCGGCCGACGCACCAGCCCTGACGGCGCAGATGCCGCGCCATCTGACGAGAGCCATACCAGGGCGCTTCCATGAACGCCTCGTCGATGACGCGCATCAGTTCGAGATTCTCTGGGCTCTCGCCAGTGGGCTGACGATAGAACGACGCCCGCGAGATCGAGACCAGTTCGCACTGGCGACGGATCGAGAGCCGTTCGTGATCGGGATCAATCATCATTCTCCTCCGATCCAGGCTCAGCGATCGAAGGCCTTGGCCAAAAAATCCCGCTCGACGACGAGCTGGCCGATCTTGGCGTGCAGCTTCGTCACTTCGGCTTCCCGGCCGACCTGTACATCGGAAGCCTTGTCGTCGAACGCCTTGGCCAAATTCTCGATGGCCTGCCGTTTCCACTGCGTGATCTGGTTCGGGTGAAGCTGGTGCTTCGTTGCCAGTTCCGAAATCGTCCGCTCGCCGCGGATCGCCTCAAGCGCAACCTTGGCCTTGAACTCGGCCGTAAACCGTCTGCGTGTCTTCATGCTGGATCGTCCTTCTCATCGGGAGATCCACCTTAAGCCCCTGTCTCAATAACCGGGACCACCTCAGACCGTCCTTTCAGAACTTTCGCAAGATACAAATCCTCAACCAATAACAACCGCTTTATTTCGAGCCCGTAGTGAAAAAGGATTAGACGACTGCACTCCCAAACAGTTTGATTTTGCGGAGCCCCGCTTTGTTAGCGAGGGGCGCTATAACCATGCAGGGCAACCGACTCTTTACCTTGCTGATAGTGAAAAAACCTGCTTTCACGAATTAAGACGTTCAAGCTGCGTCATTGGCGAGATTCGTTTGGGCGGCACATTAAAGGTTCTGGACTTAGTAAACCCTTACGAGCACCATAAAGATTTTTGTGACATCTTAAATGCACTTGTTTTTTCAGCGCTCCTGAGTACTCCTCAAGAGGACGAAGGTTATCGAAAACCTGCGTATGTGTTTTCACGGTTCGTTGCTGATTGCGCTCGCTATAGTGGTTTCGATGCAATCAGATACCCTTCGACGAGAGCAAATCCAAGTGCACAAAACCTTGTGGTTTTGAGCACAGATTTTGCAATTGGGGTTGGATCTCAGTTGATTAAACTCACTCGATTTGACGGTAGTAAGTCTACTCCGGTTAGCGAACAAAATGATGCATTCGTCGAATAACTGGAAATCGGCAGAAATGTCCGCTTTGCCGCCGTTTGGCAGCCAGCCGCCTTCGCAGATGCAGCGGATGGTGGCTCCGGCGAGCTGCATCGCAGTATCCTATCAGCAGGTGAATGACCGGTATGGGCCGGAGCCGGACTGTGGGCTTTCGGGCAAACTACCGCAAGGAACGGGTCTCCGTTCGGGTGGCTCCGCTGACAGGCGGAGACCCAAATACGATCTTTCACAATGTAACGTTCGTACGGCAGGCGCTATAAGCGCAATCTTCGTTGCCGGAGAGCACTGCCTCGGCTACAGTCGGATTGAGGGTGACTCACCAGAGCGCTATTATGCGGCGGCGGTTATCCGACCGCATGCTAAAGGTACTCTTGGCAAAGCGATAAAGCAGACTCTGGTGCCCTCACTCCTTCCAGTCATACGTCCTTGTAATAGGCGGATTTCAGTATGACCCGCCGCTTGATCTGCTGGGAGAGCATTGCTGAACGATACCAGCGCTGCGGATAGCGGATTTCCTCGATGACCCGGACATGTGCAGTAGTGGTTGTGTCGACTCCCAAGGCGGAACGCCTGCGAACATCCCTGAACTTCAGAAGGTACTCAGCAGTCCGCGTTTCAAGCTCGCACTCGCGTTCGAATCGTACATCGAGGAGCGCCATCGTCGACGGCTGGTGCTGGAGAATAGCCGGGAGTCTTGGGATCAGGCCCAAGCTCGCCTGCTTGCTACTCGCCGATCGACTTTTTCGGAACATGTGACGCCAACCATGCTTCGTGAATTCGATGTCTCCCAAGACTGGTGAGCGCACGACCTTATGCGATCGATACGACGCAATCGCTTTACTACGGCTTGCCTTCAGATCTGGCATCGTCTCTGGTATAATCACTCCCCTGCCGCCGCGTCGGTTGCCACTCGCGTGGGACATGGACCTTGCAAGGTCGTAGACCATCGCCGGGCCAATACGGTGATGGTTACCATAGTTCTGAGCCGTCGCTGTTGAATCGGGATGGACGTACGCCCAAAAGCTGTGATTGGTATCTCGATCGACCCAAAGGATACACACCGCATGATTGGTCCGACGCGCCCTGGTCTTAGCGCGCTTGAATAACTTGAAGCCACCACGTTTCTCCATACGACCATAGCTCGCGCCCGACTTAGCTTGGCAAAGTATCAGCATCCTCTCCTTGGGGCACCATGGATGCTCAATCGACATGATCATGTCGATCTTTGAATTGTCATCTTCCCGCGATCCCCATTGCCCCTCGCCGCGACATGCTAAAAGGCAGCGGGCCATAACGAACGACTCCGCATCGCTCCATTGATTGCGTTTTCCGCACTAGTCTGAAGCGGCTCGGCAACGGCAATCGACGTAAGAAAACGGGACATGTCTGGCCTTTAACAATGGGGCGATGGCTATGTTGAGGGGTACTCCAATCTGCACGTTCGTTACTGGCTTAGTCAAATTGGGAATGGCCCACGAGACTCCACCATCGCTCTGGCTAGCCAATAAGCTTCTGCAGCTTCGGCGCAGGCCTCATCCCACTGTGGAAACCACGGCGCAGCATCAGCCAATTTGTCAGGTGGTACGGTTTCCGTCCTCAGGCCACTGAATTTCCAGCAATCGGCACGATGATGACGTGTTGGATTTGACCAACCCAATCAGCTCGCCTTTCGCCGACCTGGCCTGAGCGGTTCCGGTCTTGGTGTGCCTTCAGCGGGCTTGGCGAACAGTTGCGATATGTGCACGTCGAGTGCAGCGGCAAGGCGATCCAGTGTTGCAATCGTCGGATTGCGCCGGCCTCTCTCCAGATAGCCGACATACGCGCGCTCGACATTGGCGATCAACGCAAGCTCGTCCTGAGAGATTTTCCTCTCAACACGCAGCCTTCGCAAATTCCAACCAACAAGCTCTTGCACATCCATGGGCGGAAGCAATCACTTGCACTTGAATAAAACCACGTATTATAGGACCATAAATTAAGCGCAAGCCCCGCTGTCGCTTTTTCAGGAGAGCCAAATGCAAGAGACGTCTCAGGCAACAACAATCGAATGCCCCTACTGCTCGGAACCGATCAATCCGAAGTCCAAGAAGTGCCGCCACTGCGGTGAAATCCTCGATCCGCAAATGCGTGATCTGGAACTGCTGAAATCGCAACGCAGCAATCCGAACGTGTTCATGAATGCTGGTGGTGGAGCAGCGGCGGCATCTGCATCATCGTCGGCGTCAGGTGAGGGCGCAGGGCTTCGCAGGTTCCCGCACTGGATTCACATTCTGCTGTCGTTGATCACCAGCGGGCTTTGGCTTCCCGGCTATCTGCTGATGTATCTGTTCCGCAATAAGCGGTACTACTACTGACGTTGTTGAGCTGACTTGAGCCGTAGCGGATGCTCTGGCCCATGGTTCAAGAGCACTTATTGAAGGCAGGCTCGGATACAGGGCCTGTTCCTGATCTCGTGCGTTTCATTGCCGGTGACTTCACGCCGTCGGTCATGGCGATCTGGCAGGGCGACACTGTTGCCGACTATCTATTGGCTTCATCTGCGCAGCGTCATGTCTGGCATGCGGTGATTGCTGCGTTTGATGATCAGTCACCGCCCCATTCTGAATTGCGTTGGTGGCTTTCCAGAACACGGCGAAAACACCTTTTGCGCGAGGTATACGGCAATTGTCCGCCGGGCATGGTGCAACTGCTATCCAAACTCGGACCGCGCTCGCAATCTCCGGGTTTCTACCGTGCCGCATATCAGGCGATGAACCGGCGGGACAGCCTCAGCCGCGTGCTACAGCGCTCTCAAAAAATCGATCCGCGTATGGTCTTTGAGATCGCCATGCTGCCGACCGATCCGTTCACCGCGCGTCTTGCCAGTCACGCGCTTCGAAGCAATGCGCCGCTGTTTCAGGTCGCCGAAATCTGTTGGCTGGGGCGGCGTGTTGCTGCGCTGACAGGCGATCAATCCGTTCTCAATGCGGTTTCGGGTTCGAGCAGTCCTTTTGGTGTCCTTCGCAAGATGATCGCAGCATTGCCGTTCCCCGAGGCTCCATGGCTGGTTGATGGGCTTGTGCCTGTCAAAACCTCAGCCGAGCTCGCACGAATAGCTCGCGAACTTGAAAACTGCCTGACCGATCATGATCAATTCTATTCCGCATGCCTCGATGTGCAGGCGGGTGTCGCCTTCTATTACCAGGCGCAGCAGCCTGAACGCCTGTTGCTGAAGTTCACGCGGCTGGGCCGTCTTGGCTGGTTCCTCGATGAGTGTCGCGGTCAGGCCAATCGGTATCCATCACCCCAAGAGATTGAGAAAATCATAGAGCGCTTGTCGGCACGTGGAGACGTTTGGTGCGAGCGCTTGAATTATCAAATCGTCTAGGAAGGATGTGGGGTGAATATCTCGGCGTCTGCAAAGCAATCATCAATGCGAAGGCAACGTCGTGTCGCGATGTCCGCAGCGCAATTCGAGGCATGGCTGAAGCATGTCGGCTTCAGCGATCGTCGCGCCGCAACAATTTTGCAGATATCCAGAGCAACCGTTGCGAAGTACCGTAGAGAAGGCGCACCGGCGCATATTGGATACGCTTGTACGGCGATAGCGTTGGGGCTTTCCATGTGGGAGCCGCACTCTGAATGAGGTGCTGAATGGTGGATTGGGTAAGGCGGCAAATATTGGTGCTGCTGCTCGCAACGGTGTTCGTCGGTCCAGTATCTGCCGACGACCAATTCGACTGGATTCCGCAGCCTTCTGCGCCGGATCAGGAGCGGCCGGGTGGCGATTTGGAGGCGCGCCCGAAATGCTATCCGACAAGGATGGTGGGGATTGCTGAGAGCTCAGCGGATTACTATGCGTCTTGCCAATCCGAGCCGGTTGGGGAGGGGGCTTCGGAAAGGTTTGAAGAAAATGAAAATCCGTAAAAGTTGTATATGGGTGTGGGGACAATAAGAGTTAAGGATTATCGATATTCTATATTTATAAAAAAATACAAAATCATCAAAAATGAGCGTAGCTCCCCTTCACTGTGTGAAGGGATTCTTGTTTCCTTTTTTACAATTTTATCAATCTTATCAAAAAAAATTCAAAATCTCACCCAATCGAGGGTAACAGAATGGATTATATAGAAACCCAAAAAATATCCCGGCTGTTACCTCGATTGGGTGAAATTGGCATGGAGCGTCTCCAAAATTCCAATTCAAAATCAAAGCAATCATGAGCGAAGCTCATCTTCACGCGGTGAAGGATATTTATGTTTACTTAATGGTCTTTTATAGCGATTACGGATGGTGTACTTCATTCTCGAGGTTCGGTGCGCGCCTGAACTTTCGGAGTGCCTGCTCGGTTGACTGTGATTGCGGATGTCAATGAGGAAGGAGAGCGCTTCCTATTTGGACGGTGGACGAATCTCATATGGCGGCTATGTTTGAAGGATGGAGTTCACCTGTTTCGAGGGGTGGGATTATGGTTGTCGATGTCACAAGTGGGGCAAGGCTTTTCACACTGTCCGTGACACGTAGGCGGTGCAATTTACGGCGTTACGCGATTCTAGTGGGCTCTACGGCTCTTTTCAGCGTGTTCGGATCAGATGCCTTTGCGTGGTGTAGCGTTCCACCTGGAGGGCCGCGAGCGGTGGCAACCAATGGTTCTGTCTGCTCGAGTCCTGCAAGCAGTCTCAATCATGCATCGGTTTCGCCTGTAATCGCCGGCACGGGCGGTCAGCTTACCCTGACCGCGCCCATGGTCTCCGCATTGGGAAGTGGTTCGGTGAGCCGGCTGATACGTGCAACGGACCCGAACAGTTCCATTCTTTTCCAGGGTGGGCTTTCCGGCCACCTCACATCTGCAGGCTCCAATCTCATCGGCATTCTCGTCGACGGCAGTGGTGCGGTCTTTGTCGTGAACGGTGACGCATCGCTATCTGCCTTGTCTGCGTCGGCCATGGGAATGGTCGTGAGGAACGGAGGCTCCGCGTCCGTGAAGGGGGCCTATGCTTCCGTGACCGGAGATGACGGGCTCTCCGCGGAGGGACCGAACGCAGTCATCAACCTCAACGGCCAGTCTGTTTCCATTCTGACGACAGCAGACATGGCGCGCGGGATTGTGGCGGAAGATGGCGGAAAGGTCTTCGTTCAGCCCGCGGCTGGCTCCGGGGCGGCGGACGGAAATGCTCTTATCATATTGAACAACCCCGGTGCGACGGTGCGGACGAACGGAGATGGTTCCAACGCCATTGAGGCGAAGTCCTCGTCTGGCAATGCCAGGGTAGAGCTCCTTGGCGGCGTTGTCGTCACCGGTGCAGACGGCAGCGCTGATGATGCTGAGGGCCTCTATGCGCTGGTCAATGGGGGCTATGGCCAGGCCTCGGTGCTGATGAGCGGGGGGAGTGTAACCACCAACGGAGAAAACGCCGATGGTATCGTTGCCTACACGGATGTCTTCTTCTTCGCCGGAGATTCAACCGTCACGATGACGGGTGGCGTTGTGAATGCCAATGGGGATGGCTCATCCGGCATTGTGTCGCAGACGGGTGTGTTCTCGGGCGCAGACGCAAGCGTCTTTCAGACCGGCGGAACCATCCGCACGACCGGTGGCACGGCCGGTGGACTGTATCAGAACAGCGCCGGTATCCTCGCGCTCTCGGCTGGGTCGGGCACCACGAGGATCATACAGTCCGGTGGCCTTGTCGAAACGACGGGGGATGAAGCGCATGGCCTTTATGGTGTGTCGATCTCCGGGGACGTAGTTATCCAGCAGGGCCCCGGTGGGCGGGTTATGACAGGCGGAGCGGATGCCGACGGTGTCCATGCCACTGTTCTGGGCGGAACCTTCGATCTTGATATTGGAGGTCTGGTTCAGGGTGGTTCCGGAAATGCGGCGGGCATTCACACGATTGGCGCTTCGGGTACGCTGGATGTGTCTGAGACCGGGCAGGTCGGAGCGCTTTCCGGTGTCGCCCTTCTTGATGAGGCGGGTGACATCACGGTGGTCAGCCGCGGCCTGATACAGGGCGACATTCTCACCAATGACGGGAATGACAGTGTGACGCTCGCGCCGGCAAGCGAGACAACCGGGCGCCTGGTGTTGGGGGATGGCTCCGACACGTTGAGGGTGGAAGGGACGGCTGATGTTTCCGGCGTGACCCTCTTCGATGGCGGTGACGATATCGGCCCGGGCGACGGCTACGTCGATAACCTGAATTTCGTCGGGGGCACCCGAACCTGGACGCAGGCCTCCTGATCAACTGGGAGCGTATCTCTCTGCTCGGCGGGGTAGACCTTGGTCTTTCTGGTTCCAGTCTTCTGGTGGGCAATGGCGGAGCTCCGCAGAACGGTCTTCTGGTGAACGGCGGCAGCGTTCTCAGGTTCGTTGAGCCGTCTTTCACCGTCATGGGGGATCTGTGGAATGCCGGCACGGTTTCGCTGGTTCAGGGAAGCCCGGATAGCACACTTACCGTCACACCCGGTGGCACGGGAAACTATATCGGCGCGGGAGGGGTGCTTGCACTTGATACCGTTCTTGAAAGTGACGGCGCCCCCTCGGACAGGCTCATTGTCGATGGCGGTTCCGCCATTGGTGGCAGTGGCATCGCGGTCAGCAATGCCGGCGGCTCGGGAGATCTCACATCCGGCGACGGAATTCTGGTTGTCGAAGCGGTAAACGGCGGTACGACCGCGGCCAATGCATTCTATGCTTCGGGCCCCATCGCGGCAGGTCCGTTCGAGTACCTGCTTTTCAGGGGGGATGCAGGAGGCGCAGGGGAGAACTGGTATCTGCGCTCCCGTGTCATTGATCCGGTGCTAAGGCCAGAAGTGCCTGGTCATATAATGGCGCCTGAACTCGCCTATCGCATAGGCCTTGCCGAGATAGGCACCTTTCATGAACGGCGGGGTGACCAGCGCCTGCTCGATCCAGCGAAAGAGGAATACACGCCGCTCTGGACGCGCTTTTTTGCTCAGGGCACGGGCTTTCAGCAAGACGGTATTCTCGCTGACAGTTCCTTCAACATGCAGCCGCGCTTTGAGGGTCGCATTGCCGGATTTCAGGTCGGTACCGACCTCGCCGGCGTGCTTCATGAAAACGGCGCTCTGGACCAGCTGGGCATTTTTGCAGGTATTGGTCAGGGGATGGGCAAGGTTCACGGAACGTGCTTCTGGAGAACCAGGTGAGGACCGGGACCATGGACCTGCGTTCGTTTCATATGGGAGGATACTGGACCCGTACAACGCCCTCCGGCGGCTATATTGATGCGATCGGTCTCGTTGATTTGATCCGAGGCGATGTCTCTTCGGACCGTGGCGTTACCTCCGATGTCAGGGGCGTCGGGCTTGCTGCCTCGATCGAAGCGGGGCAGCGTTTCGATTTTGCAGAGAACTGGTCGATTGAACCGCAGGCTCAGTTGATCTGGCGCCGTGTTCGGCTGGATGACGCGAATGATGGGTACTCACGCATCCAATACGGCTCCATTTCAGAACTGACGGGGCGTCTGGGGGCTCGCGTTGAACGCCATGTTGTCAGAGAGAAAAGTGAGTACACGCTGCATGCAGGTGTTAATTTCTGGCACACCTGGAGCCACAGGAACGAGGCGCGTTTCAACCAGTGGCAATTGTCGGGGGACCAGAAAGCGAGCTATCTGGAGCTCAATGCCGGTGTCGCTGCCAAACTTGATAACACCACATCGGTCTTCGCAAACTTGAAATATGATATCGGGCTGGGGGATCAGAGCAGGAATGCTCTGGGCGGGCAACTCGGCCTGAAGGTGGAATTCTAGGGTAATTGCAAGGAGAGTTGGCACCGGTATTCGGTGCGAATCCACACACACTACCGTCCACGCGCATTTACAACGCCGAGTGTGGCCCCTGCGCGATATGGGCTCGGCTCGTCCACGCGTGACGGCGACGTTCAGGCGTTTTTCACCGCCGTCGCCGTTAAGGGCTCCGAAGGCCATTGACAGCTTGCCTCATCGATCACCTTCGTTACGGAATTAATGACGTATCTAATTCCGAAACTTCAACCGAAGAACCAAAATCGAAAAGGGAGTGTCACCGGACGCTTACGCTTCAAACACAAAACAAAATCCCTAACAGTCCCTCGCTTCTCGGCGCGAACACGCTCGGTCGAGAAGAGGGGCCAACTGTGCTGCCATCATCTCGCTAGTAAACAGTTTCTCGTACCGCGCCCGGCCAGCCGCTCCAAGTTGCTTCCGTAGTGATGGATTGTCAAGGAGCCGGCTCAGAGCTGCCGCTAGAGACTCAGCCTCGCCCGGCTCAGCCAATATGCCAGTCTCTCCGTCTATGACTACCTCTGGCATGCCGCCTGTCCTACAAGCGACTACCGGTTTGGAACACATCATAGCCTCAAGTGATATAAGGCCGAAAGATTCATACCGTGAAGGCGCGACGAATATGTCGCACGCCCTATAAAAATCTCTAAGTGCTTCTTCGTCACATCTACCGTGGAAATGAATCCGTCGGCGTATTTCATTAGGTACATCGCTAGCTGCGAAAAGCTCACGGAACGTCGACTCTTTAGCTCTGATGCTATCGTCACCAACGATGTCAAGTGTGGCATTAGGATAGGCTGCTAAAACGGCAGGTGCTGCGCTTAGCAGGACATCAATCCCTTTCCGTGCCTCTAGGCGGCCGACAAAGAGGATCTTGACGTTTGAGTGCGCAGCCTCGGTCGTGTCACTGCCCCAGTCGTCCAGGCCAATCGGAGCAACCAGCAAGCGCTTTCCATAATCGACGCCGAAGATGGACGCCACATCGTTTGCTATAGCTTGACTAATTGAGTGAAGCCCCCAACTCTTCTCGATTAGTCGCTTTTCCAAACTCAAGATCGGATTTCCAAACATTTGCATCCATGACGCATCTTCTCGGCGCTCAGGATAACTGTTCAACCAGTGAGTCAATGTGGTCTGCAGAGATGTGATTAAGGGAGGACCATCTTCTTCAATGAACGCAATCCCTTCGCAGTCCCAGATCGGTGCGTAAACGACGTCTATGTTCCGCCGTCCCGAAATGCGCTTTACCTCCTCACAAGCGGTCTTTGACCAGTTCCAGATATGCTGCGGTATCGCAAGGTCACCTGATGAAACTGGAACTTCGTAGTGCTTGGGAAACAGGCGGTGTACCCAAATGTCGTCCTGGTAGTCGACACGGTGGAAGTCAGAACTTTTTGTAATGACGAATATATCATGCCCATCATTTCCGAGCGTCTTGGCCAGTTGGTCAATGTACCTAGCTATGCCGCCATTTTGGCCCGGTGGAAAATCTTGACTGATGAATGCAATCGACATCCTATCTTTCCTCCGAATGGCGGGGAAGGGAAGAAATGTCGGCTGCTCGACGCCATCTGGGAGAAGCGTCAGGAGTTTTCTCGGCAATTTTGCTCTCGCAATGCCGTCAGAAAGCGCATTTGAGGCTTGAGAATGAAAGTGTTCCACCTCGTCCGTGGTGTAAAGTCCTTCCTGCACCCCCCCATGCACACCTTGTTCCCATGCCCGGGCGTCATCAAGGCCAGCTTTGATGCAATCTCGGAAATCATAGTGAGCAGTACCGTTCCTAAGCGCGAAGTAAACCCGATTTTTGATGAGCGGATACCAGTTTCTCACAATGCTCTTGTGATCGCGAAGCGCACTGGATGCGAACTTGTGGTGTACGAATGCGTCATCGCGCTGAACAATCCTAAAACCTTGGTCCACCAACCGGCACAGGACATCGGTCTCGTCAAGGAAGTACTCGTACTCCTCATCAAAGCCGCCGATGGCGAGTAGCGCTTCGCGCAGAAACGACGAATTAGTACCGAGTAGGTGTGGAAGTTCGCTACTGAATGGAAAATTATATTCAGGGCAGGCCCTGTCCCAGACAGTAGGATACCCCAGTCTGTTGACTGTCATATAGGTGGTCTGAAACCGCGTCCCGGTGTTGTCGTAGACGAAACCGCCTGCAGCCCCGACCGAAGGATCATCATAGCTGCTGACAAGCTCAGTTAGCCATTCGGGCTCAGGAACGGCGTCATCATCTATGAATGCGACGATCTCTCCTGATGCAGCGGCAATGCCAGATTTCTCGACACAGATAAGTTGCGAACGGGGCAATCGATTAACTTTAACTTGTTTGCAAACTCTGACAGCAGTTCGCGAGTGCCGTCCTCGGTAGGGCCTACAACGACGCAAACCTCGAACGAAGGATAGTTAATATGAAAAAGGCTGCTTAGCGTGGTCCGGATGGTATGAGCACGGCCATCAGTATTGATAATTATGGAAACTCGCCTGATGCCGCTGTTGCGTTCAGGATTTCTCAGTTTGGCTTCAGACATTTAATTTCAAACTCATAGCAGAGGCCATTCCGACGACCTTCGGCAGCGATCTGAATCTTCTCAAATCCTGCTTCGCGAAGTAACTTTGAAAAACTATCGGGAGTAAGAGCGTTGTAGTGGTAGTCTCCAGCATAATCTTGAGAGCCAAAAATGACCTCTCTGAACTCCTGGAAGGTAAGCTCCCCCGAGCTGGCGTGGTTTATCATGGCTGCACAGTCAGGAACGACCGCATGAAAAGTGCCGCCTGGGCGAAGCAGTGATTTCCAATACGGAAGAAGCCGTCGCACTAGGCGTTCCTGGGGGAAGTGCTCTATGAGGTGAGAACTGGAGATCGAGTGAACTGTGTTCTCTTCGAAAGGGAGGTTGTCAACGGCAGCCACGACATCCACCCCTGGAAGATCCCGTACGTCGATGTTGACATGATCCGCTAGGGGCTTAAGCCCACAACCAAGGTTCAATCTGAGTGCGTTGGCGAAGTCGGCTACCTTGTTTTGGTTCTTTATCTGCCATGCTATTTCTTTGGCTGTCTCTGACGATGCGTTGTCATCGTACTGACCGGTATTTCTTGCATCCCAGCCATACTTGAATTCGTACAAGATTTCGCGCCTTACAAACTCAATGCGATGCTCCAGATTGCGCTGTGCCACTTGCAGGTTTTTGATAGCAGTCTGACCCATTAGGAAAGCGCTTGCATCTTGCTGATTCTTTAGTTTCTCCACCTCTTGTTGAGTTTTCAGAAGTGTGTTGGAGACGCCTCGAAGGCTATTCAGTAAATGCCCGCTTGCCTTCTCAGTTGACATCTCAAGCTTAGAAAGCCGCGACTCGAGTGACTGGAAACGAGGTTCAAGCAGTTCGTTCATACGAAACTGAATTCGGTGCCAAACGCGGCGCCAAAGTGGTCGAAGCACTGGCGTAGAAGCTTTGCGTAGTATCGTCTTCATCTATTCTGATCGCCCCATTTGCAGGCTCGGTATCTGCGTGCACGTTTAGACAAAGGGCGTCTGGTTGGCAAGGCGTGGTTGGACACCGACCAATCCAGCGCTGCTATTGCCGGATCTGCAGGAATGCCGTAATGCACATTGCTGCCTCAAGTGGCGCGTATCTCAATGATAACGATATAGGATTTCATGTGGCAAGGCACTAGAATTAACGATCTGCACTTGGCTTGGGTACTTGCGAGGCGTGACCTAAGCAACCGATATGCGGCATCATACTTTGGGTTCGTCTGGACGATCGGTGTTCCGTTGGTATACGCCTTGATCAACATCGTTGTGTTCTCGATGATGATGCGGGGGCGAATGGGGGATCGTTACGCAGATGTTCCGTTCACGGTCTTCTACTTCATCGCCCTGTCACAGTGGATATTGTTTGCTGAGGCGGTACCTAGATCTGCGGGCATCGTCCGCGAGTACTCCTACCTGTTAAGAACACGTGTCGGTTTCCCCGCGTGGATCATTCCTATTCTGCCGCTGGCCTCCGCTGCTGTGACTCAGCTGGTGGTGATATCACTTGGGATCGCTTCAATGGTGGCTAACGATATCATTCCTTCCACCTCAGCTGTTCTCTTCATCTTTGTTACAGCGTGCACGGTCATCTTAACACTAGGTGTGAGCTACATTGTAGCAGCGATCTCGGTTTACGTCCCAGATATGTCGCAGGCGGTTCCGATTTTCGTGACAATGTTGTTTTGGTTAACCCCCATCTTGTACCCGCCTTCAATGCTTGAAGGAGCGCCGGCCATCGTGCGGCACCTCATTCTCACCTTTAACCCGTTTTATTATCTGACCGAGACAGCACGTTTAGCGGTTCTGGGTACTATCGAACCTGTTTGGCCGAAGCTGCTGGTCCCCTTCGTATTCGGCGTGTCGGTGCTCGTTGTCGGTCACTGGATATTTCGTAAGCTACGCCCCGGTTTCACGGACGTGCTTTGAAGAACCCACGAGAATTATAGGCAGAAGAGATGTCAGGAGAGATCGCTCTCAGAAACGTTAGCAAGGTCTACAGGACCTATGAAAAGCCTTGGCATCGCCTGGCCGAAATAGCTTCTGGAGGTAGGCGAGATTATGGGCATGACGTTCGAGCGTTGGGCCACGTTTCACTTGATCTGCAGAAGGGAGACCGTCTTGGCGTTGTTGGAGAAAATGGTAGCGGCAAGAGCACTTTGCTGAAGATCATAACGGGTGTACTCACCCCGTCTACAGGAACAGTGTCTGCTGGCGGGAGAATTTCTGCACTTCTAGAGTTGGGTGCCGGCTTCAACGCCTCGCTTTCGGGGCGAGAAAATATTGAAGCCTTTAGTCTTATTCACGGTCTTTCTGTAGACGAAGCTCGAGATGCTGTTCCGAAGATAATTGCATTCAGCGAGATCGGCGAATTTATAGACTACCCGGTTAATACTTACAGCAGTGGCATGGCCGTTCGACTTGGCTTCGCGTGTGCCGTCTTCGTCCGTCCCGATATACTGATTGTTGATGAGGCTCTGAGCGTTGGTGATGCCTACTTCCAGAACAAGTGCCTCCATAAAATCAAGTCGATGCTCGATGAAGGGGTCACTTTCATCTATGTGACTCACATGGCCGATAGCGTACGAGCACTTTGCAACAAAGGTCTATGGTTGGACCAGGGTAGGCAGAGGGCGTTTGGTTCTGCTACTGAGGTGGGAGAGCTCTATAAGAGCGCTGTATTTGAAAAGATCGTCGCAGCTGAGGATGTTGAGGCTCGCCTTTCTTCTAAGGATTGTGAAGAGATCGAAGATGCCACTGTTGTGGTTGATCCGAGCCGCGAGGAAGCCTTCAGAACGCGAGTCGAAGCTCTCCGCACAGGCAGCTTAGAGGTCGAGATTGTAGATATTTCGTTCCCGGATAGCCGCGATAGCTTTGAGTTAGATGACAACATCGTTGTCAGGGTGCACCTAAAACATAATCGGCCCGCACCTAAAGAGTGTGCTCTTGCAATCGGGGTGACCGACGGCTTGGGAAGGCAGATACTCCACTTTAGTTCAGCCGTGCAGGGTTTATATCTTGACGAATTCGCAGCCGGAAGTCGACACTGTGTGGAGTTCAGGTTCAAGAACGTACTATGCCCGGGAGAGTATGGCATTGTCGGAGGCATAGCTCCGTTGTCAAAGCACCCTCAGTCCGACAGTCTGTCGACCCCGAAACATGTTGTCGACTATTGCGTTGGCGGGGCTCGCTTCTCAGTAGGTTTTCCTACAGATGGCATAAAACGGGATCTATGGGGGGTGGTGCATACATCTTACGAGGTAACGCAAGTTGCTTAGAGACGCGTTGATCGGTCCTAGCGGATCCGTTTGGCGGGGCAGCCTACATAGACGCTATGAGCCTCGACTTGGTCAGTGGTGACCACAGCGCCAGCGCCGATCACCGCACCATCTCCGATGTGGCACGGGCCTATGACTATAGCACCACTTGCTATCCAAACATCGCATCCGATAATGATGTCACGACCCTCGTGAGGATAGCCTCGGCGGTCATCTCCTCCTCCATCGACGTTGTGTGTGCCTGTGAGCAAGGAGACATTATGACCAAAAAAGGTCCTGTCACCGATCACAATCCTCCCCGACGTAACGTTTAGAAGTGAATTCACGAGGTTTACTTCCGAACCTACATCAACGCGTGACCAGTCGCCCCCCCAAACCACCGGCGTGTTGGAAAGACTGTGGGCAAGTTTGTGAATGAACTCGTCGCTAACTAGCTCACGGCGTAGGTCCGCTAAACGCGCATCTAAGCTGCTATCTACAAGATGAGCAATGTAGCGTTTCAGTTGGTCAATCAGCATTGAGTACATTCGGGTGACGATATCTCGTGACAAGGATTTAAAAGCGTAAGATCTTGGATATCTCTTGGTCGAGATTCCCTAGGATTGAGACTCAATTATAGCCAGAAGGCAAAGAGTGTTGCTAGGGCGACTGCTCGACCCGCTGTGAATGTGACCTGCTCCCCTGAGGGGGCTCGGTATGTTGCACGGCTTCATGTGCCATAGTGGAATATTCTTACTCCTTAATGAAGGCGCTTTACGCGGACAAATTCGAGTTGGCCGATTTTGAAAGGCAGAAGTTCTATCGAATTTCATTTCGCGCATCGTCTCCAAGAGTTCCCCATGGCCTGTGCCGAGCCGAGCAAGTGCTTCTCGCCCCATTACAAGTGCGCTTTCGAAGGTTTCACGCACATGATATTCCGCGCCGGCGGCTAACAGCTCGATCGCATGTTCACGGTCAAACGCGCGTGCCAATATAGGCACCAACGGAAACTCACCCTTTACCAACTCGATTATCCGCGCGCTGGCTGGACCGGGAGCTTCCGCAACTTCATTGAAAACGCCGGTGGCTGCGGCAGTCCGATGCTTCAGGCGCTTGAAGACAACATGCTTCGATATCAGTCCCACGGTTCTTGATATAGGTGATCTCCGGGGCGCAGTTGATTTCGGTTCAAACGGCTGCGCCCCCCCCCCGGTCGACTGGCGTCTACTGGCATGAAGCGCGGCTTCCGAGAGTTTGTCGAGCGACCGGCAATCATCCGCCCGCCCCAAAACCAGCAACAACCGCACCACCCTCTCACAAACCCGCTTGACGCCGGGGCCCGGGTCGCGGATTAATGCGCGCTGCGCGGGTATGATGTAATGGTAGCCTGTCAGCTTCCCAAGCTGATCGCGCGGGTTCGATTCCCGCTACCCGCTCCAGATGCTCCGACCAAGGCCAGCCTCTTGGCGCCCATCCAGGCTTGCGCACCTGCGTCCGGGTGCGTATCTCTTTGCGGTCAAGATCAAGGACACTCCGGTGTCGGCACTGACCAGATTCCTCGGCGACAGCCCGCTGCGCGTCATCATCAAACTGCTGATCGTTTCACTCATCGTCGGCTTTGTGATGAGCGCGTTCAACTGGTCTCCATTCGACATCATCCATGCGCTGCGTGACACTGTCGTTCATCTCTGGAACATGGGGTTCGATGCGCTCGGTCGTTTCGCAAGCTATATCCTGCTTGGCGCGGCAATCGTCGTGCCGGCCTTTCTGATCCTGCGCCTCCTGAACTATCGCCGTTAGCTAGGCCCGGGGCGCATTTCCATGGATCATGCTCAGCCGCAAGACCGCGTATCGCATCCGTTCACGGTGACGAACCGTCTCGTCCTGTCGATCGCCCTGCCGATGACGCTGGCCTATCTGACGACGCCGCTTCTGGGCATCGCCGATACGGCCATTGTCGGCCAGTATGGCGACGCGGCCCTGCTGGGCGGGCTGGCGGCGGGCGCCATCGTCTTCGACGTGGTCTTCACCACGTTCAATTTTCTGCGCTCCGGCACGACCGGTCTCGTCGCGCAGGCCTATGGCCAGGGCAACGCACTGGAGGAACAGGCGGTTCTGTGGCGGGCATTGCTGGTTGCCCTGGCCGCCGGTCTTCTCGTTGTGTTGCTCGGTCCGTTCGTGGTTGCCGGCGGTGTGTATTTCATGGGGGCCGAGCCGGAGGTGGCGGCGGCCATGCGTGCCTATGTCTCGATCAGAATTCTCGCCGCCCCCGTCTCGCTCATCAACTACGCAATTCTCGGATATGTGCTCGGGAGGGGCGAAGGCGCGCTCGGGCTCGCGCTGCAGTTCATCCTGAACGGCACGAACATTGCGCTGTCGATGTTTCTCGCGCTGTCGCTGGGCTGGGGCATCGAGGGTGTGGCCTGGGGCACGGTGGGTGGCGAAGCTGTCGGCATGCTCACAGGGTTCGCCGTGCTGGCCTGGCGTTTTCGGCGCGGGCCCCGCGTTTCGCTGCGGCGGGTCTTCGACACGCCACGGATTGTCCGTATGGTGGCCATGAATGGCGACATCATGATCCGGTCTTTCTCGCTTCTCGCTGCATTCGCGCTCTTCACCAGGCAGGGCGCGCAGTTTGGTACCGTCACTCTGGCTGCCAATGCGATCCTGATGAATTTTTTCCTGGTCGCGGGATATTTTCTCGATGGAACCGCCACCGCTGCCGAGCAATTGGCAGGGCGTGCCGTGGGCGCGCATTACCGCCCCGCCTTTCTCCGCTCCCTGAGGCTGACGGTGGCGTGGGGCTTCGGGCTCGCCATTGTCATGTCGCTGTTTCTGCTTTTGGCCGGCGAAGCGCTGATCGCTTTTATCACCACGGCACAGGATGTACGAACGGCCGCCAACACCTTTCTGCCCTGGGCGGCGCTGATCTCCATCTCTGGCGTTCTGGCATTTCAGATGGATGGGGTGTTCATCGGCGCAACCTGGTCGCGCGACATGCGCAACACGATGCTGCTTTCTTTCGCGCTCTATCTCGCTTGCCTGTTCTTCTTGACGAGAAGTTTTGGCAATCATGGATTGTGGGCGGCGTTCCACATTCTTCTGATCGTTCGCGGCATCAGCCTTTTCGCCATTGTGCCGTCACGAATGCGCAGAACGTTCGCTGAATAGACGTCAGTCGAGGTGGCGCGCAGCCCATTCGTCCACGCGGGTGTCGCGCAACTGACGCAGCGAAGAGAGGTTCTCGCGCTGTGCGAATGCACTCATCTCTTCCAGAATCTTGCCGGGCAGGCAGGTGCCGCCGAAGATCAGGCCACTATACATCTGCACCAGATCGGCTCCGGCGCGGATCTTCTCCAGCGCCGTTTCAGTGGAGCAAACCCCGCCAACGCCGATAATCGGCATGGCCGGCCCGACCAGCAGCCGCATCTTGGCAAGAATGACCGTCGACCGTTCAAAAAGAGGCTGGCCGGAGAGCCCGCCCGTCTCGTGTGCCAGGCGGCTTGTGACGCCGGCTCTCGAAAGCGTGGTGTTGCTGACGATCAGCCCGTCGATGCGTTTGCCTAGCGCTTCGTCGGCTATGTCGGCCAGGGCAGCGTCGGTGAGGTCAGGTGCGATCTTCAGGAAAAGCGGGATTGGCGCACGCCGCAGCCTGGCGACTTCGTTGCGTGTTTCGATCACCCGGTGAAGGAGTTCGGCGAGGTTTGCACGATCCTGAAGCGATCTCAGCCCGGCCGTGTTGGGCGAGGAAATGTTGATGGCAAGATAGGACGCGATATCGCCAAAGGCACGCACGCCCGCCTCATAATCGGCAATGCGATCCGTGCTGTCCTTGTTGGCGCCGATGTTCACGCCGACAATTCCGCCCCTGCCGGCACGGCTCCTGATGCGCTCGCGCACCGCCACGATGCCGTCATTGTTGAAACCCATCCGGTTGATGAGCGCGCTGTCTTCCTCCAGCCGAAAAAGGCGCGGCTTGGGGTTTCCCTCCTGCGGCTTCGGGGTCACGGTGCCGCATTCCACGAAGCCGAAGCCCAGCTGCAGCAGGCCGTCCGCTGCCTCGGCATTCTTGTCGAAGCCGGCTGCCATGCCGAGCGGGTTGGGAAACACCATCCCGCCCACTATGGTTTTGAGACGTTTGCTTGTCTGCGGTGGCCGGGCCAGCGGCATACGGCTTTTCAGGGCCATGATCGCAAGGTTGTGGGCGCGTTCGGAATCCATCCGGAAAAGGGCCTGGCGCGCAATCCTGTCGAGCAGCGACTTCATTCTGATAGCTCTGGAAAAAGGTGGAGGCCATCTGCGCCCAGCGGCAGGGGCTGCACCCATGCGACTGCATCGAGCGGCAGGGAGGCATAGAGGTGTGGAAACAGTGCGCCGCCGCGCGAGACTTCGTGTTTCAGCGCGCTCCCGAGCGCATTGGCGTCAACGGCGACGAGCAGCAGGTCGTCCTGCCCGGCAAAGTGCCTGGCGGCTGTCTCCTTGACCTGCCCCGCCGTGGAGAAATGAATATAGCCGTCGGCGAGATCGATCGGCGCGCCATTGAACACCCCCGCGGTCTCGGCTTCCTGCCAGAGCGTGCGGGGACAGATTTTATAGATCAGTTGGACCATGCCAGCGGCTATACTTGCAATACAGTGTCAGCGAAAGGCCCGAAAAGGCGTTTTCGGGGGATTGCGGTCTATCCCAATTATGGCGCATTCCTTGCGCATGATCCCATCACCAGATGCATGAACGCGGAGCAGACCCATGCGCAAGAAAATCGCGGCGACAGGAGCGCTGATCCTCCTGTCCATGACGGCGAACGCCGTGGCGCAGGAGGCCGAACGCTTTCGGCTTGAGCGCACGGAAGAAGGCTATGTGCGCATGGACACCCAGACCGGTGCCATGTCGATCTGCCGCGAGCGGTCGGGACAGCTCGTCTGTGCGCCGGCGGCCGATGAACGCACGGCCTATGAGGAAGACATCGCCGCGCTTCAGGACAGGCTTGAAACCCTCGAGGAGCGGGTCGAAGCGCTGGAAGGCGCATCTCCCGAAGCGGCATCGGACCTGCCGTCCGAGGAAGAGTTCGAGCAGACCCTGGGTTTGATGGAGCGCTTCTTCCGCCGTTTCATGGGAATCGTGAAGGATTTCGAGAAGGAAGAAAAGACCACGTCGCCCGATACGCCCGCACCTGACCGGACCTGAGCAACTCCGGAAAATGTGGAGCCGGCTTTCTGCCCGGAACTGCGCAAAAGCAGCATGTCAGAGCGTTCTCACATCTGCGCGGACGTCGGGGGGCCCGCGCCTGGCTGCGGACCGCTCTACGTGATCGCGCGCACCACGCGCAGCACCATTGAGAAGGCGAAGAACCCGCAGCCAACCTGCAGGCTGAGAACAGCAAAGCGCAGATAGATGTCTTTCAGGATGGCGATGAACACTTTTGCGCCCGAACGGCCGACCGGGCGCGCATTCGGGTTCAGATGCATCCAGACCTCTGTCTTCCTGGGGTTTTGTCGCGCAAGCGTATAGGCCTTCAGTATCAACAACTCGGACATGATCAGCGTCATCAATGCGCCTGCGCTGAAAGCGAGCACCAGATCGAATGAGAAGCTCAGCATCACCAGGCCAATGGCAAAGGCGCCGAACATCACGGCGCGCCCGATGCAGAACATGGCTACCTTGTGGATTTTCTCCATAGCAGGCTCACGGGTTTTCACCCTCCCGGCGAGTCTGTGGCATAGATGTGGGGCAGGCAAGTAAATCTTCTGCGAGCGTTTTGGCGAGTGGTGGAGTGTCTGGCTATGGCAGAGCTTGAAATGATGGCTATTCCCCGCATAATCGCCGCCGAAACCTGCGACGGAAGAAGACGACAATAATGCCGCAGGCGCGGGAGGGACTTTTGGCATCGGGCTATAGATTTCTGGTCGCCGACGACCATCCTCTGTTCAGGGGAGCGTTGAAGGGCGCTCTTTCCGGACTCGACGATGCATGCAGGATACTGGAGGCAGGCGACTTTGAAGGCGCGAAAGCGCTGGTCGACGAGAGTATCGATCTTGTTTTGCTCGATCTTTCCATGCCGGGCGTCAGTGGTCTGTCGGGGTTGATTGCGCTTCGCGGAATGAACCCTGCAGTGCCGATCGTCGTAGTGTCGGCTCACGACGATCCGGAAACCATCAGGCGGGCGCTGGAACTGGGCGCATCCGGTTTCATCTCGAAATCGTCAGGCATGGACGAGATTCGAACGGCGGTTCAGGCCATCCTTGATGGCGGTATCTATACGCCCGCCGATATCGATCTGGGCGCCGAGGCCGATCCGGAGATTGCCGATCTCATCCGCCGGCTGCAAACCCTTACGCCGCAACAGACCAGGGTGCTGAGCATGCTGGCGGAAGGGCTGCTGAACAAGCAGATCGCCTACGAGCCCAACGTCTCGGAAGCAACCATCAAGGCGCATGTCTCCGCGGTGTTGCAGAAGCTCGATGTAGACAGTCGCACCCAGGCCGTGATCCGCCTGTCGAAAATCGGGGCCGACACCATCGCCACGGAAAGCTGAAGCCGTCGCCGGTACTGCTCTTCCTGCCTATTCCGCTGTCGCGAGCATCTGGCGGCAGCGCATCAGCAATGTGCGCAGCGATGCCGGGCGCAGAGGCTTGTTCAGCACCATGGCCGTCAGCGCCTCCGCCTCGGCGCGCACTTCGTTGGAACGGTCGGCGGTGATCAGGATTGCCGGTATCGTTTCTCCATAGCGCGCCCGCAATGCGGCGATCACATCGAGCCCCACTTCGTTGTCGAGATGATAATCGGCCAGGATGATGTTGGGCGCTCCGCCCGAAAAATCGGGCAGGGTGGCCGATCCGGTCGCCGTCGAAACGGCGCAGCCCCACCCTTCCAGAAGCCGGCGCATCCCGTCGAGAATGCGCGGATCGTTGTCGATACACAACACACGCAATCCCTCCAGCATGGTCTGCTGGACCGCCGAAGGGCGCGCGGGCCTCTCGACCTCCCTCGCAGGGGTGGAGCTTGTCGGGATGATGACGGAGAAGCGCGTGCCGCCGTGAACTTCGGAATCGAGACGTATTTCCATGTTCAGAACCCGCGCGATGCGGTCGACAATCGAGAGACCAAGGCCCAGCCCCTGAGCCTGCCGCACGCCTTCCTCCAGCCGGGTGAACTCGCGGAACACCGTATTCAGCTTGTCGGGCGCAATGCCGATACCCGTGTCGATGACCTGCAGTTCGAGAAGCGTGCCACGCCGCCGCACACCCACAAGCACGCGGCCGCTCGGCGTGTACTTGATCGCATTGGAGACAAGGTTCTGAACGAGGCGCCGCAGCAGGTTGCGGTCCGTGTTCACGGTGAGCGTCGAGGGGACGATGGTCAGCTCCAGCCCCTTTTCCTCGGCCAGTGGCATGAAATCCGTGCTCAGCTGGCGCAGCAGACCATCGAGCCTGAAGACACTGGCTGAGGGTTTCAGCGCACCGGTGTCCAGACGCGAAATGTCGAGCACGGCCCCGAGGATCGTTTCCACGGAATCGAGCGAGGACTCGATGTTACTGACATACTCGCGGGTCTCTCCGCCATCGGCGCGTTCCATTAGCGATGAACAGTAGAGCCGGGCCGCATTGAGCGGCTGGAGAATGTCGTGGCCGGCCGCCGCCAGAAAACGTGTTTTCCCGAGATTGGCTTCTTCGGCGATCACCTGCGCCTGTGCCAGCTCCTCATTGACCCGCATCAGCTCCGCTGTGCGGTCGGCCACGCGCTGTTCCAGTGTTTCGTTGATGCGCTTCAGGGCGATGTCCGCCTCCACACGCGGTGTGATGTCGGTGTAGGTGGCAACGATGCCACCGTCGGGCATGGGGTTGGTACGCAGTTCGATGATGCGCCCGCTCTTTCGCAGCCTGATTTCCCAGGGCATTCCGAAGTCGGTGAAACGGTTGAGTGTCACCGTATAGGCGTCGACGGGAATTTCCCCGCGCACTGCGAGCAGATCGACGAACCGGTCGAGCGAGACGCCAACCTGGCCCATTTCGTCCGGCAGGTTGAAGAGCGTTCTGTACTGCCGGTTCCAGCAGATGAGCTGGAAGTCGCGGTCGAACACGGTCACGCCTTCTTCCATCTGGTCGAGCGCGGTCTGCAACAGGTCGCGATTGTGCTGCAGCGCCATGGAAGCGTCGTCGAGCAGTCTGAGCGCGTCGCGCGGTGAGCGGTCATTGCGCTGGAAGAGCAGCGAAAGAATGAGCCGTGAGGAAGACGAACCCACCGCACTGGCAAGCAATTGTTCGGAAAAGCGCACCAGGGCGATGCCGGTCTGGTCGTTGCCGTTGAGACGGACGCCATGTGTCGCCTCGAAAGTGGCAAAGGAGCGTTCTGTGCGTTCCGCACCCAGATAGCGCGAGATCGTGTCTTTGAGGTCGTTGACCGTGACCGCCGTGCGAAACCGGCGCAGGGTCGGGATGGGGCCCGTGTCGCGGGGCACGAAGATCGCCGCCTGGATGCGTTCGAGCGGCTGTGCCGCGCGCGAAAGCGAGCCCAGCACGAAGAACAGCGTGTTGACGGCAAGGCTCCACAGAACACCATGATTGAGCGGCTCGGCCACGGTGCCGAAAAGCGCCTGCGGCCTGAGTGCCGGCAGGCCGAAGAGACCGTCCGTGATGATGCTGGTCCCTTGCGGGGCTAGCGAAGGAAACAGAAGCGTGTAGCCCCACAGGGCAAATCCCGCTCCCATGCCGAGCAGCGCGCCCCGCGCATTCGCACCTCGCCAGATCAGCCCGCCGAAGAAGGCCGGCGCGAACTGGGCGATGGCTGCAAAGGAGATGAGGCCGATGGCGGCCAGCCGGGTGTTGTGCGTGGTCTCGCGGTAATAAAGAAACGCGGTGAAAAGGATGATGAAGATGGCGGCGCGGCGGACGTTGAGAATGCTTGACGACCAGTCGTTCTTCTCGCGGTGGTCGGGGCGCAGCAGGCGGCGCAGAAAAAGCGGGATCACCAGGTCGTTCGAGATCATGATCGAAAGCGCCACACTGGCGACGATGACCATGGCGGTGGCGGCCGAAAGCCCGCCGATGAAGGCGACCAGGGCAAGAAGATCATGCCCGGCGAGCAGCGGCAGGGCGAGCACGTAGAGGTCGGAATTGGCTTTGTCGCCGACGAGCGCCAGACCGGCAAAGGCAATCGGAATCACGAAAAGGTTGATCAGCACCAGGTAGAGCGGAAAGAGCCAGCTTGCGGTCTCGAGTTCCGTGGTGCTGCGGTTTTCCACGATGGTGACGTAGAACTGCCGCGGTAGCATGATGATGGCGAAAGCGCTCAGCGTCGTCATCACAATCCAGGTCGCAAGCGACGTGGGATAGGTGTAGGCCTTTTGCACTTCCGGAAGGCTGCTTACGGCGCGTGCCAGATCCAGCGGTCCCGCGAAGAAGAAATAGGTGATGGCGATGCCGACTGCGAGGAAGGCCGCTAGTTTCACCACCGTCTCCACGGCAACGGCCAGAACCAGACCCTCCTGATGCTCCGTGGCATCGGCGTGACGGGTGCCGAAGAGAACGGCAAAGATTGCCAGCAGAAAGGTGACGATCAATGCCATGTCGCCGACGAAGAAATCGATCACGGGCGGCGCGCCGTCATAATGCGTGACCATGAGGCTGACGGAATCGGAGATCGCTTTCAACTGCAGGGCAATATACGGAACGGTACCAAACGTCGCGATGAGCGTGGCCACGGATGCGACAGCAAAACTCTTGCCATAGCGGGCGGCAAGGAAGTCGGCGATCGAGGTGATCTTCTCGGATTTGGCGAGCCGGATGATGCGCTTGAGGATCGGGAAGCCGAACAGGAAAACCAGCACCGGGCCGATATAGATGGCCAGAAATTCCAGCCCGCGCTCGGAGGCCAGACCCACCGAGCCGAAGAAGGTCCATGACGTGCAATAGATCGCAAGGCTGAGCGCATAGATATATGGGCGCGAGCCGAGCCCTCCCTGGCGGGCGGCGCGATTGTCGCCGACGCTCGCTATGAAGAAGAGCAGCGTCACGTAAGCGACGGCTATGATTGCGATGACCCAGCCCTGCACCGGTCGCGATTCTCCTCCTCACGGGGCACGCCAAAAGGCAAACACAGGCCCGGTGGTGTGTCCAATGCTTCTTTCGGCCAATGAGCCCTGTGAAGTCAAAAGAACGGTTTTTGTTGCGCTTCTCACTTGTGGCACTGCTATTGTGCACGTGCTGGTGGCCTTTGAGTCGCCGGGGTTGCAGCCAGGGCAATTCCAGGAAAAGTGGGAACCGGTTTTCCGTCCGGAATTGCGCAAAACAACAAGGTAGAGCGCTTTCGCGATTCAACGAAAGGCGACAACGCTCTAGATTGGGGAGATACCCTTATGATGAAAGAATTTCGGGAGTTCATTGCACGGGGCAATGTGATGGACCTCGCGGTCGGCGTGATCATCGGCGGCGCGTTCGGTCTTATTGTGAAATCTTTGACCGATGACATTATCATGCCGGTCATCGGCGCCATCTTCGGCGGTTTCGATTTTTCGAACTATTTCATGCCGCTTTCGTCCACCGTGACCGCAACGACGCTGGAAGCTGCGCGGGAGCAGGGGGCGGTGTTCGCCTACGGCAACTTCCTGACCGTGGTCGTCAACTTCCTGATTCTGGCATGGATCATTTTCCTCATGGTGAAGGGCGTGAACGCGCTGCGCCGCAAGGAAGCCGAAAAGCCGGCAGAGCCCGAAGCCCCGCCGGCCGATGTTCAGCTTCTCACCGAAATCCGCGACCTTTTGTCGAAAAAATAAGGCTTTTTCGCCTTTTTATCGAAAAACACCGGAAAAATCCGAAAACGCCGCCGAGAAGGTATCTCGCGGCGTTCTCATTGTTTATGCTTGGAAAAAGAAGTCAGCCGCCGGACTTGGGAACCAGAAGAGACACCACCCGCTCGGATTTCGCCAGCTGTGGCTGGTCCGCTTCGTTGAAGGGAATGCCGAGCGCTTCCCAGGTTTCGAGAAGCGCGTCGCGCAATGTGTCGATCAGCGCGTCGTCATGGTACGGCGTCGGCGTGATGCGCAGCCGCTCCGTGCCGCGTGGCACGGTCGGATAGTTGATCGGCTGGATGTAGATCCCGTGCTTTTCGAGCAGACGATCCGTGGCCTGCTTGCACAGTTCGGGATCGCCCACGAGCAGCGGAACGATGTGGGTCTGCGACGGCATCACCGGCAGACCGGCTGCAAGAAGCTTGTCCTTGGCCTGCTGGGCCTGGCGCTGCTGCGCTTCACGCTCGACCGAGGAAGTCTTCAGGTGGCGGATCGATGCGGTGGCCGCAGCCGCGATGGCCGGTGGCAGGGCGGTCGTGAATATGAACCCGGACGCGTAGGAGCGCACCGCGTCGATAACGGCGGTTGAGCCGGTAATATAGCCGCCGATCACGCCAAAGCCCTTGGCCAGCGTGCCCTCGATAACATCCATGCGATGCGCAAGGCCGTCGCGCTCGGTGATGCCACCGCCCCGTGCGCCATACATGCCGACAGCGTGAACCTCGTCGATATAGGTCATCGCATTATACTTGTCGGCGAGATCGGCAATCGCCTCGATGGGCGCGATATCGCCGTCCATGGAGTAGACGGATTCGAAAACGATCAGTTTTGCCCGACCGGGGTCTGCATCCCTGAGCAGGCTTTCCAGATGCGCAACATCGTTGTGCCGGAAGATTTTCTTCTCCGCGCCCGAGCGGCGCACGCCCTCGATCATCGAGGCATGGTTCAGCTCGTCGGAAAGAACCAGGCAGTTGGGAAGGAGGCGGGCGATGGTGGAGATGGAGGCTTCATTGGAGATGAAACCCGATGTGAAGACGAGGCCGGCCTCCTTTCCGTGCAGGTCGGCAAGCTCGGCTTCGAGCTCCACAAGCGGGTGATTGGTGCCGGAAATATTGCGCGTGCCGCCGGCACCTGCGCCCATTGAGCCGGCCGCCTTCTGCATGGCCGAAATCACGCTCTCGTGCTGGCCCATGCCCAGATAGTCGTTCGAGCACCAGACGGTAATTTCACGCGTCTCTTCACCGGAACGCCATAGCGCGCGCGGAAACGCGCCGACGATCCGCTCGAGATCTGCGAAGACGCGATAGCGGCGTTCAGCGTGAAGTTGATCGATCGCTTCTGAGAAAAAACGCTGGTAATTCATTGAACCTTCCTGCTGTGCGGCGCGATCATAGTCGCGCACCCCGTCTGCGTCCATTGCGTGTTTCGGGCAAATTGACACGTCTGCGTGACATCGCCTTGCGCTCGATCAAATTCGATCCGAGAGGGCAGACCTGGTCAGTGCGGAAGCGTGTCTTTCGGCAGGCCCTCGCCCGGTGCCATCATGTCGGCAATGGCTGTCAGGGCCAGGATGAGTTGGCTGCGGCGCTCTGGAGAAAGGTCTGCGAAACGCCGGGCGAAGGCGTCGCCCATCGGTTCCGGCGCCCGCGTCAACAGCGCGGCACCTTCGGGCGTGAGGCGGGTATGGACCACGCGGCGATCGTTGCGTGAGCGGTAGCGCTCGACCAGTTGCCGTGCTTCCAGATTGTCGAGAATGGTGATCACGGTCGCAGCGCTCAGATCGATATGGGCAGACAGGACAGTGGTCGTGACCTCTCCAAGTGCGGCAATCGCCTTGAGGGTAATGAGCTGCGGCGCCGTGAGCCCGATCTGCTTTGCAAGCGCCCGGGACTGCACATCGTTGGCACGGACGATCCGGCGGATGCATTTTTCCACGCCCCGTAACTCATCGTCGCGGAACCTGTTGGTGACCTTGTCAGTTGTCGTCTCAAAGCTCATGCTGACGCCATTAATTTGACATCTAATAGTTATAACTATAACTAAAATACGCTCCGACGCAACGACGAACAAGGGATCGATCGCTATCCATGTGCGGAATCTGCGGAGAACTGCGGCTTGATGGCCGCCCTGCCTCACCTGTCGCTCTTTCGAAAATGATGGACTGTCTTGCGCCGCGCGGGCCTGATGGCGCGGGCGCCGTCATTCATGGCAGCGCGGCCTTCGGGCATCGGCGGCTGAAAATCATTGACCTGTCGGAAAAGGCACGCCAGCCGATGGAGGATGCGGAGCTTGGGCTCACCATCGCCTTCAACGGCTGCATCTACAATTATCCCGAGCTGCGTGCGGAACTGGAGGGCAGGGGCTACCGCTTCTTCTCCACCGGCGACACCGAAGTCATTCTGAAAGCCTGGCATGCCTGGGGTGAGGAATGTGTGACCCGCTTCCATGGCATGTTTGCCTTCGTGCTGCGCGAGCGTGAAACGGGCCGTGTGGTAATGGCGCGCGACCGGTTTGGCATCAAGCCGCTTTACCTGGCGGAGACGCCGGAGCGCATTCGGTTCGCATCGTCCCTGCCGTCCCTGCTGGCGGTGGGTGAGGTGGACACGTCCATCGACCGCCACGCACTGCATCACTACATGACGTTCCACGCGGTCGTCCCCCCACCGCGCACCATCCTGAACGGCGTGAAGAAGCTGCCGCCTGCCACCATCCGGATCATCGAAGCCGATGGCAGTCAGCGGGATCGGATCTACTGGGATCCGCCCTTCGCGCGCGATCCCGATACGGCCCCTCTTTCTCCCGAAGAATGGCGTGACCGCACGCTGGAAGCGCTGCGTCTCGCCGTCAAACGCCGCATGGTGGCCGACGTGCCGGTGGGCGTCCTGCTTTCTGGAGGTGTGGATTCCAGCCTCATCGTCGGGCTTCTCGCCGAGGCCGGCCAGAAGGGTCTCATGACCTTCTCCGTCGGTTTCGAGGAGGCCAATGGCGAAAAGGGTGACGAATTCGTCTATTCCGATCTGATCGCGAAAGAATTCGGCACCGATCATCACAAGATCTTCGTGCCCTCGGCCGATTTGATGGATGCGCTTCCCGGCACGTTCGCTGCCATGTCGGAGCCAATGGTCTCCTACGACAATGTCGGTTTTTATCTCCTCTCCAAGGAAGTCTCGAAACACATCAAGGTCGTGCAGTCGGGGCAGGGCGCCGACGAGATTTTCGGTGGCTATCACTGGTATCCGCCGCTGATGAATTCCAACGATGTGGTGGGTGACTATGCGAAGGTCTTCTTCGACCGGTCGCACGAAACGCTGACCAGACAGCTCGCGCCCGAATGGATCGCCGACCGCGATGCGAGCCGCGAACTGGTGGCGGCTCACCTCACACGGGCAGGCGCCGACACGCCGGTCGACGCGGCGCTGAGGCTCGATTCCACCGTCATGCTCGTGGATGACCCGGTCAAGCGGGTGGACAACATGACCATGGCCTGGGGGCTTGAGGCGCGGGTGCCGTTCCTCGATCATGAGCTGGTGGAGCTTGCCGCCCGCATCCCGCCCGAGGAAAAGCTCAAACAGGGTGGCAAGGGCGTGCTGAAGGAAGTCGCAAGGCAGGTGGTCCCGCATGAGGTGATCGACCGGAAGAAGGGCTATTTCCCGGTGCCGCAGCTCAAATATGTCGATGGGCCCTATCTCGATATGGTGCGCGATGCACTGTCCTCGCAATCCGCCCGTGAACGCGGCCTCTTCCGCCAGGAGTATCTGGACACGCTCTACGCCGCGCCGGCCGATCACATCACGCCGCTGCGTGGCTCCGAACTCTGGCAGGTAGGGCTGCTCGAACTCTGGCTGCAAACCCACGGGGTATGACCGATGGCCAAGAAAGAGGATGTGGCTTTGCGCGCCTCGCGCGGGCGCAGCGACAAGGCGCTCGGCTACCGCCTGAAGCGCCTGCGCAGCGAGACCATGAAGCCGACCAGCCCCCCGGTCGATCAATCGGCTGAACAGCAGGACCGGTCCGTCTCTCTTGAACTCGGCTGGGGGCGGCTTCTCTTCGCCCAGACCTTCGAGACGAATGAAGAACTTGCCGGTGCCTGCGGGACGAGGGCCCGGCCCGGCGCGACATCGCCTTTTATATCCGCGACCCGCATGTGCTTCTGTCCATGGCGCCGCAGGAACTCTTTCTTGACCCGTCGCACACCTACCGGCTCGATCTTGCGACCTATCGCCCGAGCCGGCGTCAGCCACGCGGCTTTTTTATCCGGCGGCTGACCTCGGAGGCGGACGCAAACGCCGTCAACGCCATCTATCAGAGCCGAGGCATGGTCACCGTGCGCCCGGACTTTTTCTGGACCAACCGAGACAGCCGCGCCGTCACCTATTTCGTCGCCGAGGACGACCAGACCGGCGATATTCTTGGCACGGTAACCGGGGTCGATCATCGCCGCGTGTTTCAGGACGCCGAGAACGGCTCCTCCCTCTGGTGCCTCGCGGTCGATCCGCAATGCCGTCACGCAGGGGTGGGCGAGATGCTGGTGCGGCGGCTGGCCGAGCATTTTGCCGCCCGTGGCGCGGGCTTCATGGATCTCTCGGTCATGCATGACAATGATCAGGCCATTGCGCTTTATGAGAAGCTCGGCTTCCATCGCGTTCCGGTGTTCGCCGTCAAGCGGAAGAACCCCATCAACGAAAATCTCTTCACCCATCCGCCCGCGGATTTCGACCTTCTCAACCCCTATGCGCGGTTGATTGTGGATGAGGCTCACCGGCGCGGCGTGGCGGTGGATGTGACGGATGCCGAAGGCGGGTTTTTCCGCCTGTCGTTTGGTGGCCGCTCGATTCACTGCCGCGAAAGCCTCTCTGAACTGACCTCGGCGGTCGCCATGTCGATCTGTGATGACAAGGCGGTCACGCGCCGTGTGGTGGAGCGCGCAGGGCTGATTGTGCCGGAGCAGATGGAAGCAGTTGATGACGACGGGGCCCTTGGCGCATTCCTGAAGAAGCATGGGCGCGTCGTGGTGAAACCGGCACGCGGCGAGCAGGGCAAGGGCGTTGCCGTTGGTCTTGAAACGCTGGACGAGATGAAGAACGCCATACGTATCGCCCGTGAGCTTTCCGACCGCGTTCTGGTGGAGGCCTGCTTTGAAGGCGAGGATCTGCGCCTGGTCGTGATCGACTATCGCCTCGTAGCGGCGGCTGTGCGTCGTGCGCCGCGCGTGGTGGGCGACGGTCACAAGACCATCGGGGAACTGATCGAAAAACAGTCGCGCCGGCGCGCTGCCGCAACGGGCGGCGAAAGCCGGATCCCCATTGATGACGAGACCCGGCGTTGCGTTGCCGCTCTCGGGTATGAACTGTCGAGTGTGCTGCCGGAAGGCGAGGAGGTCGTGGTGCGCAAGACGGCAAACCTCCACACTGGCGGTTCCATTCACGACGTTACGGAAAAGGTGCATCCGGATCTGGTGAAGGCAGCCTGTACCGCAGCGCGTGCCATTGACATTCCGGTTGTCGGCATTGACCTTATGGTCCGGTCGCCCGGCCAGCCGGATTATGTCTTTATAGAAGCCAATGAACGGCCAGGCCTTGCGAACCATGAACCGCAACCGACCGCCGAACGCTTCGTCGACCTGCTTTTCCCGCGCTCCGGCGTGAAATCGGCGGAAAGGGCACTGGCTCCCAGGGCATAGGTCCTCACCCCGGGCGGCATCCGCAATCGAGCAATCCAAAGGGAATGCATGTCACGACTGAAGATCGACGTTTCCTATCTGGTCGACCAGCTCAAGGCGCTGCTGGCGATCGACAGTCCCACCGGCTACACCGATACGATCGTCAGGCATGTGACGACTGAGCTTGAGCGGCTCGGGCTGGAGCCCGAACTCACACGGCGCGGCGCCATTCGGGCCGTTGTGCGCGGTGGCCGCCGTGAGGGCGCACGCGCCATCATCACGCATCTCGACACGCTCGGCGCACAGGTCAAATACATCAAGGACAACGGGCGTTTCGAGCTCGTGCCGATCGGTCACTGGTCAGCGCGCTTCGCCGAGGGCGCACGGGCGACGCTCTATACGGAGAAGGGCGCCTATCGCGGCACCATTTTACCACTCAAGGCGTCCGGCCATACGTTCAATGACGATGTCGACACAATGCCGGTGGGCTGGAATTTTGTGGAACTGCGCGTTGATGCCATGTGCTGGGATCGCGCAGACGCGCACAATTTAGGCATAGATGTCGGCGATTTCGTTGCCGTCGACCCGCAGCCGGAATTCCTTGAAAACGGCTTCATCGTTTCGCGGCATCTGGATGACAAGGCCGGCGTTGCCATCGCCCTGGCAGCGCTGGAATCACTTCTCAGCAATGAAGTGACACTGCCGGTCGACACACACTGGCTTTTCACCATCGCTGAAGAAGTGGGAGTGGGCGCCGCCTCGATCGTCACCCCGGAAATCGCTTCCATGGTGACCATCGACAACGGCACCACGGCGCCTGGACAGAACTCCACGGAGTTCGGGGTCACCATCGCCATGGCCGATCAGGCAGGTCCGTTCGACTATCACCTGACGAAGAAGCTCGTGGAGCTGTGCGTGAGGAGGACATTCGCTACCAGAAGGATGTGTTCCGTTATTACCGTTCCGATTCCGCATCGGCGATTGAGGCCGGGCACGATGTGCGCACGGCCCTGATCGCCTTCGGTATCGACGCCTCGCACGGCTATGAGCGCATTCACGTCCATGCCCTGCGTTCGGTCGCGGAGTTGGCAACCGCCTATGTGGCAAGCCCGATGGAAATTGAGCGCGATGTCGAGGAGGTTTCCGACATCGAGGGTTTCACCGAGCAGCCGACCAACGAGGCGGAAATGGCCAGACGCGCCAACAACCTTCCAAAGCAGGAATAAGCGGCTTTTCTGTCAAGCTGCAGGAACACCCGGCAAGGCGGCATTTCGGCCGCCTTTTTTATTGGTTTCCACCGCGCAGCGAGATGCCCTGCGCAGCATGGTGATTTTAAGCTTCAAATACCCATTGATCTCCAGTCCCATAAATGATCATGTGATCAAATAATTTTCTGAACCAGGTAGGGAAGGGGTTCGGAATGATGGGAGGAGGTTGATCATGAAGATCCGTACATTTGCTCTGTCCATGGCGCTTGCCGCATTGTCGGTCGTGTCGACTGCACACGCCGAAACCATCACGGTGGGGGCTTATCCTGCAAACCCGCCATGGGAGTACAAGACCGAGACTGGTGCCTTTGAGGGTTTCGAGGTGGACGTCGCGCGGGAGGTTGCCAGGCGTCTGGGCATGGAGATTGCGTTCCAGGACCTGGGCTTTCAGGCGCTCTTCGCGGCCACGAGCTCAGGGCGGATCGATTTCGCCATATCGTCGATCTCGATCACCAATGAGCGCTTGCAGAACCAGTCTTTCACCCAGCCCTACTACGACAGCGATGGCACCATCGTTGGTCGTGAGGATTCGAAGGTCACTGCGCTGGAGGAACTCGACGGCAAGACCATTGGCGTCGTGGCCGCAACCACGGGTGAAGCATGGGCGAAGGAGAATGCCGGGAAATACGGAATTGCCGACATTCGTTCTTACTCGGCGCAGCAGGATCTGCTGCTTGACGTGCGCGCGGGCCGCCTCGAGGGCGGTGCCGGTGAAATCGCCGGGTTTCAGTATGCGATGACGCAGGTCCCGGGCCTCAAGATACTGGTGCGCATCCCGACCGGCGAGCGCTTTGCGATGATGACCCGAAAAGATCACCCCCTGCTGGAAAAAGCGAACGAAGCGATTTCGGCAATGAAGAATGACGGCACGATGGCGGCGATCCACAAGACCTGGTTCGGGGTTGACCCGGATCAGGGGACGAGCACCGTCGAGGCAATGCCAGTCCCGCAGCCACAGTGACGTCTGCAACCAGTCGAGTTCTTGACGGCGTCCCTGCGGACGGACGCCGTTTCCATACGAGGATCATATGCCAGCACAGAAACGGACCATGGATGGCTCCGGATATCTTCTCTATCACTCGATCGGCATGTATCCGGGCAAGGCCGCCGAAATGGCTGAGGCGCTGTCGGATTTTTCGTTCGGGTGGGGACAGTGCGATAATGAACAATGGGGCCGCGCTCTCGGCTTGCGGCAGGAGTTCATTGACCGCTGGTCGGCGCTGATTGGCGCCCCGGACGGCACACTCACAACGAGCGAGAACGTCACCACGGCGCTCAACAGCCTCGTCGGCGCCTTGCCGGCAGAGCACCTGCGCGGGCGGCGTGTTCTGATCGCGGGCGACTGTTTCCCCAGCATGCACTTTCTGCTGTCCGGCCTGGCGCAGCGCTATGGTTTCACCCTTGATACGGTGCCGATCCGGCCCGGCGAGCACTGGGTGCGCGATGATGATGTGATCGCGGCCTGGTCCGCGGATGTCGGAGTGTGTCTTCTGACCTATGTGACCTCCACGTCGTCGCACCGCTGCGACCTGGAGCGTCTCGTCGCCCATGGCCGCAAAATGGGCAGCGTGATTGGCGTTGACATCACTCAGGCAGCCGGACTGCTACCGTTTGATGTTATGCGGCCGGCGGTGGATTTCACGATCTCGACGAGCCTGAAATGGCTGTGTGCGACACCCGGTGCGGGGGTTCTCCACGTGGCGGAGCCGCTTCTGGCAGCGTGCCGGCCGGAACTGCGGGGCTGGTTCAGCCAGGACGATATCTTCTCATGGGACCTCGAAAGCTTTTCCTATGCGCGGGATGCGCGCCGCTTCGACAACGGCACCCCGTCGATCCTTGCCTGCGCCGGTTCGCTTCCAGCCCTGAGATGGCACGCGCAGCAGGATCAGGCGGCGCTTCTGGAGCATAACCGCCATCTCTCAGGGATTGTTGCCGATCTGGCACGGGACATCGGCCTCTCCCTCGCAAGCCCGCTGGACGAGGCCGAAAGGGGTGGCAGCGTGATGCTCGCCCTGCCGGAGAAGCAGGATCCTGCGAGGGTGGTCGCGCAACTGGCGGCCGCCGAGCTCTACGCGGACCATCGCGGCCAGATCCTGAGGCTTTCCCCCGGCTTCATGACCACCGAGAGTGGTGTCGCCCGGCTTGCCGACGTTTTGAAGGCCCTCTGAGGGGGGGCGGCCTCAGCCCGCCAGGCTAGCGCTTTGTGACGGAACCGCGCCGTGCCCGGGTCGAAATCATAGGCGCTTGCATGGCGTTCAGCCTCGCGCGCCAGCCGGTCGACGGTCTTGATGACGAAATCCGCCTTCTCATCCGTCATGAGATAGCTGAGGTTCAGCCGCACCCAGCCGGGCTTCTCCATCTCTCGACCGTCTCGAATGCTCTGCAGAAGCGCATTCGACTGCGGTTCATCGATGCCGAGCAGGTGATGCGCATAGGGGCCGGCACAGGCGCAGCCGCCACGCGCCTGGATGCCGTGAAGATCGCTCAGCATCCGGGTAAAGAGCTGATGGTGCAGCGTGTTGCCTTCAGGGCAGAGAATGCGGAACGAAAAGATCGGCAGTCGCGGCGCTGCCGGGTTGCCGAGAAGTTGCAGGCAGGGGTTTTGCGACCAGACGCCCAGTGCCCGCGTACGCAGTTCCTCATGTCGGCGGTCTATGAAATCCTGCCCCAGCGCTTCCTTGACGAGCAGGACGAGAGCAGCGCGGATGTCGCCCACCACATTTGGGGTGCCCGCCTCCTCGCGCGCCGAAAGTGATCGCGAGTAGTCATGCGCCCACGGCGACACGAAGGTCACCGACCCACCGCCGGGCATGGTCGGCTGCGCGGTACGGGCGATGGCGTTGCGCAGGATCAAAAGACCCGAAGCACCCGGCCCGCCGGGAAACTTGTGCGGCGAAATCACCACCGCATCTTTGGCACAGTCGGTGCCCGGCTTCATGTCGATTTCGAGATAGGGCGCACCGCCCGCATAATCCCATATGGCGAGTGCATCATGGGCCTTGAGCAGCCGTGTCACCGCATCCGTGTCGGTTGTTATGCCGGTGACATTCGAGGCCGCAGAAAACGTGCCGACCTTCAACGCCGCGTCGGCGTTCGCTTCAAGTGCCGTCTTCAATGCTCCCATGTCAGGGCCGCCACATGCGGTCTCCGGAATGGCGATGATCGTCGCACCGCTCTCGCGCCAGGGCAGAATGTTGGAGTGGTGCTCATAGGGGCCGGTGAACACCACCACCCGGCCACCCTTCGCCATGGTTTCGGCAATCTGCAGAAGCCGCACCAGCCGGTTGATGCCGGAGGTGGCACCTGATCCGGAAAAGACAACGCTTGTTTCTTTGTCGGCCTTGACGATGCGGTGAATCTCCGCGCGCGCCGCCTCACGCAGGCGGGTCGAGAACGAACCGCAATAGGACGCCTCGGTGTGGCTGTTCGCATAGTAGGGCAGGACCTCATCCCGGATGAAGTCCTCCACCTGCGCAAGCGCTCGGCCGGATGCGACGTAATCGGCGTAGATCAGCGGCTTTTCCCCGCAGGGGCCCTCTATGACCGCATTCTCGCCGATCAGGCCCGCACGCAGATATTCGGCAAGGTCGTCGCGGTTGAGGCTCTCCTTGAAGGCGTTCAGAACATCACGTGCCATGGTTTGATCCGTCAGATTGAACAGGACGAAAGGATCGCACAGTGATCGTCTATCATTCTCACATAAAATTATGGAATACGGAGAGAAAATGGGTCATATGATAGATTATGGGTGAAAAAATCGATCAATTTGACAGGCGGATATTGCGGGTGCTTCAGCGCGATGCGAGCCTATCGCAACGGGATCTGGCGGAGAAGGTCGGCCTTTCCCAGAATGCCTGCTGGCGCCGTCTGAAGTCGCTGGAAGAACGCGGCGTCATCCGTGGGCGCACGCTGCAGGTCGACAGAAACAAGCTGGGACTGGGGCTTGTGGTTTTCGTGATGGTCAAGACGCGCCATCACTCCACGACCTGGCTGCAGACCTTCCGTCAGCACGTCTCCAGCATTCCCGAGATCGTCGACTTCTTCCGCATCGGCGGCGACTATGATTACATGCTGCGCATCGTGACCACGGATATGGAAAGCTACGATTCCGTCTATCAGCGTCTGATCCAGAAGGTCGAGCTGGAATCCGTCACGTCTTATTTCGCCATGGAGGCCATCGAAGAGCGCCGTCCCCTGCCAATCTGATTGTTCAGGCCTGCCGATGAAAACCCGGTCCATCTCGTTCGAGCGCATCGCGCTTTACGCGTTTCTCACATCGCTCACCGCACTCAGCATCGATGCCGTGCTGCCCGCGTTGCGGATCATCGAGACGGAACTGCATGTGGAGCCGCCACTCTCCACGCAGCACATCGTGTCCCTGTTTATCTTCGGCATGGTGTTTGGCGAGCTGTTCCTCGGGCCGATTTCCGATGCCATCGGGCGCAAGCGGGCTCTGGTTCTCGGCCTTGGTCTCTATATGGTGGGCACGCTGGTGGCGATGCTTTCCACAAGCGTCGGCATGATCGTTGTCGGTCGCATCCTGCAGGGCATTGGCGTGGCGGGACCGAAAATCGCCACGCGCGCCCTGATCCGCGACCAGTTCGAAGGCGAGGCCATGGCGCGCATCATGTCCTTCATGTTCGTGCTTTTTATCCTTGTCCCGATGCTCGCGCCGGCCATGGGGCAGATTGTGCTGGCATTCGCCGGCTGGCGGGCGATCTTTGCGGTCTATCTGGCCCTTTCCGTACTTCTGTGCATCTGGCTCGTTGCACGGCAGCCCGAAACGCTTCCGCCGCAGAGCCGCATACGATTTCACCCGGCCACGCTTGTGCAGAACGGCGCGCGCATCCTGCGCAGCCGGCGTGTGACACTGCTCATCGTTGCGACCGGCCTCGTCTTCGGTGCCCATCTCCAGTATCTGAGCACGGCTGCCGACATCTTCTTCGATGTTTATGGCGTCTCCACCATGTTCCCCGCCTATTTCGCGGCCTTCGCCGCCGGCATCGGCCTTGCCTCCATCGTCAACGCCCAGGTGGTGCGCCGCTTCGGAATGCAGGCGATGTGCGAGGGAGCCCTGCTGGGCCTTGTCATCCTCGGCCTTGGCCTGCTTTCCGTGTCACTTGTCTATGAGGGGAGGCCACCCTTTGTGGCCTTCATGGCAATGGGTTTTGTGATCTTCTTCTGCATCGGCATCCTGTTTGGCAATCTCAATGCCATGGCGATGCAGTCTCTTGGGCAGCTGGCAGGGCTCGGCGCCTCGCTTATTGCCTCCGGATCGAGCCTCGTGGCCGTGATCTTTGCCGTGGCCTTTGGCGCATTCTACAACCAGACGCCCATGCCGCTGGCGTCCGGTTTCCTGACAACTGGTGTGCTAGGGTTCGTTCTTGTCCGGCTCGCCTCGGGGGCGAGCCAGGAGCCGGTGATACCGGTCAAGCGCGCGGCGTGATCAGCCGGCAGCGGCGATGACGATGATCTCGACCGTGTAGTCGGGTGTTGCCAGCGCGGACTCGCCACAGGCGCGGGCCGGTGCGTGGCCGGGCGCGACCCAGGCGTCCCAGACTTCGTTCATCTCGGCGAAATCCTTCATGTCGGCAAGCCAGATGGTTGCCTGAAGGATGCGGGTCTTGTCGGAACCATTCTGCTCCAGAAGCGCATCGATCTTCTTGAGAATGTCTTTGGTCTGCGTGGCCACGCTCTCACCCGGCGTACCGACCTGACCAGCCAGATAGATGGTGCCGTTGTGGATGACGGCCTGGCTCATGCGGGTGCCGGTGTCGACGCGTTTGATCTCGGACATTGATTTTCCTTTCAGGACTTGATGAGACGGTTCGGTGCAAGGGCCTGCACCACGGTTTGGGGCAGGGCGGATGTCCGCCCCGCACAAAGATCGGCTGCCAGCGCTGAGAGAGCGGGGGAGGTCTGCACGCCATACCCGCCCTGGCCGGCGAGCCAGAAGAAGCCCTCCGCATCCGGCGCGAAGCCGACGGCAGGTGTGCGGTCGGGGAAGAAGCTGCGCAGCCCCGCCCAGCTCCGCTCGATGCGTGTGACGGGCACGGTCACGGCCTGTTCGAAACGGTGCAGGCCTTCCGCCAGCACCATGTCATCGGGCCAGGCGTCGAAGGGTTCGGACGGGTCTTCGTCCGCCGGCGAAACCATAAGCTTGCCCGCATCGGGTTTTGCGTACCAGCCTTCACCGGCACAGCCGAACAGCGGCCAGCCCGTCACATCATGCCCGTCCGGCGCGGGCAGGATTACCGCCGAACGGCGCATCGGCGTCAGCCCAAGCGGCTGGACGCCGGCAAGTCTGGCGATCTCGTCGGCCCAGGCGCCGGCGGCGTTCACGATGACGGGGGCGGAAAAGGACCCCTGCGGCGTTTCCAGTGTCCACGTGCCGTTTGCGCGTGAAATGGCGCTCACAGGCGCCTTGTTGACAATGCTGCCACCACGATGGCGCAGCATCTTTGCAAAGCCCTGAAGCAGGCGGTCCACATCAATGTCCTGCGCCCCTTCCTCAATGGCTGCCGCTGCGACGCTTTCGCGTTTCAGAATGGGAACGCGCGTGATCGCCTCGTCCGGGCTGAGGCTTTCCATGCCGGTCGCACCCTGAAGGATCTTGTCGAGTGCCCCGATATGCTCTTCGGTGGCGACATAAAGCAGGCCGCGCGGGCTCAGAACACTTTCTTCCGAGATGCCTTCCGGCTCCCTGAACACCGGTTCGGAAGCTGCGTTGAGCGCGCGCAGCGTGTCGTTGCCGTAATTGCGGATATAGATCGCCGCGGAACGGCCCGTTGCGTGGTAGCCGATGGCCTCTTCCGACTCAAGGACAGTGACCTTCGCATCTGCGGCAATGCGCGCCCCCGCGCCGATGCCGGCGATGCCGCCGCCAATAATGATGATGTCGGATGTCTGGCTCATGCTCTCCCCTCTACGCTTTCCCGTCTCTGGATGCAGCGCCCACATCTCCGCGGGCGTATGGCGCGGCACCCGTCCTCGGCGTGGCTCTCTGAAACCGAGTCGCTAGCCAGGCGGCCAGCACCGCACACAGATACTGATCGCACTGCGAAAGCAATAGGCTCAATCCACTTGTGGCATTATGGCACCGGCCCTGAGCTCACAATGCCTTGTTGACCATAGGGTTTGTCATGTTAGGGCATTTGCTTTATCAGGTAGAAATATAGTAACGTGTTGATATTTAAGAATAATTATATGTTATACCATCATTTCGACAAAAGAGCGGTGTCTTCCCTTTGGCGTCCGCTGGCGTTGTTTCTCGGGGCAGGTCTTCTGTCGTCGGTTCCTGCGTGGGCCACAGGCCCGGTCCTTTCAGCGACAACCGGACAAAGAATCGAGGCGGAAGCCCGGCGCTTTATGCAGGAGAACAGCATTCCCGGTCTCTCGGTTGCCATCACGATTGACGGCAGGCGTCGCATCTTCAATGAAGGTGTTGCGTCCCGGGAAAGCGGAGAACCTGTTACAGACAAAACGCTTTTCGAGATCGGCGCCATCGGTGAGACCTTCGCTGGGCTTCTTGCGTCTTACGCGCAGGTCAAGGGAAGGCTCTCTTTCTTCGACGAAGTCAGCGATCATTTACTGTCGTTGAAGGGAAGCGCCTTCGACACCGTGACGGTTCTCAACCTGGCGACGCACACGAGCGGACTGGACCTGTTTCCACCCGAGGACGTCAAGACGCCCGAGGCGCTTCTTGCCTATTGCGCTTCCTGGCGACGGCGTTATGCGCCCGGTTCGCAACGGACATATTCCCATATTGGCGCCGCACTCCTCGCCACGGTTGGTGCAGCCGCAATGAAGCAGGACTATGATGAACTTCTCGGCAGGAAAATATTGCCGAAACTGGGCCTCTCACACACCTATACACAGGTTCCCGCGAGCAGCACGATAGACTACGCGCAGGGCTACACCCAGGGAGATCTGCCCGTCCACATTGGCCCGGAGCCGCTTGCTTCAGCAGTCTACGGAATGCGAACCACCGCGGGGGACATGATCCGCTATGTAGAAGCGCATATGGAGGCTGGCGACATCGACCCGGACATGAAGCGCGCCATCCGCAAGACCCTCACAGGCTATTACAAAGCCGGTCCGTTCACGCAGAATCTCATCTGGGAGCAATATGCCTTTCCGGTCGTGCTCAGGCAGCTGGTACAGGGGAATTCCACGACGGTGGAATGGACCGATGTGCCGGCGCTGCGGCTGAAGCCGCCATTTCCTCCCCGCAGGAATGTGTGGATCAACAAGGTCGGTTCGACGCGCGGCTTCGCGGCATATGTGGCCTTTGTACCGGCCAGCAAAACGGGGGTCGCCCTGCTGGTGAACAAGTCAATTCCCGAGCCCGATCTGGTGAGCACCGCATACCGCATTCTCGAGATGCTGCAGTCCCGGAGCCCCTGAGCGGAAGGGGCTGCCGGCGAGCCTTGTGGCCCAGCCGGCAGACAGGGAGCGGCCTGGAGCTGTCTAGCGCCGCGCCACCACGGCACGTAGTTCTCCAGATCGGGATTTGGGAAGTGCACGGTGTTTCCGGTCTCTGAGGAAAGATAGAGCCCCATCAGGATCTCCATGACCGCAACACCGTCGGCAAAGGTCTCAATCGGCTCTTCGCCCTTGCGGAAGCACTCGACCATGTGCCGGTTCTCATCCGTGTAGCCATAGACCCCGGCTTCATCTTCCAACACCGGCATCAGGCCCTGTTCGGCATTCTGCTTTTCAACGAGATCCTCACCCTCGTCGCCGGTCACCTCACGCGACATGAAGATTTTGAGGCCGGTTCCAAGCGAGTTGAACTCCATCGCATATTCCGGCCCAAGCAGCTCAAGCTGGATGCGCAGGCCGGCCCCGACATAGGCCCAGGACGTGCTCGCCTCGATCATCAGCTCGTTGCCGTCCTCGTCCTCCAGCATCACATTGCCGCGCGCGAAATCCTCGGAGGGGCGGTTGGCATAATCCACTTCGGGACCAAAGCGCTTCTTGAGGTCCTCCACATAGCGCGGCCGTGTCCATTTCAGATTGGCCACATTGCCCTGCACGGCCTTGAGTTTCAGCGAGTCCCGCTTCTTGCCCGGTTCTGTCAGGAGATGGCGCGCCACCTCGACGCTGTGGCACATCATGTCGAGCAGCACGCCGCCGCCCTGCTTGTCGCCCTGCCAGAACCAGCTCATGCGGGCCGGAATGCTCTTCTGCAGCACGTGCCAGATAGGGCCGTCCGGTCGTGGAGGCAGCGCGGCGCCAGATGATCTCCTTGCCGCGCAGAACGGGCGTCGCAAAAACCTGATTTTCCAGATAGCCATGGTTCAGTTTGGCGGCCTCGGCCAGCCGCAGCATCTCGCGTGCATCGGCCACCGTCCGCGCCAGCGGTTTCTCGCAGGCCACGGCAAACACCTTGCTGCGTCCGGCCACCACTTCGTCATGGATGGTGCGCATGGTGTCCACGCGCGTGTCATTGGGCGAGAGGATCCAGATCGCGTCCACATCGTCTGCCTGCACCATCGACACAAGGCTGTCATGGCTCTTGCATTCGCCAAGCCCCAGTTCGGCCACCAGCTTGACGATGCGTTCCCGGTTTTCCGCCTTGCGGCTATAGACGGCGGTCACGTCCACATGGCGTACGGCAACCATGGAGCGCAGGTGAAATTCGGCGATGAAGCCCGTGCCGACAAGGCCGATGCGCAGGCGTTTTCTTGGCTGTGCGGACATGGTTGTTTCCCCTTTTCAAGCTGATTTGGGTGGTGCGGTGGTGCCACGCACACGCAGCGTGGCGGGCAGGACCACCGGTTTTGCGGGCACGAGAGCGCCGGATAGCATTTTGAGAAGAATGCTCATCGCCTGCTGGCCGATATCGATGCGCGGCTGGCTGACAGTGGTGAGCGGCGGATAGAAGGCCTCACTCAGATAAAGATCGTCAAACCCGACAACAGAAACGTCGCCCGGCACATCACGTCCCGTCTCGCGCAAATGGTGAATGGCGCCGAAGGCCATTTCGTCATTCGAGACGAAGATCGCGGTGGGCGGTTCGGGCAGCTTAAAAAGCGCCTCGCAGGCGCGCGCACCACCGTGAAGAAGATAGTCGCCGCGCTGCTCGTAGGCCTCCGGTATGGCAAGCCCGGCATTGCGCATGGCACGGCGGTAGCCCTCCTGGCGGCGAAGGCTCATCACCTCCGGCACGGGACCGGAAATATGGGCGATCCGCCGGTGCCCAAGCCCGATCAGGTGTTCCACCGCCTCGCAGGCTGCGGCGACATTGTCGATTTGCACATGGGGAAAGCCAGAGCCCTCAATCGTCTCGAGCGCCACCACGATGGGGGCGTTGGGAGGCAATCTGTTGCGCGGACCGTCCTCTTCCGGCAGTTTTCCCGTCATCAGGATCATGCCGTCTGCATGGCCGTCGCGCAGCATGTCGAAGTATTCGATCTCACGCTCGGGGTCGTTTTCCGTATTGCCCATCAGCACGGAATAGCCGGCGGCACGCGCCGTTGCTTCCACGCTTTTCAGAATGTCGAGATAGAACGGGTTGCCCACATCACGCACCACCATCAGCACCGCCATGGAGCGGGCGGTGCGCAGGCTGCGCGCACTTGCATTGGGGCGATAGTTCAACGCATCGGCCGTCTTGCGAACGCGTGCACGGGTCTCACTCGTCACGAGGTCGCTGCCGCTAAGGGCGCGCGACACGGTGGCGGGGGAAACGCCCAGCGCCTTCGCGATATCCTTGATCTTGGGGCGTCGGTTCATGCGCGCAGCCCCCGCCCGCGGCCATAGAACAGCATCAGCACCAGAAGTGTGGCGCCAAACACCATCTGCCGTCCGGATTCATCGATGTTGATCGTGGTCAGGATGCTTTGCAGAACCACCAGCAGAACAGCGCCTGCCATGGTGCCGGTGTAGCCACCCTTTCCGCCTGAAAGCGGCGTGCCACCAAACACCACGGCAATAATCGAAGGCAACATGTATTGCTCCCCCACATTGGCAAATGAGGAGCCGGAATAGCCAAGCAGGCAAAGCCCGGCAATGGCGGCAAACACGCCCGAGAGCATGAAGAGTGCAATGCGTATGTGCCGCACCGGCACACCAGCCATGAAGGCAGCCTGCTCGTTGGAGCCAACCGCATAGATGCGCTGGCCGAACACGGTACGATGCAGGATGAAGGCCATCAGAAGGCCAACGCCTATCCACAGCCAGATGATGCCGGGCAGACCGAGGAGGAATGGCCGGGTCACGAATTCCGAAAGGGCAGGGGCGGCACGTCCCGAAGGGATGCCCTGTCGGATGACCACCAGAAGCCCCTGAAGCACCCCCAGCATGCCGAGCGTCATCACTAGCGGCGGAATGCGCAACAGCGTCACGCCGAGCCCGTTGAACAGGCCAAAGAGCGCGCCGGTCGCAACACAGGCCAGAATGGCCAGCGGGATGCCGCCATCCATGCCGTTCATCACATTGCCGGCCACGATGGCGGAAAGCGAAACCACGCCGCCGACGGAAAGGTCGATGCCTTCGCGCCCGCCCAGAATGACGAGGTTCTGGCCGGCGGCGACAATGCCGAGAAGGGCAGCAACGATGAGCAGCCGCAGAATCTGCCCGCCCGAGGCGAAGCCCGGCGAAAGCGTGTTGCCGAGGAAGAGCAGCGCGGCAATCAGAACCAGCGCGATGAGAAGCGGATTTTTTGCGATTTCGATGGCCCGGTTCATGCGCGTCCCCTGCGGCTGACGAGCACGCCGACCATCAGGGCCGCGAGTATGGCCAGCCCCTGTACGAAGTTCTGCCAGTGCGAGGGTGTGCCGGCGAAGAAGACCAATGAGTTGATGAGCCCGATGATCAGGGCCGCAATAACGGAACCCGCAACCGTGCCGAAACCGCCCGATAGTGCGCTTCCGCCCAGCACCACGGCCGCCACGCTGAAGAGCGTCATTTTCGCGCCGACGAGCGGGTCGCCGCTTGCCGTATCGCCGGTGATGCAGAAGGCGGCAAGCGCTGCAAACACGCCGCAGAGCGCATAGCCGCCAATGCGGATCGCGGTGACGGGGAGCCCGCTCTGAAACGCCGCCTGCTGCCCGTCGCCCACCGCCAGAAGCTGCGTGGCAAGCCGGGTGCGGGCAAGCAGGTAAAGCAGGATGGCGAGTGCCGCGGCCGCATAAAAGACGAACGGAATGCCGAAGAATGTGCCGCCATAGGTGCGCCAGAAAACGGTGGGCGCGGGCATGCCAGCCACTGGCAGGATGACGAGCGCCAGCCCGGTGAAGAAGATGCTGGTGGCAAACGTTGCGACGATCGCCTGCAGCCGGAGTGCAGCCACCACGAAACCGTTGACCAGCCCGCAGGCAAGCCCGACCAAAACGCCCACGCCGAGCGCGGCCAGAACCGAAAGCCCGCCGCCACCCAAATGCTGCATCAACACGATGATCGTCACATTGACCAGCGAAGCGATGGCGCCGACCGAAAGGTCGATGTCTGCGGCGTAGACCACATAGGTCTGCGCCACGGCCAGAAGCATCAGCGCCAGATAGGTGCGCACGAGCCCTGTCAGCGAGCGGAAGCTCAGGCTGTTGGGTTCAAAGACACCGTTTAGAACCAGAAGCACGGCGAGAATGAGAAGGGCAGGCAAAAAGGGAAACCGCCCGAGCAGCGCCCGAAAGCTTCCATTGTCCTGTCTGGTGGGGCTGGAAATGCTGGTCATCGTCATGCCGCCTCGTAGGCTGCCTGGTAGAGATTGTAGCGGGTGCGCTCAGCGCCGCTCAGCTCGCGGCTCACTGCCCCGCCATTGAAGACCAGGATCCGGTCGGCATTGTTCAGAAGCTCCGCATCTTCGGAGGAGTAAAGCAGGATGGCGAGCCCCTCTTCGGCGAGCCTGCGGATCAGCGCGAAAAGGTCCGCCTTGGCCGAAAGGTCGATGCCCTTGGTCGGGTCGTCGAGAAGCAGGATGTCCGGCTTGTCGATCAGCCAGCGGGCGATCACGATCTTCTGCTGGTTTCCGCCCGACAGCGAGCCGATGGAATGGGAGAGCCCGGCGAATTTGGTGTTCAGCGCCTTCAGCGCCGGCAGCGCCTTTTCAGAGAGCGGCCCGGGCCTTGCCAGCACAAGCCTGTTTCGCAGCGCGTGAATGGGCGTGACGTTTTCGAGGATGGGCCGTCCGCTGATGATGCCGTCGCGTCCGCGGTCTCCGGAAACATAGGCGATGCCCTGCGCAATGGCTGCACGCGGGCTCTCGGTGCGAAGTGGTTGCCCGTTGAGCACTACCTGCCCCGCGCGCGCCGGCGGTGCGCCGAACAGCGCCTTGAGCAGCGCCGATTGCCCCTGTCCATGCAGGCCGCCAAGCCCGAGAATTTCACCGCGCCGCACCGCAAAACTCACATCGCGGAAACCTGCACCCGTCAGGCTCTCAACTGCGAGCGCCACATCGCTCGAAGCCTCATGAGACGGCGGTGCCGCCCGCGGCGAGGCCAGCGTTTCCTGTTCGCCCACCATCATGCGTATCACCGCTTCAGGCTGGTGTCTGCAATGGCTTCTGTGCCCACCGTTTCCCCATCGCGGATCACCGTCACCCGGTTCCCGATTGCAAAAATCTCATCCATGCGGTGCGAGATGAAAACGATGCTGCGGCCATCTTCCTTGAGGTCGCGTAAAATCTCGAAGAAGCGATCCACCTGCGCGCGGTCGAGCGCGGAGGTGGGTTCGTCGAAGATCAGAATCGGCGCTTCGGTTGACAGTGCTTCATGATCTCAACCAGTTGCCGCTGGTCCGCCCGCAGATCGCCGACGGTGGTATCGGCATTGAGCTCGGCCCCTGCAACCGTCTCGAACAGCGCGATGTAGCGGCCGGCCTTTTCAAGCAGCGCTTCATGGTCGACGAAAAACCCGTTCTTTCTCGGCAGGTCCGGCAGGCAGATGTTTTCAGCCACGCTGCGATGATCGGCGAGGCTCAGTTCCTGGTAGAAAATGCCGATGCCCAGCGCCTGTGCCGCACGCGGCCCACTGACGGTCACGGCTTGCCCGTCGAGCAGCACCTCGCCAGCATCGGGCCGCACGCTGCCCGCCACGATCTTGCAAAGCGTGCTCTTGCCGGAGCCATTGGCACCGATAAGCACATGCACTTCGCCCGTCTCGAGTTCGAGGTCGCCGCGGCGTAGCGCTAGCGTGGCGCCGTAAGCCTTGCTTACACCGCTGAGCTTCAGTTTGGTCATGACATCTTCCCGAAGAGAGCGCCGCGCCAGTCAATACCGGCGCGGCATTCATGGAGCGGGCCTACTTGAACAGTGCTTCCGCATCCTCAATGGAAAGCGAGCTCGTATAGGAATAGTAGCCCGGTTTTCCCTCAACCGAGGCGGCCACTTCCTTCAGGTTCTCCGAACTGATGAAGGGGATCGGCAGATACATGGCGTTGTTGTACTGCCCGGCCGTGGCCGGTTCCTTCAACTCGCGTCCCTGCAGCATGAGAACAGCCACATTGAGCGCGCTTGCCATCACACCGGGCGGGTTCACCGATGCGCCGGAGTTGAGGTCGTTTTCGGTCCAGATATCGATGAAATCCTTGCGGATCTCGCCGGTGGCGGCAATGTCGCCCGCCTTGTCCGCATCCATGATGGAGCGCCACGCGCCGGCGGCCATGCCGTCCTGAACCCAGACGCCGTCAATGTCGGGATAGGTGGCGAGCAGGTTCTGCATGGCCTGCTGGCCCTGCGCCTGGTCCCAGTTGGCGTTCACCTCGTTGACGATCTCGATGCCGTCATGCTCGCCGAACACTTCGCGGTAGCCGGCAACGCGCATCTCGTTAGCCGGATGGCCGGCTACGCCGTTGATGGCAACGACCTTGCCTTCGCCGTTCAGTGTCTCGGCCAGCCATTTGGCGCTTTCCATCGCCCAGCCCTTCTGGTCGATACCCACATAAAGGGCGTCGGGCGAAGAAACCTCGGCATCGGTGGCGATCACCAGAATGCCGGCTTCCTTGGCCTGTGCGAATACGGGGTCGAAGGCCGTCGGGCTGTTGGGGTTGATGATGATCGCGTCCACGCCCTGGCTGATGAAGTTGCGGACATGGGCAATCTGGCCGGGCACATCGACATTGGCGCTCTGGGCGACCACTTCGACATTGACGCCCTTTTCCTTCCAGGCGGCGGCGGCCTGCTCGGCTTCCTCGATCATCTGGGTGCGCCACTCGCTGCCCACCCAGCCGTTTGACAGGCCGATCTTGAAATCTTCAGCCATGGCCGAAAGTGCCGTGCCTGCAAGGGCAGCAGCGACCACGGCGACAGTTGCCAGTCGTTTCATGAATTCCTCCCTGATGACAAACACCAGCGGCGCAGGTAGCCGGGGCCCCGTTGCCGATCGTGCATCTTCCTTCCCTTTTGGCATGTCCTCCGCCACGCCAATGAAATCGATTGTATGGCAAATGTAATCGATTTCAAGACTGAATCGGTTGCCCCCCGGCCAAAGGGCTGAAACTGCCGGATGCCAGACCGGTGGGTGGAGCCGCCCTGCCAGCGCATGGCCATGTTGACGATGAGACTGGCGGCGCAGGATCGTGTTTCATAACGACACAATCTGTTCCTGCGGATTGGTTGCCCGGCTTAAGATAACTCGACTAATTTCTGAACGTGCGTAATGATTCGAGTAGCGTAAAAGTGTCGAAAGAAGTGTCGCTGGAGGTGGTCCAGCTGGAGTTGTTGCTCGGCCTTGCAGATCTGATCGCGCAGGGCTTCGAGACCGCCCTGCTGGCAGCTCTGGAAGAGGTCGACGGGCTTGTGCTCTTCAACCGCAGGCTTGATGGTGATCCACGGTTTCAGCGGGTCGCGGCAGTGATGGTGGGGCCGGAAGCCGATGTGGCGCTGGTCTTTCTCGACCATTCGGGCACGACCATTGAGGTAGAAAACGCTGGTGAGAGCGGGCGGACGATCGCCCGCGAAGCAGAAAAGGCACGCAACCGGGTGGTCGGCGAAACGCCCTGAGGTTGGCCCGGATGGGCGCGCGGAGCATCTTATCCGTGGTGTGATGTCCGCGTCGGTCGACCGGCCTCTGTCCGCGGAAAGGGTATGATCTCGCACACCTGCGGCTTGGCGGAGAATTCGGCCTTGAGCGCGGCGTCCATCAGGAGGCCGATTGCTTCGCGCAATTGCTGCGTCGCCGGGTCGGTGCCCGTCAGCTCCGCCTGTGCTCTTTCCAGATGGGCGTGCACGGACGCAAAGTTCGTCGGCATGGTAGTCCTTTTTTCAATGCCCCCGCATCGACCCGATCATGCGCAGATAATTGTAACCGGCAAACAAAATATATCGAACGCATTTTAACGACATGGCCCTGCCACAACACTGGAGAAACCGGGATCGGTGCCCCTCAGTGGGCACTGAAAGCCCGCCGGGAGCAGTTGGCCGGCAGGCATTCTGGACAAAATTCGAGAGAGATGCGTTGCGTCCTGGACGCCGTGGGAAAGATGCTGAATTTTTGCGCTGCCGCTGAAACTGTTGATTGTTAAAAGACGATCTACCAAAGAAACTTTTATTAGAAGTTTGCCGGTTATCAACGACTCAGTCACATTGGGGACGTTGAAAGCATATGGACAAGTCGCTCTTGCAACGCAAACCGCGCTGGACATGGCTCATTGCCTTCACACTGCTGGGCACGCTCGCCGCAGTGGGGCTTTCGTTTCTGGTCCACTATCTGTTGTTCTTCGGGGATGACATCAATCCCTATCAGCGCAGTCTCGTTGCTGCGCTTGTTCTGCCGATACTCATAGCCGCCCCCCTGCTCGCTTACATCGGGCAGGCGAGCGAGCAGTTGCGGCGTGTGAAACGGGAGCGGAATTTCTCTGCAGCCCACGATCCTTCGACCGAGGTTTTTAACGGCGACATGTTCACAACGCTTGTGGAGCGCCGTCGCTCGGCAACGGTGTCCGAAGCCGGCAGGACCTTTGGTGCGCTGTTGATCGTGGAGGCTGAGAACACGCGGGATATCAGCATCGACTACGGGTTCAACTGGGGCGAGGAATCGATGCGTCAGATCGCATCGGTGATTCGGGCCAATGTCCGGCGCAGCGATGTCGTTGGCCGGCTGAGCAGCCACGAGTTCGGTGTGTTCCTGCCGGGGGCGACTGTTGAGCAGGCGCGCGATGTCGGCGAACGCATCCGCAATGCCGTGGCAAAGGCACCATTCACCGCGCAGGGAGAGACGGTCGAACTGTCGCTTGATATTGGCGGGGTAATTTTCGAGGATCAGATTGAGTTCCGCGGTCTGATGAGGATCGCGTCGGAGCAGCTCGACAAAGCGCGCCAGGGCGAGGCGGGTGGATTTCGCCTCAGCGCGCTCAACGCGCTCGAAACGGAAGAGAACGGCCAGAGTCGCGAATAGAGATCGTGGAAGGGCGGGCCGCACTCTGCCGCCCTGTAGTCCAGCGATCATCGCAACGTGCCCTGTACTGGACACGTCAGATATTTAGCCGCAGAATGAATAAAGTGCACCGCCCATGCAGCCGGCTGCATGGGCGGTCTGCTTTTGCAGAGGGTGTTCGCTCGCAATTGTGAGAAGCACCCCGGGGGGTGGCGGTGAACCTCAAGTCGCTTGTTTCGTGCTGTGGTCTGTTTCTGGTCGCCTGCGGGGCCGGATTTGCCGACGAACGCGGGGCGAGGCTTTTCCAGGCGCCACCGCCGTTTTCAGATGAAATGCATCCGGATATCGCAACGCTCTATGGTGGCCGCAGCAATGTGTTGAGGCGCTATGCATGGGCAATGTCGGCCAATCGACACGTTCTTGCGGGCCAGCGCGGCGCGGCGGTTTACGGTCAGGGGTTTGCACGCGCGCCTGACGAAGGTGGGGTTTCGGCGTTTGTGGGGGCGAATGACGGGCATGTTCTGCGGCTTGGCGACGGTGCCCTGGTCATTGCTTATGGTGAGCCGCTTGCAAATCTCTACGCCGAGATCGACTGTGAAATCGATGAATGGCCGACACTGGTGTGTCGTGACGGGCGCGCGAGGTCGATTTCGGCACCCGATACAACCACCCTGCGCATTGAGGGAGAGACGTTTGAGCTGGCGAAGAATGGCGCAGATGAATAGCTCTGACGAGAAAGGCCCTGTCAAAAGGGGGCGGCATCGGCGCCCGTGGGGCCCTGTTCTTTCGGTTCTCGCGATCGTGTTCTCGGCAGTGCCTGCACTGCCTCTGGTGACGCAGGCCAGCGCGCAGACCGCGACGGTGCGCCAGTTCGATCCGGCAACAGGAACATGGGTCAGGCGCGAACGGACCCTCTCCTTCAAGGCCCCCTGGGGGGATGCGGCGATTAAACCGTCGGTGGTACCATATTCGGAAAAACTGCCCGCCGGATCCATCGTTATCGAGACTGCCAAGCGTCGTCTTTACCATCTGCGCGGCGATGGCACGGCGGTTCGTTATGGAATTGGCGTGGGGCGCGAGGGGTTCGCCTGGCGTGGCAGTGAGCGCATCACGAGAAAGGCTGAATGGCCCGACTGGCGCCCTCCGGCCGAGATGATCCGACGAGAGGCCGCGCAGGGCAGGATCCTGCCTTCGGTCATGGAGGGTGGCCCTGAAAACCCGCTTGGCGCCCGCGCGCTTTATCTCGGTTCGACCCTGTTTCGCATTCACGGTACCAATCAACCCTGGACGATAGGGCAGGCCGTTTCGTCGGGTTGCATCCGGATGACCAACGAAGATGTTATAACACTATATAGCAGCGTTAAGATCGGAACACTGGTTCTGGTAAGATAGGGCAATAAAGCTGACAGTGTTTCATGCATTTTAGGGTTGAAATGCTTAACGAAATGCCGATTTTGTTGCCTCTATGCAACATAGCCGCGAAATGAGTCGACTAAATTACTCCTAAAGAGGTATTCGGACGGCTTATATCGTAGCCAGCCAAGGGCAGTTAGCTTAGCATAAAATGATATTTGGAGATCTGGTGTTGGAGCCGGATGGATCCGTTGGCTGCGTCGGCTGAGGCGCAGGCAAAGGGGGGATGATGAAGCACAAGTCACGTATTCTGAGTCTACTCGCTGCTACTCTGATGAGCGGCGCAGTTCTGTTTTCCACCGATGCGAACGCTCTTTCTGTGAAGGAAGCGATGGCAGTGGCTCTGGAATCCAATCCTGAAATCGGACAGGCGATCGAAAATCGTGAGGCGATCGAGTTCGAACTGCGTCAGGCTCGCGGGCTTTTTCTGCCGAGCGTCGATCTCGAAGCGTCGGTGGGCGCGCGCCGGCTCGACAATCCCTCGCGCCGCGGCGTTGGCATTGAGGATGACCCGCTCTATCCGGCCGAAATCGGGCTGTCGATCACCCAGAAGCTGTTCGATGGCGGCGGACGCCGTGCCGAACTGGAACGCCAGGCCGCACGGGTCGATTCGGCCTCCTTCCGCGTTCTGGAGCGTTCCGAGACCATCGCCCTTCAGGTCGTGCGGGAATATCTCGAATATCTGTTGCAGGTCGAGATCGTGAACGAGGCGCGCAACAATGTCGGCTTCCATCGGTCGATGCTGGGGGATATCGGTTCTCTCATTTCAGGCGGTGCGCTGACCGAAGCCGACAGGCAGCAGGCGCAGGAGCGCATGCTCTCTGCCACGGCACGCCTCAAGGAAGCCGAAGAAGAGCTGGAAGCGGCGAAGATCCGTTTCTACAAGCTTGTCGGCAAGCCCCTCACAAACCCGACAATGCCGGGCTCGGTGGCGTCGGCCCTGCCGGCATCGCTCGACAAGGCAATCGGCATCGCCCGGGCCAACAATCCGCGCATCAAGGTCGCCAATGCCGATATTGACGCGGCCGATGCCCTGGTCGATGCCGCCCGCTCCAACATGCTGCCCGAGATCAGTGCGGAAGGGCGCGCCCGCGCCGGTTATGACATCGATGGCGCCGATGGGCGCACAAACGATCTCCAGGCGCGGATCGTCGCCAAGTGGAATCTCTATCGCGGCGGTATCGACGTTGCCAACGAGCAGGAGCAGATCCGCCGTGCCAGCGAGCAGCGCCTCGTGCTTCACCAGGCCTATCGTGAGGTCGAGGAAGCGGTTCGCATTTCGTGGGATCGCCGCCAGCGCCAGATCGATCTGGCCGGCACCCTGCGTTCACAGGCCCAGACCAACGCCCAGCTCGTCAGTTCCTACCGCGAACAGCTGGTCGTAGGCCAGCGATCGCTGCTCGATGTGCTGGGCGCACAGAACACGCGGTTCAGCGTCAACGTTCTCTCCAAGACAGCCCAGTACGCCGCGCGTTTTGCCGAGTATCGCATACTCGCCGCAACGGGAACGCTGCTCTCGACAATGAACCTGTCGAGCGCCAAGCAGTCCGAGGCCTATGCGCGCGCGGAATTCAATGTGCCGGAGACGGCACCGACCGAAACCTACAAGAGGCTGCCTTCGCGACAGACGAACGATTTGCCGCTCGATCTTCTCGCTCCCATCCGGTCGCAATAGCTGCCGGACAGGCAAGGTGGCATAGAGGAGGAAGGTGGAACAGCTCCGCAATAATCCCGTGGCCGGCACGCCGCTTCAGGCAGGCAGTTTCAGGTTTGCCTTTCGGGAGATTGCGCAGTTTCTGGCGCGTCCGAGTTCGGAAACGGTCCTGTTCTCGGACACACCTTTCGATGAAGAAAACCCGTCCCTTGAGGATATAGAGCGCCTTTCAGCGCGCATCGGGCTTGAGGTGGAACAACACAGCCGGCGCGAACTGGCCGGTGGCGCGCTCGATCTGCCCGTGCTCGTCGTTTTCGAAGACGGCACGGCACAGGCGCTCCTCGAGCCGTTGCCCAACGATCATCTGCGCACCACGCTTCTCCCCGATCCGATTGCGGAAGAAGGCATTGCGCTGAAGGATGTGCTTTCCAGGAACATCCGGCTGATCCTTTCTTTCAGTGTCATCTATCTGAACCAGTCGGAAAGCACGGACTCGACCCAGGCAAAGCAGATCGAAAAGCGCCACTGGCTCACGACGACCCTTGCACCGTTCTGGAAATCCTATGCCCAGGTCGCCATAGCGGCACTCTTCGTCAATCTGCTTGCGCTGGCCTCGCCCCTGTTCGTCATGAATGTCTATGACCGGGTGCTGCCCAATCAGGCGACGGCCACGCTCTGGGTTCTGGCGCTGGGCGTCGCAGGCGCGATCCTCTTCGACCTGCTTCTGAAAAGCGTGCGCGCGGCACTGATCGACTACGCCGGCCGCAAGGCCGACCTCAAACTGTCCTACCTTCTGTTCGAGAAGGTGCTGCATGCCACCATGGCCTCTCGCCCGATGTCGACGGGAGAATATGCCAATCGGGTGACGCAGTATGAGTTCGTGCGCGAATTCTTTACCTCGAACACGATCAGTACACTGATCGACAGCGTCTTCGTCTTCGTGTTCATCGCCGTCATCTACAGTGTTGGCGGCTGGCTCGCGGTCATTCCCGCGACGGCATTCGCCTTTGCCCTGATCATCGGTTTGATTGCGCAGTCCCGGATTGGCCGGCGTGTGGCGGCTGCCAACAATGAGGCCGCGCAACGCCAGTCTCTTCTGGTGGAAACGATCTCCACCATCGAGACGGTGAAATCCCTCCGCGCCGAGCGCACTTTGCTGCGCCGCTGGAGTGAGCTGGCCAAGAACGCATCGCGCACGGCGGAGGGCATCAAGCAGCTCTCCGCCTGGGCGGCGAACATGACGCAGTTCGTTCAGCAGCTTGTGACCGTGGGCCTGGTGGTCGCCGGTGCCTATGAATTCTCTGAAGGCAATATCTCGACCGGTGCGATCATCGCAACGGTCATGCTGTCGGGCCGCGCGGTCGCGCCGCTTGGCCAGATCGCAATGACGCTCTCACGCATGCGTCAGGCGCTTTTGTCGCTGCGCATTCTCAACACGATCATGGAACAGCCGGAGGATCGGCCGGAGAGTGCGGGGTTCGTCAATCGCGAAATCCGCTCCGGTGATGTTGCCTTTCGCAATGTGGGGTTCACCTATCCCGAGGCAGCAAGCCCGGCGCTGGTGGATTTCAACCTCTCGGTCAAGGGCGGTGAACGCGTCGGCATTATCGGCCGGATCGGATCGGGCAAGACCACGGCTGGCAGGCTGCTGGCAGGCCTCTATCCGCCGTCGAGCGGCAACCTGCTCCTGGATGGCGTCGACATTCGCCAGTATCATCCCTCCGTCGTGCGTTCCGCCGTTGTTTTCACCTCGCAGAGCGCAGACCTCTTTTCGGGTTCGGTGAAGGAAAACCTCCTGATGGCGAAGCCGGGCGCAACGGACGATGAGCTGGTTGCCGCCGCCGAGTCTGCCGGTGTCGACGCTTTCGTCGCGCGCCATCCCAGAGGATACGACATGCCGGTGGGCGAGCGTGGCAGCCAGCTTTCGGGCGGACAGAGACAGGCAGTCGCCATCGCTCGTGTTCTGCTCAGCGATCCACGGGTCGTGTTCATGGATGAGCCGTCGGGAGCCATGGATCTGGCGAGTGAGCGCGAGCTCATCGCCCGGATGAAAACGGCCTTCCGCGAAGACGTGACGCTGATCATCTCCACCCATCGGCACAGCATGCTGCAGCTTGTCGACCGATTGGTGGTGATCGATCAGGGGCGTGTCATCGCCGACGGGCCCAAGGAGAGGGTGATCGAGGAATTGCAGAAGAACGCCGGGGGCGGGCGTTCAGGAAGGAAACAATAGGCCTCTCGCGGCGTCGATGATGCGCCCGGAAAAGAAGAAAGGCGGATTGCAATGGACCGTCCTCCACTGGCTGCACGATTGGGGCTGGTCGTGATCGCGGCCCTGATGATGACCTTCATAGGCTGGGCCTCTATTGCCGAGGTTCAGGAGATCGCCCGCGGTGAAGGCAAGATCATACCGGTCTCCAAAACCCAGATCGTTCAATCGAGCGAGGCCGGAATCGTCCAGGAAATCGCTGTCACGATCGGGCAGACAGTCAGCAAGGGCGACCTGATCCTTCAGCTCGACGATACGGCAACGGCCTCTTCCCTTGGCGAAGCGGCGGCGCGGGCGCGCGCCCTGCGTGCGCAGGTCACCCGGCTCGCACTGGAGGAGAAGGGGGAGCTCGATGGGGAATATGTCTGCCCGGAAGAGCTTCGCGATGTCGCGCCGGACATCTGCCAGAACGAGGCCCGGCTTTTGCAGGCGCGTGCGGACAACATCAGGAACAAGCGTTCCGTTCTGGTGGAGCGGCGTCTGCAGCGGCTGAACGAGCTTGATGAAGCCCGCGCCAACATCACGCGACTGGAAGAAAATCTCGAACTTTCGCAGCGCGAGGCCGATCTTCTGGCGCCGATGGTCAAGCGCAAGCTCGTCGCGCAGACCGAGCTGCTGCGCGTGCAGAAGGAGCTCGCCGAGACCCGTGGCCAGCTCGAATCCACGCGCGAATCGGTCGAGCGGATCGAGGCGTCAATCAACGAGGCAACGCTTCAGATTGACGAGCTCGCACTGCAGGTGCAGCAGGAAGCGCTGGCCGAGAAAACACAGGCCCTGGCAGAGCTTTCCGTTATCGAGGAGACCATTCGTGGCGCAAGCGACCGGGTGGCCCGCACCGATATCCGCTCACCGGTGGACGGCATCATCAACACGCTGGAGGTGAACACGATCGGCGCCTATGTGGAGCCGGGCACCGTGGTTGCAGGCGTGGTGCCGACGTCCGACACGCTTCTTGTGGAAGCGCGGATTTCGCCGCGCGATGTTGCGTTCGTTCGCCCGGGCCAGCCGGCGCTCATCAAGGTGACCGCATATGACTTCTCGATCTATGGCGGGCTGGAGGGCGAGGTGGCGAATGTGTCCGCCGATAGTCTCGTGGATCAGAACACCGGCGAAACCTACTATCAGGTCCGGGTCAAGACCGATCAGGCCGAACTGATCCGGGACGGGCGAAGCCATGCGATTTTCCCGGGGATGGTGGCCACCGCCGACATCATGACGGGCAAGAAAACCATCCTCGCCTACCTCATGAAACCGATCAACAAGGCGCGCAACGAGGCGCTTCGCGAGCGGTGAGCGATCATGACGAAACCTGCTGAAATCCCAAGAGACGAGGACTGGGCCTTCCAGCCCAGGTTCCGTGTGCTCCGCGTCGGCACGGCACGGCGCGGCATCCGGCTGGAGGAGATCTTCTGGACGGTCCTGCAACAGATTGCAGACGCGCGCGATTGCAGCGTCGGCGATGTTATCGAGGCCTGTGAAAACAGGCTGGAGAAGGGGGCAAACCTGTCTTCTGCCCTGCGCGTCGAAGCGGTGGGCTATCTGCAGGGGGCGCTGGAAACCGCCCGCAGGAAGATCGGCCGCCAGGCGGTGCGCAACCATGTCATGGCGAGCCCGTCACCATGCTTTGCCCTCACCGGTGACAAGCAGTTGATGGCCTACAACCCGGCATTCATCGGTTTCGTCCAGTCGCGTCTGTCGAGCCTGGCCACCGATACCACCGGAAGGGGCGTTCGTCTGTCACTGGACATTCAGTTCTCCGAACTGATCGAAAAGCTCAAGATCGAGGGGAGTGGTCCGGCGACGGTCGGTTTCGTCATCGGTGTCGACCGCCAGCTTATCCGAGGCCGTCTCAACGCGATTCTGGCCCCGCTGACAGAGCAGGAGGCGATCATCGGGTTCATCCTGCCCAATTAAGACAAGCCGAAAATTCGGTTAGTTCGCCTCGATGCGCTTGTTGGACACGCCGCGCCCGGCTGCGGTTTCAAACCCTTCTCCCGGCGCAAGATCGCGCGGCAGCGGTGCAAGCGTTGCCACCATGGAGCCGTCACGTTTCCTGCCGTGAATCCACGAGCGGTTGCCGCTGAGCGAATAAAGCGGGAGATAGCTCGCCAGGGCGGTGTCCTTCATCACACGGTCATGCAGATTGTCGAGCACGTAGTGGCCCCTGGTGGTGGAAACGGTCAGCACCGCATGGAAGAGAGAGCGGCTCTGATCCTGAAGCACGACAAGCGACATGCTGCTCAGGGGAATGCCCGCCGCGTTGAGTGCCGCCATCTTGAGTATCGCGTAATCCTCGCAATCCCCCTTGCCGCGGTCGAGAATGTCGGTTGGCTTTGCCCACACATCAAGCCGGCGATAGTTGGCACGGTCGGACACGTAGGCGACATTCCGGTTGACCGCGCGATTGACCGCCGCCAGCTTCTCAGAAAACGGTTTCGCTTTGATTTCGCGGACGAGGCCGGCCAGTTCCACGGCGCGGGGCGTGCATCCGCTGCCATTGGTGCATGTGGCGAAATCGGCCCGTACGATGGATGGGTAGACGGCTTTCCAGTTTGCGCTCGACGGAAGCGCCTTGAAGGGGATGGCGACGGAACCGAACACGCCTGTCGCCGGGCGCGTCATTCTTCGGCTGTTCGCGGGGGTGCCGTCTGCCGTTCGCGCGGCCGCACGCACTGTTTTTGCATGAAGCCCCGCAGCGGCGGCCTGCCAGCGTTCCCTGACCATGGCAAGGCCGTTGCTCGCCGCGGCCATCGCCGCAGAAGCCGACAAAAGGTTCAGGCTCGATATGGTGGAGACCTGTGCAGGTGAAGGTGCATAATGTCCCGCATCTGCGTTTTGAGGAGTTATCGCCAGTACGAATGTCGAAATCGCCAGCGCTGCGCCCCTGAAAGTGTATGTATTTCTTTTTATATTCATTTGCCCGCCCCCGGATCTTGGCGAGAAGATAGTTGAAGCAAATGAAATGCCGATTAAGTGGAAGGGGTTATTTTCCGTTTGGATTTATTGCAGTATTTTATTTAAATGTGCATCGCCTCCGAAAAGACTCCCTTAACCATGATCGGACGGCGAACCTGCCGCTCTGGAGGTGCCAAAAGGAGCGATTATACGGAAATATATATCATGTTATGATTGCAGGTTAACCAAACGGAAATTTTCGGTCAGGATCAATATCCCCATATATCAATGAACTATACATCGTATTGCGCCGACTAAACTTGCGTGGCTCGCTTCCCGGGAATTCTGTTTCCGGGGGTTATCATGGCCAGCCAAGATCGCACGAACACCACCGATGATCGCAAGATCGCTACCGAGCAATCTGCCGACGATCGGCTCAATCAACTCGAGCAGACCGCACTTCAGGTCGCGCAGAATGACAGCGCGGGCGAGCCGGTCCCGGTCGATCCTGCCGCTGGCCAGCCCACCGAAACGTCCGCTGCTCCGGACGTTCCCGAAACGGTAACACCGGACGCGGACAACATTGTCCGCCTTCCCGAAGGCGTTTCCATCGATGAGATCAAACTCGATGGCGACAACCTGATTCTGGTTCAGCCCGATGGTTCGAGCATCACCATCCTCAATGCTGCGCTCAGGATTCCCACCTTCCTGATCGGTGACGTGGAGATTCCCGAGCTCGCGCTGACAGCGGCCCTGCAGGCCAATGGCATCGATGTTGCCGCCGGCCCCGATGGCGCACTGACGGTCGTCTCTGCCACGTCGCAGAGCGGCGGCGGCAATTTCACCACGCCCAATGCCGGTATCGGCGATGCCGGCCCGGTAATCGATCTCCTTCCGCCCACGGCCCTGCAGTTCGGTGCGCTGGAGCGGCGCGAACTCTTTCCGGCGCTGCGCGAAGATCGGGAGAACGATATCCCCGAGCTTAGCATAGTCAGCATCGGCACGCCTCCTGGCGAAGTGAATGAAAGCGCACTCGCATCCGGCTCTGGCGGAGGCACCACGGCGACCGCAGGCAACATCCTCGTCGATCCGGGCAATGACGGTCTTGCATCGCTGGTCGTTACGAACGTCGGTGGTCTGAGCGTGGACGTGACCGGTGGCGGTCGTGTCGATGGTACCTATGGGACGCTGTTTGTCACGCCGAACGGCGACGGTACATACCGCTTTGAATACGTGCTGTCCCAAAACACGACCGACCACGATGGGCCGGGGAAGACAGGCGGCGACGACGTCGTCAGGGACGTCTTCAAATTCGTCGTGACCGATGGCAATGGTGACACCGCGACCGACAATCTGACAATTACCATCACCGATGATGGCCCGATCGCGGTCGACGATACGGACACCATCGCTGCGGGCGCGTTCGGCCCCGTAGCGGGCAATCTGATCACCGATGCCGAGGCCAATGGCGACAATGGCGCTGATACACCCGGTGCGGATGGCGCATCGGTGTCCTCGGTCACCGCGACCACGGCCGAAGGGCCGGCAAGTGCCGTCGGAACCGATACGGTGGTTGAGGGTCTCTACGGCGTTCTGACGATCTCCGCGGATGGCTCATACAGCTATGCGCGCAATCCCGGCACAGCGGGTGGCGTCCAGGATGTGTTCACCTACACGCTGAAGGATGGCGACGGGGACACCGACACGGCGACGCTGACGATCGACATCGGCGACGCGTCGGTCGAGATCCGCACGCCGGGTGTCGAGGAAGATGGCACCATCGTTTTCGAGCGGGGCCTTGCCGAGCGTGGTGCCGAGCCTGCGGGTTCGGGCGAGAGCGCGGATGGTGACGGCACGAACAATGACGACCCGTCGGAGGCGACGTCGGGCACGGTGACGTTCACGGCACCGGATGGCGTCCAGTCGGTCAGCGTTGCCGGCACGGCGCTTGCCCTTGGCGATCCGTTCCCGCAGACGGTGTCGAGCGACGCGACGGGCACGCTGGTGGTGACGGGCTACAGCTACAATGCGGTGACGGGTCAGGGCTCGATCAGCTACAGCTACACGCTGACGGACAACACGCTTGCCGATCCGGACGGTGTGTCGTTCGGCGTGACGGTGACGGATGCGGATGGCGACAGCCAGTCGGGCACGATCGACATCGCCATTATTGACGATGCGCCGGTTGCGGTT
>NZ_BAMP01000015.1 GCF_000615975.1 Nitratireductor aquibiodomus NL21 = JCM 21793 | reverse complement strand
TGACCGGCCCGGCGCGGCAGGCCCCGCGCTTCGGCCCAGCGACCGTTTCCGTCCATGATGATGCTACATGCGCCGGCTTCAACTGGCAGTCTCCCCTCGCCTCTCAAGCAGGTTTTCAGCGGCCCTGCCGTTTCCAGCCCTTTTCTCCTCGTCCGAAAACCGGGAAAGCGCCGAAAGCGGGTCCGCTAGACCTGCATGATCTCAGCTTCCTTGTCAGTCAGGAGTTTGTCGATGGCGGAGATCGTGTCATCCGTCATTTTCTGCACCTGATCGGACTGCGTGTGCAGTTCGTCCTGGCTGATATCGCCGTCCTTTTCGGCCTTTTTGAGATGTTCCATGCCATCGCGGCGCACATGGCGCGCGGCTACCTTGGCGCTCTCGGCGTATTGATGGGCGATCTTCACCAGTTCCTTGCGCCGCTCCTCATTGAGCTCAGGAAGCGGAATGCGCAGTGTCGAACCGTCCACGATCGGGTTGAATCCGAGATTGGATTCGCGGATCGCCTTGTCCACGGCATTGACCATGCTCTGATCCCAGACCGCAACTGAGATCATACGTGGCTCCGGCACGGAAACCGTCGCGACCTGGTTGATCGGCATGGGCGAGCCATAGGCTTCCACATGGATGGGATCGAGAAGGTTGGCCGAAGCACGGCCAGTTCTCAGCGAAGCAAGGTCGTGCTGGAACGCGGTTGTCGCCCCGTCCATGCGACGCTTCAGATCTTTGAAATCAACGCCGTCCGCCATCATTAAATCTCCTTACGCACCGGCACGCTGTTCTGGTTCGGCGTCATCGGACACGATGGTGCAATGCCCGCCGCCTTTCAAGATGGCGTTGAATCCGCCCTCTTCGTGAATCGAGAAAACGATTATCGGAATGTGGTTCTCACGCGCAAGAGCAATCGCAGCAGTATCCATGATGGCCAGCCCATCACGGATCACCTGCGCGTGGCTCAGGCGCTCGTAGCGCGTCGCACTCGGATCCTTGCGCGGATCGGCGGAATAGACGCCGTCGACCTGCGTCCCCTTGAAAAGCGCGTCCGCGCCGATCTCGGCTGCCCTTAGTGCTGCTGCCGAATCCGTGGTGAAGAACGGATTGCCGGTGCCGCCAGCGAAAATCACCACCTTGCCGGCATTCATATAGCTCATGGCCTGGCGCTGGGAGAAGCTTTCGCAAAGCTCCGGCATGGCGATGGCCGACATCACCACCGCATCAACCCCCATCTTCACCAGCGAGGTGCGCAGCGCCAGCGAGTTGATGACGGTTGCGAGCATGCCCATGTGGTCCCCGGTAACCCGGTCGCCGCCCTTGGAGGCCACGGCAACGCCGCGGAAAATATTGCCGCCGCCGATAACCACGCCGACCTCGACGCCAATCCTGCGCGCTTCCAGAATGTCGCGGGCGATGCGGTCAACGACCGAAACATCGATGCCGAACCCCTGCTCGCCCATCAGTGCTTCGCCGGATGCCTTCAGGACAACACGCCGATAGCGTTTCTCGGTCATCTTCAAAGTCTCCAAATTTGACCCTGCGTTACACGAAGGGCGCCGCGTTGTCACGCGGCGCCCTTTGTCTTCAAACAGTTATTCGCCCGTCTTACGACTTTGCAGCAGCAGCCACTTCAGCCGCGAAGTCGGTCTCTTCGCGCTCAACACCCTCGCCGAGTGCGAAGCGGACAAAGCCGACGATCTTTGCCGGGGCGCCGATTTCCTTTTCGGCTTCGGCCAGCGCCTTCTCGACAGTCAGATCCGGGTTCATCACGAATGCCTGCTTCAGGAGGACAACCTCCTCGAAGAATTTGCGCAGACGGCCTTCAACCATCTTCTCGATGATGTTTTCCGGCTTGCCCGACTGGCGCGCCTGGTCGGAGAAAATCTCCTTCTCACGGGCAACGGCTGCCGGGTCGACATCAGCCTCGGTCAGAGCCAGCGGGTTGGTCGCGGCAACATGCATGGCAACCTGACGGCCGAAGGCGCGGGCAGCATCGGCATTGCCGGTCGTCTCAATCGCCACCAGCACGCCAAGCTTGCCAAGACCGTCAGTCACGGTATTGTGGACGTAGCTTGCGACGGCGCCGTTCTCCACGGACAGCTTCGCCGAGCGGCGCAGCGTCATGTTTTCACCGATCGTGCCGATGGCGTCCTTCACCGTGTCGGCGACGGATTTGCCCGTCGCGGGATAGTCGCCGACGAGACAGCGTCGATGGAACCGTCGGTGCCGAGTGCAACGGTCGCAATGTTGCTGACCAGTGCCTGGAACGCGTCATTGCGGGCAACGAAGTCGGTCTCGGAATTGACCTCGACGACAACGGCGCTGTTAGCGTCGGATGCAACGCCGATCAGGCCTTCGGCAGCCGTGCGGCCGGCCTTCTTGTCGGCCTTGGCGATGCCCTTCTTGCGCAGCCAGTCCATGGCTGCTTCCATGTCGCCATTGTTCTCGGTCAGGGCCGTCTTGCAGTCCATCATGCCTGCGCCGCTCTTCTCGCGCAGTTCCTTGACCATTGCTGCTGTAATGCTCATCGTCGCCTCTTCATAAATCTTCTAACAAAAACGGCCGCGTAGCTTCCTGTCTGCCGCGCGGCCGCCGCGGAGCCTCAGCCCCACATTTTCGGTACGGCGCTTATCAGGCGTCCTTGTTTTCTTCCGCTGCCGGCGCTGCGGCCTCATCGTCGAGGGTCGGTTCTGCCGGAGCCTCGACTGCTTCGCCGATATCGAGGCCGAGAGCACCCTGCTGGCGCTCAATGCCGTCGATTGCCGCCTTGGCAACGAGATCGCAGTAAAGAGCGAGCGCACGTGCGGCATCGTCGTTGCCCGGGATCGGGTAGTCGACAACGTCCGGATCGCAGTTCGAATCGACAATGGCGACAACCGGAATGCCGAGGCGCTTGGCCTCCTGAACGGCAATCGCTTCCTTGTTGGTGTCGATCACGAACATCAGGTCCGGCGTGGAGCCCATGTCGCGGATACCACCGAGGGCACGGTCGAGCTTCTCGCGCTCGCGCTCAAGGTTCAGCCGCTCCTTCTTGGTGAAGCCCTGGGCATCGGCAGCGAGCAGTTCGTCGAGCTTGCGCAGACGCTGGATCGAGTTGGAAATCGTCTTCCAGTTGGTCAGCATGCCGCCAAGCCAGCGGGCGTTCACATAATACTGTGCCGAACGCTTGGCAGAATCGGCAACGATCTCGGATGCCTGACGCTTGGTGCCGACGAACAGGATGCGGCCGCCCTTGGCGACGGTGTCGGAGACAGCCTTCAGCGCCTGGTGCATCAGCGGCACGGTCTGGCTCAGGTCGATGATGTGAACATTGTTGCGGGCGCCAAAGATGTAGTTGGACATCTTCGGGTTCCAGCGGTGGGTCTGGTGACCAAAGTGAACACCAGCTTCCAGAAGCTGGCGCATGCTGATATCGGGCAGTGCCATTCGTTATCCTTTCCGGTTGAACCTCCACGGACTGTCAGGCGGAAACCGCCACCGGAGGCGCTGGCCGGATGTCTCCCGACCGGAACCAAGATCCGTGTGTGGAATGCGCGCGCATATAGAAGCTTATGGCGCAGAATGCAAGCGTTTGGCCGGCGAAAGGGCCTAATCAGCGCAATTGCGCGCCTCTTTCGTCTCATCGAACATGGTCAGATCGACAAGCTGGCCGCGAATCGAGAACTCGCCATAGTTCATGTCGAGGCTGCGCGTGACGCCGCTTTCATGCAACAGAAAGCTGATCTCGTAATCCGGCAAAGCCTCGCCGCGCTCCTGCGTGGGATCGAAATAGGCAATGCTCACCGGCCAGTAAGACTGGTTCGCGAGCGGCGCCGCGGCCGAACGTTCCGCTTCGTCCTCTCCGATCGGTTTTGGCCCTCCGATGGTCACGGACGTGATCATGACGCGGTCAGCATCCTCGGAGCTGTCATAAAGCGTGGTCTGGTAAAATCCGCCGCCGGATTCGGCCTTTGCCAGCACCTCTTTCATGTGCTGAACCGGGAACTGCGTCTTCTCAAGCGTCTCGCTGCGAGGTTCGGGTTTTGAAAGTTCCACAAGTGTTTCGCCGTCGCCGAGGCGGGCAACACCCTTCACTTCCCGGTCGAGCGCGTTGTCGAGATACATCTTGTTGACGAACTGGAAGACTTTCCCGTTACCGTCCTCATAGGTGGATGTCTGCTGATCGGAAAGCCGCGATGCCTCGTCCGTTTCAAGCCGCATGACGAAGCGGAAGGTGGTCGTGTACCCCTCACAGGAGGAGCCTGCAAACTCGTAGACCATGCGCCCGGTAATGCCGTTGATGCCGGAACGGTCGCTCGCCTGTTCCAGAGAAAGGTCGTAGACGGCCCGATGTGGCAGCAGTTTTGGTGCGGCCAGGGCAACACCCGGCCCCGCAACCGGAACGCAGAGCAGGGCCAAAGCAAATAGGCGCAATGAGCGCATGAACGACCTCCGGAATTCGGCTATTACGGTCGCAGCGTGTCGTGACCGTCTGGATGGTTCCCGTTTGAACGAGAGTCGTGGCGGAAGCGAGGCAAATATGCAACCTCTGCCACTGCGGCACATTCCCCCTTGAGCGCAGATTCGATTGCGAAAGTGTTGCAACTGACGTTTAGTTCCGCCTGCGCGGCGGAGTTGCCGCATCCAGAATCTTATAAAATGCCGGGAGAGCAATATGGCACTTAAAATCGAGAAAAGACTGCTGGAACTGGGTGTCGAATTGCCCGAAGCGGCAGCGCCGGTTGCAAACTATGTGCCTTATGTCCAGACCGGTTCTCTGCTGATGACCTCGGGGCAACTGCCCATCAAGGATGGCAAGCTGATGGCCATGGGCCTTCTGGGGCGTGAACTGGGAACCGAAGCGGGCAAGCTCGCCGCCAAATGGTGCACGGTCAATGTGCTGGCACAGGCGCGTGCCGCGCTTGGCGACCTGGAACGGATCAAGCGTGTGGTGCGCATCTCCGTCTATGTCGCCTCGACGCCGGACTTCACCGACCAGCATCTGGTAGCCAACGGCGCTTCGGATTTCCTCGTGGCGGCGCTTGGGGACCGCGGACGCCATGCACGCGCAGCCGTCGGCATGGCATCACTGCCAATGAACGCGCCCGTCGAGATCGATGCCATCATCGAGGTTGCCGCGTAATGCCCGATCTCGACTGGCTGGCGGCACGGCCCATCGCGCATCGCGGTCTTCACGACATGAACAACACGCGCTGGGAGAACACGCTCCCGGCTTTCGAGGCGGCGGCCGATGCCGGCTATTCCATCGAATGCGATGTGCATCTGTCATCCGACGGGGTGCCCATGGTCTTTCACGATCATGCACTGCGCCGCCTGACGGGTCAGGACGGGACGATTGCCGGAAAGACGGCGGCGGAAATGAACGCGCTGAGGGTCGGCGATACCGCCGCTCGTGTGCCGACCCTTCGTGAAATGCTGGACCTGGTGGCCGGCCGCGTGCCGCTGGTGATCGAACTCAAGGGCTCCGAGGGTCATGACGACGCGCTCGTTGCCCGTGTCGCTGAGACGCTTGAGGGGTATTCGGGCCCCATGGCACTCATGTCGTTCGAGCATCGACTGGTGCGCCAGTTTTCCCGACTGGCACCCGGACTACCGTGCGGCCTGACGGCCGAAGGCACTGCACCGGAGGCCATGGAAGCGCATTTTTCCATGCTGGCGCATGACATCTCTTTCGTCTCCTACGCGGTCAAAGAGCTACCGAACCCGTTTGTCGCATTCGTGCGTGAACGCCTCTTCATGCCTGTCATCACATGGACGGTGCGGGACCGCGAGGCCGTCAAACGCACCTTCGCTTATGCCGACCAGATGACGTTCGAAGGTTTCACACCCTGACTGCGCCAAGCGTTCGCAACCTCTTGAAGCCGCACCCGGCGGACGCTTAGTTAAGCTATATGACTGCAACAGAAACCAACACGCCAATGTCGGGCGACGTGACACTGACGGTTTCACCGTCACTCGCCGATATGCCAGAGGCTGACTGGGCAGCTCTTTCCGGGGCGCGTCGGAACGGAACGGGTTCACCCTACAACCCATTCGTTTCATACGCGTTTCTGTCGAGTCTGGCAGACAGTGGATGCGCGGTGCGCGAAAGCGGATGGCTTGGGCAGCATCTGTTTCTGCGCGCGGCAGACGGCACGCTTCTGGGGGCGGTGCCGTGCTATCTCAAATCTCACAGCCAGGGCGAATATGTCTTCGATCATGGCTGGGCGGATGCCTTCGAGCGTGCCGGCGGGCGCTATTACCCAAAACTGCAGGTGTCGATACCCTTCACGCCTGCGAGCGGTCCGCGCCTCCTTGTGCGCGAGGGAGCATCATCCCGCGCCGTGCGCGAGGCACTGGCGGAAGGAATCAAGACCCTGACGGACCGGCTGGGCGTTTCGTCGGCGCATGTCACCTTCGCGACAGACGACGACATCGCCGCGCTGGACCGCGCGGGGTTTCTGATGCGCACCGATCAGCAGTTTCACTTTTTCAATCGTGACTATGGTCACTACGACGACTTTCTTGCCACACTCGCTTCACGCAAGCGCAAGGCGCTGAAAAAAGAGCGTCGTACCGCGCTCGAAAACGGTATCGAAATCGACTGGCTGACGGGACCGGATCTGACAGAATCCGTCTGGGACGACTTCTTCAGCTTTTACGCCGATACTGGAAGCCGCAAATGGGGGCGCCCCTATCTCAACCGCCGGTTCTTTTCCCTTATCGGCGAGCGGATGGCCGACGACATCCTGCTCGTCATGGCCCGCAGGAATGGCCGCTACATTGCCGGCGCGATCAACTTCATTGGCTCAGACACGTTGTTTGGCCGGAACTGGGGCTGCGTCGAACATCACCCCTTCCTGCATTTCGAGGTCTGCTACCATCAGGCAATCGAGTTTGCCATTGCCCGCGGACTGACGCGTGTGGAGGCCGGCGCACAGGGCGAACACAAGCTCGCGCGCGGCTATGAGCCCGTCACCACCCGGTCGGCCCATTATATTCCCCACCCGGGCCTGCGGCGCGCGGTGGCGCAATATCTGGAAATGGAACGCCGGGACGTGGCGGAAATCAGCCGCATGCTGGAGGCCCATACACCGTTCCGCAAAGGCTGATGGGCTTCAGTGCATGACCGATTTCGAAAAGAGATTGATCACCAGAACGCCGGCGATGATGAGCCCGACGCCAAAAAGCGCCGGAGCGTCGAGCGCCTGCTGAAACCAGAGCCAGCCTATGGCGGTGATGAACACGATGCCGGCACCCGACCAGAGTGCGTAGACGATGCCGACCGACATGGTGCGCAGCGTGAGCGAAAGGAAGAAGAAGGCAACCGCATAGCCGATGAGCGTGACCAGCGACGGCATGAGGCGCGTGAACCCCTCGGTCTGCTTGAGTGCCGTCGTCGCCACCACCTCGAACAGAATGGCAACGATCAGATAAAGATAGGTCACGGTCTGCACCTTCTGGATAACGCTACGAATCACTCAACACCGGGAGTTGACGGCCCGGACATTAGCGCAGAAAAATGCGGCGGCAATTGCCTGACACAAGAGGTTCCTATGACCAGTGCCGCCTATGACAACGACAACGTATTCGCAAAAATCCTGCGCGGCGAACTGCCCTCTCACAAGCTCTATGAGGATGACGAGACCCTTGCGTTGATGGACATCATGCCGCGCGGCGATGGCCACTGTCTCGTCATACCGAAGAAGCCCTCACGCAACATTCTTGATGTCGATGCAGACAGCCTCGCGGCGGTGATGCGCACAGTCCAGAAGCTTGCCCGCGCCGCAAAATCAGCCTTCGATGCGGATGGCGTGACCATCCAGCAGTTCAATGAACTGGCCGGCGGTCAGGTCGTGTTTCACCTGCATGTCCACATCATCCCGCGTTTTGAAGGCGTTGCACTGCGCCCGCACACCGGCGAGATGGCGGATCAGGCGGTGCTCGCCGAACAGGCTGAAAAAATCCGATCCCAGCTTTAGGTCAACCGATCAGGTAAAGCCCGGTCAAAAGAACGGTTTCGGCAACAACGATTCCGGCGAGAATCTGTTTGCGGGCGAGAAGATAGGCGGCGACCCCTGCAATCGCCGCACCCACCCTCAGGACAAGAGGGGAATCGGCAAGCGCGCCACTTGGGAAAACGATGAGATTGGCAATGACGGCAGCCACAAGCGCCGTCGCAACACAGCGCACAAAGACCAGAATGTCTGACTCCTCAGACATTTTGCCTCCGAGGTAGACACCGAGATAGCGCCACGAATCCGTTGCCAGCCAGCCGGCAAGCAGGATGAACAGATAGGGCCACCACCAGGCATCGAACGCGTCGAAACTCACTTGCCCATCTCCCGCCTCACACGCGAGCGGTGCCAGATATAGGCGGCGCCCCCTGCCACGCCGCCGGCAGCGAGCAGGTCGAAGCCCGGCAGGACAATATGGAACACCGGCCCGCTCGCCAGCCCCAGGATCATTGCCACATGCCCTGCCCGTTCGCGTGCCGACCCCCATAGCGAGGTCAGAAAATATATCGGCGTCAGGAAGAACAGCGCTGCCGTCACCTGTACGGGCAGGCTTTCAGCCAAAAGGAAAACGGTTGCGACCACGCCCATGTTCACCAGAACGAGCGTGGAACCTATACCGGTGTAGTACGCCGTCCGCAGATGGCGCGGTACATGCCTGAAACTTTCCATGGCGAGCACCCAGGAGGTGATCGCGACAAAGTGGGAAAGGACGTAGAGAACCCATTTTCGGGTTCCGGGCGTACGCATTTCCGGCGTCAAGGCAACAACCATTGGCGCCAGACGAACTGATGAAAGGGCGACAGCGAAGGCTGCGGCAATCAGACTGTTGCCCGCCAGAACCGCGCCGACCAGAACGACCTGTGCAGGCAGGGCCCAGACAACGCCCGTCATGAAAACGGTCTGGGGAAGCGTAAGCCCAGCTTCTCGCGCAAGGCCGGCAAACCCGATGAACGCGCTTACCAGCACCAGGCCCGGTATCGAGAAGCAGCGCCGCACGCCCCGCAGATACCAGGCAAAGTGGCTTTCTTCGCTGCTCGATTCGGCTGTCGCATTCTCACTCATCGCTTCAACGACCTAGCACAGCCCTGCCCGGTGGGCGATACGACGAAGGCGTGGGTGCTTGGGACACCCACGCCTTCGAAATTAGTCCACTCGAGAACCGTTTCCGGCTATCAGCTCTTGCGCGGCAACTGCGGCACGAGGCTGCGCTTGGGCGGATCCTTGGGCTTTTGCGCCTTGGGTTTGGCAGCCGATTTGGGCTTGCGCGTTTTCCTGGCAGCCGGCTTCGCCTTCTTCTTGGCCGGAACCTCCTCGCGCGGCTTGATCGGCGCATCGTCGGGCACGGCGTCAAGCTTCAGGCGGCTCTCACCCGTATCGTCCTTCTCGACGGTTACGCGGACCGTACCGCCCTTCTTGAGCCGGCCGAAAAGCACCTCGTCTGCGAGTGGCTTCTTGATATGCTCCTGAATGACACGTCCAAGAGGACGCGCGCCCATCCGTTCGTCATACCCCTTGTCGGCAAGCCAGGCGACGGCATCCTCCGAGAGATCGAAGGTGACGCGGCGCTCGGCAAGCTGTGCCTCGAGCTGCATGACAAACTTCTGCACGACCTGATGAATGACCGGGACCGGCAGAGCGCCAAACGGGATAACGGCGTCCAGGCGGTTGCGGAATTCCGGGGTAAAGAGGCGGTTGATCGCCTCCATATCGTCACCTTCACGCTTCGACGATCCGAAACCGATGGCTGGCTTGGCCATATCGGATGCGCCCGCATTGGTCGTCATGATGAGGATCACATTGCGGAAATCGATGCTCTTGCCGTTGTGGTCCGTAAGCTTGCCGTGATCCATCACCTGCAACAGGATGTTGAACAGATCCGGATGCGCCTTCTCGATTTCGTCGAGAAGCAGCACGCAATGCGGATGCTGGTCGACACCGTCGGTCAGCAGGCCACCCTGGTCGAAGCCGACATAACCGGGCGGAGCGCCGATCAGCCGCGAGACCGTATGGCGCTCCATGTATTCCGACATGTCGAAGCGAAGGAGCTCCACACCAAGCGATGCCGCAAGCTGTTTGGCGACCTCGGTCTTGCCAACACCCGTGGGGCCCGAGAACAGATAGGAGCCAATCGGCTTCTCAGGCTCCCGCAGGCCGGCACGTGCCAGCTTGATCGCCGAAGAAAGCGCCGTGATGGCTGCGTCCTGCCCGTAAACGACCCGCTTCAGCTCGTCCTCAAGCGTCGCCAGAACCTTCTCGTCATCGGCCGAAACGGTTTTTGGCGGGATGCGGGCCATGGTGGCAATCGTCGCCTCGATTTCCTTGACGTTGATCGTCTTGCGTCGTTTCGATTCCGGCAGCAGCTTTTGCGATGCGCCGGTTTCGTCCAGCACGTCGATTGCCTTGTCGGGCAGTTTGCGGTCGTTGATATAGCGCGCGGAAAGTTCCACCGCCGCCTTCACGGCTTCATTTGTGTAGCGGACCTTATGGAAATCCTCGAAATAGGGTTTTAGCCCCTTCATGATCTCGATGGCGTCCTCAACCGTCGGCTCGCTGACGTCGATCTTCTGGAAGCGGCGTACCAGCGCACGGTCTTTTTCGAAAACTGCCGGAACTCCTTGTAGGTGGTGGAGCCAATGCAGCGAATCGAGCCGGACGATAAGGCAGGCTTCAGGAGATTGGACGCGTCCATCGCACCGCCGGACGTTGCGCCTGCGCCGATGACTGTGTGAATTTCGTCGATGAATAGAACCGCGCCGGGATAATCCTCCAGCTCCTTCACGACCTGCTTCAGGCGTTCCTCGAAATCACCACGATAGCGTGTCCCGGCCAGAAGCGTGCCCATATCGAGGGCGAAAATCGTCGCGTCCGCCAGAACATCCGGCACATCGCCCTCGACGATGCGCTTGGCGAGCCCCTCGGCAATCGCCGTCTTGCCGACGCCGGGATCGCCAACGTAAAGCGGGTTGTTCTTGGAGCGGCGGCACAGGACCTGGATCGTGCGGTTGATCTCGGGCGCGCGCCCGATCAGAGGATCGATACGGCCTGCCCGCGCCTTCTCATTGAGGTTGACGCAATAGGCGGTGAGCGCGTCCTGCGCCTGTTTCTTCTTGCCGCCCTCTTCCGCCTCCGCACCCGGTGCGCCGGCGTCGTCGTCTTCTGCACCGCGGGGCGTTCTTGCCTCCGACCCACCGGGCCGCTTGGCGATGCCATGACTGATATAGTTGACCGCGTCGTAACGGGTCATCTGCTGTTCCTGCAGAAAATAGGCCGCATGGCTTTCGCGTTCGGCGAAAATCGCCACGAGCACGTTCGCCCCGGACACCTCTTCGCGCCCGGACGACTGCACATGGATGACAGCGCGCTGGATGACGCGCTGGAAGCCTGCGGTCGGCTTGGAATCCTCGTCATAGCCCGTGACGAGGTTATCGAGTTCGCCGTCGATATATTTGACCACCGTATCCTTGAGCGCATCGAGATCGACATTGCAGGCCCGCATGACGGCTGCAGCGTCCGAATCGTCGATCAGCGCCAGGAGCAGGTGCTCGAGCGTCGCATATTCATGGTGGCGCTCATTGGCGAAGGTGAGCGCCTGATGCAGTGCCCGCTCCAAGCCTTGGGAAAAAGCCGGCATTCAGTACCTCATTTCTTTTCCATCACGCATTGAAGTGGATGCTGATTCTGCCGGGCGAAATCCATCACCTGCGTCACCTTGGTCTCAGCCACTTCGAACGTGAACACGCCACATTCACCAACACCGTGATTGTGTACGTGCAGCATAATTCTGGTCGCGGCCTCGCGATCCTTCCTGAAGAATCGCTCAAGCACGTGAATGACGAACTCCATGGGCGTGTAATCGTCATTCAGCAACAACACACGATAGAGGCTCGGCTTCTTCGTCTTGGTTTTCGTACGCGTGATGACCGCAGTCCCGCGGTCGGAACTGTCACCGTCATCCTCGCCATCCTGCATTCGCCAGGCGTCGTGCTGCATGGCTTCACCGATATTCAAAAATTCCATTCCCTGTGCCGAGCCCTTACGTGGGACATGTAGGTACCCTTCCGACAATTTTAAGCCCTTATGCGTTCCTGACAATATGGGTGAAAGCCTTTTGCGTTCAAAACTACGCCATCATGACAGTTGATCCGTCTTCGCCACCCTTTGACCGGAAAGATCGTTCGATTTCGAGTCAATGTTAAGAAATTCCGTCAACGAATGGCTCACCATAAACGGATTGGTAACGCCGACGCCGATAGGGTGATGGGAAATGGGCCAGCGAGTGGGGATGCTTCGCGGCCTGAAACCAGATGCAAATGGGTGTAATCGTGCGTCAGGCGTTGTTGGGTAGAGCGAATCTTGTGCGGCTCTCAGGCAGGATTCTCACGGCACTTTTCGTTTCAGGTATCGTCATGCTGGGCGCGGCGGAGCAGGCTTCCGCAAACGCCAAATATGCGGGCATCGTCATGGACGCAAAGACCGGCAAGGTGCTTTACGAATCGAATGCCGACGCGCCACGCTACCCGGCCTCGCTCACCAAGATGATGACGGCCTACATGATTTTCGAGGCTCTTTCGAGCGGACGCATCAAAAAGGATACGCGCGTCCCCGTGTCACGCAATGCGGCGGCCGAGCCACCGACGAACATCGCGCTGCGCCCCGGCGACAGCCTGACTGTCGATCAGGCGGTCCGGGCACTCGTAACCCGCTCCGCAAACGACGCGGCAACCGCCGTTGCCGAGTTTCTCGGCGGTTCGGAAGCCAAGTTCGCATCCATGATGACGGCGAAAGCGCGTCAGCTCGGCATGTCCCGCACCACGTTCAAGAACGCGCACGGCCTTCCCAACAGCCGGCAGAAGACAACCGCGCGCGACATGGCCAAGCTCAGCATCGCCCTGCGCGAGCACTATCCGCAGTACTACAGCTATTTTCAGACCACTTCCTTCACCTACAAGAAGCGCCGCTACGGCAACCACAATCGCCTTCTCGGGCGCGTCAACGGCGTCGACGGCATCAAGACCGGCTATACGCGCGCTTCCGGTTTCAACCTCGCCAGCTCCGTGCAGGCAAATGGCCGCAGCATCGTCGCCGTGGTTCTGGGCGGCCGCACGTCGCGCAGCCGCGACGCGCACATGGCCGATCTGATCAAGCGCTACCTGAACAAGGGCTCCACCGGGCGGGACCGCATGCTGATCGCCAAGGCGCCAGGCGGCGCCCGCACCGCGCTTGCAGCAATGATTCCCGGCAAGCAGGTGCCTCTGCCGACCGAGCGTCCGGAAGCCGAAACGCTGACGGCCTACGCGCCGGAAGCCCCGGTCAAGGCCGCTGCTGTCATGAACACTGCCGTGCCGCGCCCCCGTGCGGCTGTTGCGGCGGTCGACCCTATGCCCACGGCTTCCACCGCGCCCGAGCCGCAGGGGCGCGCCTCCGCAGGCGGCTGGGTGATCCAGGTCGCATCGATGCCGAGTGAGGATGAAGCCTCATGTTCCTCGCCGAAACCGAGAAGAAGGCCGGCCAGGTGCTCGCACGGGCCGTGCCGATCACCGAAACGTTCGAAAAGGGCGGCATCACCTATCATCGCGCGCGCTTCGTCGGGTTCGACAGCAAGTCCGATGCATGGGGCGCCTGTGCGTCGCTCAAGAAGAAAAGCATCTCCTGCTACGCCGTGCAGCAGTAAGACCGGAGTTGAAGATGAGTCAGGACAGCGTCGCGCGTAGCGGGAATTCAGTGATGAGTGGACAGCAGAATATCGCGCGCCTCGTTGATGCGGGCGGCAAGAGACGAGGTTCCTCCCATGTCGGGATGCAGGCGCTGCATCAGGCGGCGGTGAGCCTGTCTGATCTGCGCAACGGTCGCACCTCGTTCAAGACCAAGGACCTCATAGGCCTCCTCCTCGGTCATGGGGCCCGTGCCCGGCGCAACTCCCTCCCCCCGGTCGCCATCCGACTGCGTGCTGTCGCGCCAGGCGGGGAATTCGCTGTCAAGATAGGTTTCGAGAAGCCTTAGGCTCTCCTCGTCGCGTTCGAGCTCGGCGTAGAGCGAAAGCAGTTCTTCCTGCGTCATGTCCGCGAGCCGGCGTCCTTCGTGCCGACCGGCCAGGACCACACCGGACAATTTTCCGCTATCGTGATCGAGTTCCATCTCGATGGCAGCGGAGCGCACGGTTGAGCGCTGGCCAGGCGTTTTGGCCCGTCCCATCCTCAGCCGCGCTGAACCGAACCAGGCGGCGGCTGCCGAAATAAGCATTCCGCCGATTCCCGCCCTGCCCGCAAAGAGCATCACCACGCCGGAAAGCGCCAGCACCGCCGGGCCGGCTATTCGCAGTGTATCTGCCACCCGCTTCGGGCTCGCATTAACGAATGCAAGCCCCCCGAGAACCAGAAGCAGCAGAAGCCCAAAGAGAAAGAAGGGAAAGGTCATCGGTCTTTTCCGCCGCGCAGGTGCTCCAGCATCCGGCGATCTTCCGGCCGGTTGCGATCGCTGAGTGCCTTCAGCCCACCCGTTGCATAGACGGCGACGGCGGACAGGAGCCTGCCGAGTTCCGCTGCCGAACGTGAATCGAACCGAAACCACGCCCCCTTCGACAGTCGGGCGATCTCACGGAAAGCACGCTCTGCGACGGGATCGTGCCCCTCCTGAAAGACGAAGACCGGGACGCCGCTCAGGCCAAGCCGCCCGGCCCTGTCGGAAAGCTCGTCCACGCTCTCCTCCATGCATCGCCAATATAGACAAGCGCGTTGATCTTTTCGCGCGCCGTTTCCTTCAGCGCATGTGCAAGCACCTTGCCGATCTGCGTGTGGCCGCCGCGACAGTCGATCTTCGTCATCAGCGTTTTCAACGCATCGGTATCGCGCACGAAACGCGAGGCGCGGCTTTCGCCAAAACCGCGGAAGTAGACGAGCTGAACATTGAGTGCACCGGCCTTGCCGACTGCATCGAACATTTCCGCCTGAAGCTTGCAGGCGAGATCCCAGGTCGGCTGACGGCTCATCGTCGCGTCGAGCGCCAGAATCAGGCGGCCTGTGCCCGTTCCGTGTACCGGCGCAACGGCACGGGCATGCCGAACGAAGGCGTCGATCGCGCCCGAAGTGGACCTGGGCGCGGCGAGATCGGCTTTGGCGCGGTGTGGTGCAGGCGTTTTCTTGTCGCTCATAGTGAGAAAGATGGGCGTGTTCGGACCGGTTGCAAGGCTGACGACAAGCCTGCGCCAGAACGGTCGCTACAGCAAGCCGAGTTCAGAGAGTTCGCGGCGCAGTTCCTGAGGCATCGCGGCATCGTCTCCCGCGCTGCCAATATCGGCCGGCGCGTCCTTCGCATCCAGATAGCGCCACCCCTGAAAGGCCCGGCGTGGCTGAAATTGCGTGCGCACCAGTCTGGGCTCCAGAACGAGATGGCAGCGGGACACACCCTCCGCGTCACGAAACGGCCGTATGTCAACAAGCCGTTGTCGGCATTGAACCGACCCCTTGATCACCCAGTAGAGCGAGCCACCTTCCGTCAGTTCCTCCACGCGTTTGGGCACCATGCGGGTCGTGTGGAAGTGTTCGGCCGGCTCGCCACGCGCCTTTTTTTCGCGAACGCGCAGCGCGATCCAGTCTTCCAGTTGCTCGACGCTTTCACAGCCGACGCACAATTTTATGAGATTCAGTGCCATGTCCTGAATGTCGGGTGGCAGGCAGTGAAGGTCAAGCGCGGCCCGTGCGCTCTCCACAGTGTCTGAACGCGCTCAGCACTCGACGACATTGACCGCAAGGCCGCCAAGGCTTGTTTCCTTGTAGCGTTCGTTCATGTCCATTCCGGTCTGTCGCATGGTCTCCACCGCAGCGTCCAGAGAGACGAAATGTTTGCCGTCGCCCTTTACGGCCAGTGAAGCCGCCGTGACGGCTTTGACAGAGCCCAGCGCATTGCGTTCGATGCAGGGAACCTGCACCAGCCCGGCAACCGGGTCGCACGTCATGCCCAGGTGATGTTCAAGCGCGATCTCGGCGGCATTTTCGACCTGCTCCGGCGTACCGCCCAAAACGGCGGCAAGGCCTGCGGCAGCCATGGCGGAGGCCGACCCGACCTCGCCCTGGCAGCCCACCTCAGCCCCGGAGATGGAGGCGTTGTGCTTGACGATGCCGCCAATGGCCGCCGCCGTCAGCAGGAAATCGCGGATGCCGTTGGTGTCCGCATCCACATGGAATTTCTGCCAGTAGCGCATGACGGCCGGCACCACACCTGCCGCGCCATTGGTCGGCGCGGTCACCACACGTCCGCCGCTGGCGTTTTCCTCGTTCACGGCCATCGCAAAAACGGAAAGCCAGTCGTTTGCTGCCAATGGGTTGGGACGGTTCTGACGCCAGTCCTCGTCCAGCTTTTCGTGCAGATGACGGGCGCGACGACGCACATTGAGGCCGCCTGGCATGACACCGTCCTGCGAGAGGCCGCGTTCGATACACGCGTCCATCGCCTGCCAGATGCGGTCCAGCCCGGTATCGAGCTCGGCCCGCGTCATGTGTTTTTCTTCGTTCGCCCGTTTCATCTCGGCAATGGAGAGCCCGCTCTCAGCCGCCATGGCGAGCATTTCGCGGGCGCTGGCGAAGGGAAACGGTACATCGTCCTTTGCGGGCTTCGCGGATTCGTTCTTGAGTGTCTGAAGCTCTTCCTCGGAAACCACGAAACCGCCGCCGATGGAGTAATAGATCCGCCGCAGGAGAAGCCTGTCATCCACATCATGGGCGTTGAATGCCATGCCATTGGCATGCCCCGGCAGAGCCTGCTTTTTGTCCAGCACAAGATCGGTTTCCGGGTCGAAGTGGTAAAGCGGATGCCCTGCCGGCCGCACCATCTTTTCGGCGGCGATGGTGGCGAGTTGCCCGTCCATCCGGTCGGGATCAACGGTCAGCGGATTGTAGCCTGCAAGCCCGAGTATGACCGCCCGGTCCGTGCCGTGCCCGACACCGGTAAAGGCGAGAGAGCCATGCAGGCTCACCGAGAGCCGGTGCACGGCGCTTCCCGCCGGGCGCGGCCAGTCATCGCCCGCGATCTCGGCCAGAAATCGCTCCGCCGCCGTCATCGGCCCCATCGTGTGCGAGCTGGACGGTCCGATGCCGATCTTGAACAGGTCGAAAACGGAAAGGAACATGGGCGAAGGCTCCGGACTGTAACCACACGGAGGATTCCCGTGGTCTGCGGCCATTAGCAGGTTGTGGCGCGGCATGCTCTGGTGTGACCGCGACATGCGAAGATGTAGGCCATTTCCCCGAACAAGCAAAGGGCGCAGCGGTTGCGCTGCGCCCTTCAACTTTAAAGAACCGATATTGTGCGGTTTTGCTGGTAGTTCAGCCTGCCGTTGCTACGACCGCTGCCGTTTCGGCGCCAATCAAGAGCCATGCCAGAAAGATTATTCCCGCAAGCCCGATCACTGCTTTGGCGGTCACGCCCCAGCAGGATCTCTCAACGCTATCGTCCATGCATATCCCGTTTTGTTATCCGATCTCCGAACGGGATGATCCCGATCGCCGATCCGTGACGGCGGGAGATACTCCTCCGCGCAGGCTTCCGCAAGTCCAAAAACGGCAAAATGACGACTGCAAAACAGGTAAGAAGCCTTAGAAAACCGGGCTTCTATAGCGCAATCAATCACTTGCAGGCGTAAAGGAATTTTCAAGAGTTGTGGCGAAATGCGGACAAATTTGCTGCATTGCACCATCACACCCTGATAATGAGACCACGACTCATTGCGATGATGCCTCCGGAGCAGGCAGGAACGTGTCTGTCCTGCCCGCGATGCGATAGGCGGCAAGGCCGATCCACTCGCGTATTCCGACCGTGACATTGCGCAGAGAATCGAGCGCGTTGTCTTCCGCGAAGCCCGGCTTCTCATTGCCGGCCGTCTTATAATCGACCGGCCATGGCGTCACAGGGAAACCGGCCTTGCGGAACACCCCGACGGCGCGCGGCATGTGGAAGGCGGAGGTGACGAGCAGCCATGTCTCACCTGCCGCCGGCTGCACCATCTCTCTGGAAAAGGCAGCGTTCTCATAGGTATCGCGCGAGCGATTTTCGAGGATGAGGCCGTCCGGGTCGACGCCCAGTGCGGTCAAAAGGCGCGGTGCGGTGTCCGCATCGCCCTCACCGCTCAGGAATACAGCGCCCTGCCCGCCGGAAATGAGAATTCTTGCCTGCGGGTAGCGGCGCGCAAGGATGGCTGCTTCCACGAAACGATCGCCGCTGGCGTTCAACTCGTGGCCGCCGCGTGTACTGTTGATGGAGCCTTCCAGCCCACCACCCAGAACAACGATACCGTGAACCCTCTCCGGCACGGGGTCAGGCTTCTGAAAACGGTCTTCTAGCGGTCCGAGAACGAGCGCGCCAAGCGTCGTCCAGGCGGACAGAAAGAGAACCAGAAAAGAGAAACCGCCTGCCATCATGGACAGGCGGCGCCAGCCGAAAAAAGCGGTGACCAACGACACCGCAATCAGGATTGCGGCAAGGCCGAGTGGCTGCAGGAACAGCCAGCCAATCGCAGAGATGAAATGGAACATGACGCGGCCTTTCTATCAGGAAGCGAGCCGCGCCATGGGCATTACCACCACCTGTTCGGTGCGAAACGGCCTGCGGCCTGTTCGATCACGTGTGCTGTGCGGAACAGCGTTTCTTCCTCAAACGGCTTGCCGATGAGCTGCAGGCCGAGTGGCAGCCCCTTTGCGTCAAGTCCGGCCGGCACCGCGATGCCCGGAAGGCCCGCCATGTTCACCGTCACGGTGAAAATGTCGTTCAGATACATCTTCACCGGATCGGACGCCATCTCCTGATCAGCAACGCCGAAGGCGGCCGAGGGCGTGGCCGGTGTCAGGATCGCATCCACGCCCTGATCGAAAACCTGCTCGAAGTCGCGCTTGATGAGCGTGCGCACCTTCTGCGCCTTCAGGTAGTAGGCGTCGTAGTAGCCGGCCGACAGCACATAGGTGCCGATCATGATGCGGCGCTTGACCTCACGGCCAAAACCGGCGGCACGGGTCTGCTCATACATGTCGGCAATGTCCTTGCCGGGGACGCGCAGGCCATAACGCACGCCGTCATAGCGCGCGAGATTGGAAGAGGCTTCTGCCGGTGCCACGATGTAATAGGCCGGCAGCGCGTATTTTGTATGCGGCAGCGATATGTCGACAATCTCCGCGCCCGCATCGCGCATCCAGTCGATGCCCTGTTTCCACAGTGCCTCGATTTCCTCCGGCATGCCGTCCAGGCGGTATTCGCGCGGAATGCCGATCTTCATGCCCTTGACCGACCGGCCGATGGCAGCTTCATAGTCCGGTACCGGAAGATCGACTGAGGTCGTGTCCCTGTCATCGACGGACGCCATGGATTTCAGAAGGATTGCCGCATCGCGCACGTCGCGCGCAATCGGCCCTGCCTGATCGAGCGAGGAGGCGAAGGCCACCGTGCCCCAGCGCGAACAGCGACCATAGGTCGGCTTGATGCCGACCGTGCCGGTGAAGGCGGCGGGCTGGCGGATCGAGCCGCCGGTGTCCGTTGCGGTCGCGCCCGCGCACAGGAGTGCCGCTACGGCTGCCCGCCGAACCGCCCGAAGAGCCGCCGGGAACGAGGTCGGCATTGGAGCCTTCGGCGCGCCATGGGTTGATGACCGGACCATAATAGGAAGTCTCGTTCGACGAGCCCATGGCGAACTCGTCCATGTTGAGCTTGCCGAGCATCACTGCGCCATCAGCCCAAAGATTGGCCGTGACGGTGGATTCGTATTTGGGCCTGAAACCATCAAGGATGTGGCTTGCTGCCTGGGTGTGGACGTCCTGCGTGGCAAAAAGATCCTTGATGCCGAGCGGAATGCCTTCCAGCGCGCCCGCCTCGCCCCTGGCAATCTTTTCGTCACTCGCCTTTGCCATCGCCTGCGCCTTGTCGTGCGCTACGGCGACATAGGCGTTCAGCTTTTCGTTGGCCGAGTCGATGGCCGAAAGATAGGCCTCGGTCAGTTCGGTGGCGGTGAAAGCTTTGGCGGCGAGCTTTTCGCGCGCTTCGGCGATTGTGAGTTTGGTGAGCTCTGTCATGGAAGATCCGTGAAAATCCGGAGGCCCGTCAGGGCAAATGGGTTTGGAAGCGGGGCGCTCTTATTCGACCACTTTGGGAACGACGAAGAAATTGTCTTCCGAAGCAGGCGCATTGGCGACGATATCGTCAGCCTTGCTGCCGTCGGTCACACCGTCCTGGCGCTTCTTCATCGCCATCGGGATGACGGAGGTCATCGGCTCGACGCCCTCGACATTCACTTCGTTCAGTTGCTCGACGAAACCGAGAATGGCGTTCAGTTCGCCGGTCATGCGCTCTGCATCGGCCTCATCAACGGCAATGCGGGAAAGGCGCGCAACGCGCTTCACGGTATCGATGTCCACGGACATGGTTTTCTCCAGGCGCTTATTGGCTGCGCCACGGCTATAATCGGCGCGCGGGCGGCGTGCAACCGCCAACGCGCTCCGGCGCACCGGAATTGCTATAGCGAAATCGTCTCGCCGACCTTCAGCGCCGGCACGTTCACGCCCGAACCTTCCATCCCCTCGATGAATTTCTGCGCGGTCTGATCGATGATCGGGAACGTGCCGAAATGGCAAGGCAGCACCGTCTCGAACTTGAAATAGCGCCGGCAGGCAAGGGCCGCGACCGCCCCACCCATGGTGAAGCGGTCGCCAACCGGGACAAGACCGATATCGGGCTGATGCAGTTCCTGAATCAGCGCCATGTCGCCGAAAATGTCGGTGTCGCCCATATGATAGAGCGTTTTGTCCCCGGGGAAGTGCAGGACAAGACCGGCGGGATTGCCCAGATACGTGTTCGCACCGCCCTCGCCCGCAGACGATGAGGAATGCAGCGCGTTGACGAAGGTGGTGGTGAAGCCGCCGCAATCGACGGTGCCGCCGTGGTTGCCGGGGTTGATGCGGTTCTGGTCCACGCCCTTGCCCACAAGGAACATGCAGATTTCGAAATTGGCGACCAGCATGGCGCCGGTGTTCTTCAGAATATCAACTGCATCGCCGATGTGATCGTCATGACCGTGGGTGAGCAACACATGTGTCACGCCTTCAGCCGGCTCCTCCCACCCATTGTTCCAGGAGGGGTTTCCGCTCAGAAAGGGATCGATCAGGATATGCGCATCGCCCGTATCCACGCGAAATGCGGAATGCCCGTACCAGGTCAGCTCCATGGAATTGTCCTCCTTGCCTGTTGTCGCCGCGCCGTCAGTGGCGGCTATCGCGCAATGGCGGCTTTTCGTGTAACCGCCGCAGCGCTAGGGTCAGGACCTATTAATATGGTCGCAATGGTCGGCCTGATTTGTGCGGATACGCGAAGCAGGACCTCAGGAAGACTTCACGTCTTTCAAGGTCTTGCGACAAAGTAGGCCGTGCAAATCAGGCCGATCCGAAGGACGCTCGATAGACCGGCGATCTGCCGCGTCAACCCCTTGACCGGGGGGAAGACCCCGCTCTGCGGGCTTCTCCTTGCATCTCTTGGTCTATCGATCGCCATTGTGATCATATTAATAGGTCCTGACCCTAGAACGATCCCACAGTCGTAATCGGAGAACACAGTTTTGTCAGTGGTTGACCTGCAGGAACTCCCCGCTTTTCTCGATGCAGGCCAGACGCTGGCCGGGCTCGATCTCGGCACCAGGACCATCGGGCTTTCGGTCTCTGATCGCGGACTGTCCCTGGCAACCCCCCGTCAGGTGATCATGCGCAAGAAGTTCACGCAGGACGCCGAAGCGCTGCTTGCCGCCTTCAAGCGCGACAATGTCGGCGGCATCGTCATCGGCCTGCCCGTCAACATGGATGGCAGCGAAGGTCCGCGCGCGCAGTCCACGCGCGCGTTCATTCGCAATCTGGAGCGGCTGACCGAGCTTCCGGTCGCTTTCTGGGACGAGCGCATGTCGACGGTTGCCGCAGAGCGGGCGCTGCTGGAAATGGATGTATCGCGCAGGAAACGGGCGGAGCGGATCGATTCGGCCGCCGCCGCCTTCATCCTTCAGGGCGCGCTGGACAGGTTGCGCGCTTCGGGCGTTGCGTCGCCGGACCGATAGGCGGCGCGTTTCTCCCTGAACCAGCTCCATAGAGCTCGTCGGCGCCGGAAGGCAACGATGCCCAGAAGGATGAAGCTGTCGAGCACGCAGCGCGCGCCACCATGCCGGGAATGATCGCGGGATCGATGCCCAGAATGTCGCCATAGATCCGGAACAGGAGATCGTTCATCTCCCGGCTGAAAAAGCCGAGGCCGAAATTGATGTCATGATAGGACAGGCCGTACCAGCCCCAGAACAGGCCGAGCGGGAGCGCCCAGAAGATTAACAGGTAGCGCATTACGGGCTCCCGTGGTCGTTGGCGGGTGGTGAGAAACGCAGCCGGTGCCTTCGCGCAACACGGTCAGCCATTGTGTCGTGCGCGGCGTCAATGGTGCGCAGCGTCGAGACACGGGATGTGGCCCGCAGGGCCGGTGCCGCTTCTCCACTATCCACATCCGCTCCCTCACGGCGCAGAACCAGATGCGTCGCCAGCACGGCCAGGAACTTCATCATCATCGCGGCCGAGGGAGCGACTGTTGCCACCTTCGCGGCGAGCCCCGCGTAAGCGACATCCACCAGAAGCATGACGAGCGCAGCGGCGCAGGCAAGCCCGGCGAGATTTGCGGTCTCGCGCCGGGCCCCCTCCTCTAGCAGCGACACGAGCAGCGTCCATGCAAAGAGGGCGGCGACGAGCGCGTTGCCGAGCACCACGCCCAGATGGCCGAAAAACTGCGATGCGTGCCAGACGCTTTCCGCACCTGATGTGCCAGCGGGCACGACGATGCCGTCGGCGAGCGCCGCCGATCGGGCGGCAAGGCCGAAATTGACGGCCCAATAGACCGACAGAAGGATTGCGAATGTACGGTTCATGAGTCTCGCCTCTGGATGAGAAGCACACTGAACCGACGCAAATCGACCTGCAACGCTTACCAATCGTTAAGGTTAACTTTCACAGGCGGCGCGCACCCGTCCCGCGCTTTACAGTTTCAATATCGAACATTAGCTAGGGTCAGGACCCATTAATATGACCGCAATGGCGTTCGATAGACCAAGAGATGCGAGGAAAAGCCCGCAGAGCGGGGCCTTTCCCCGGTCAAGGGGTTTGACGCGGCAGGTCGCTGGTCTATCGAGCGTCCTTCGGATCGGCCTGATTTGCACGGCCTACTTTGTCGCAAGGCCTTGAAAGACATGAAATCTTCCTGCGGCCTTGCTTCGCGTATCCGCACAAATCAGGCCGACCATTGCGGCCATATTTATGGGGCCTGACCCTAGAAGAACCCTCCTGCCGTCGGATTCCCCATGTTCGCGATTTTCGAAAGCATCCTTCCGATCTTCCTGCTCATCATTGCGGGCAATATGCTGCGGCGGTCTCCCCTCATCCGGGATGAGACGTGGCCGGGGCTCGAGCAGCTTTGCTACTGGTTCCTCTACCCGGCGCTGCTTTTCATCACGATTGCCAACGCCGATTTCTCACAACTCCGGCTCGATGCCCTGCTCGGCGCGCTTTCGGTCTCGGTCTTTGCGATGATCTTGCTGGTCCTGGCGCTGTGGCCGGTGCTCAGGGCGAGCCGGTTGATCAGGCACAGTCAGTATTCTTCGCTGTTCCAGACGGCCGTGCGCTGGAACGGGTTTATGGCACTGGCTGTAGCGCAGAAACTCTTTCCGCCTGAGGGTGCCGCCGTGGTCGCGCTGGTGATGGCGACGATCATCATTCCCATCAACATCGCTTCTGTGTTCGTTGTGACGCGCTTCGCCGACAGCAGCGCATCCTGGTCGAAAGTGCTTCTGGACGTTGCGCGCAATCCGATGGTGCTGGCGGCGGCGGCGGCCGTCGTGCTGCGCTTCATGCCGTTCGGTCTCTATCCGCCGCTGAACCAGACGCTGGACCTGGTCGGACGCGCCGCGCTCGGCATGGGGCTTTTGACCATAGGTGCGAGCCTGCGCCCGGGCGATTTCCTCGCCGCACGGGCGGCACTTTGGACATCCGCTTTTTTAAAGCTGGTTTTCTTTCCGGTGTTGATGATCTCGATCGCGCTTGCCTTTGGCGTTTCGGGCCCGGCGCTCGATTATCTGGCACTTTGCGCTGCGGTCCCGACCGCAATGAACGGTTATCTTCTCGCACGACAGCTTGGTGGCGATGCACCGCTCTATGCGAGCATCACCACACTGCAGACGGCACTCGCCTTCTTCACGATACCGCTGGTTCTGACAGTTGTGGCTCAGCTCGTCTCGGGGTAAAGCACATCGAGGATGGAAGCCGCGTCATGGCGCGCATCCAGCATGCCATAGGTGCTGCGCCACTGGCCGGCCAGACGCGTCTCGATGAAGGCATCGGCAACACGGCCGGCGCCCATGCGCTTGAGTTCGGCCGCTGCAGCGGCGAGCGCGAGCTGCTCGGTCAGGATGCGCGCCGAGCCCTCGTCCGTCTGACACACGCGGGCTGCGGCGGCCAGAACCTCGAGCGTCGCTCCACCCTTTTCGCCAAGATCCCTGCCGATCATGCCCAGCACCTCGTCAAAAAGCCCGGCGTTGCGTTCGAGGACCCGCAGAACGTCGAGCCCCATCACATTGCCGGAGCCTTCCCAGATTGCGTTGACCGGGGCTTCACGGTAGTGACGGGCGAGCGGGGCCTCCTCGACATAGCCATTGCCGCCCAGGCACTCCATCGCCTCATAGGTGACGGCGGGCGCCAGCTTGCAGACCCAGTATTTGACCACCGGCGTCATGACGCGGGCGAAAGCCGCATCGCCGCGGCTGTCGGCCGCCTCGTCGAAGGAGCGCGCGAGCCGCATAGAAAGCGCCGTTGCGGCGGCGACGTCCAGAGCCATGTCGGCAAGCACGCGCATCATCAGCGGCTGCTCGATGAGCCGCGCGCCGAAAGCCTTACGGTGGCGCGTGTGATGCACGGCTTCCGCCAGTGCGGCACGCATCATGCCCGCTGAGCCCAGTGCACAGTCGAGCCGCGTCAGCGTCACCATGTCCATGATGGTGCGGATCCCACCACCCGGCTCGCCAACCAGTTCGCCCATCGTTCCGTGGAATTCCACTTCCGAGGACGCGTTCGAGCGATTGCCGAGCTTGTCTTTCAGGCGCTGGAGATGGAGGCCGTTTCCGGTGCCATCTTCAAGCACGCGCGGAACGAGGAAACAGGACAACCCCTTGTCGGCCTGCGCCAGGACGAGAAAGGCGTCCGACATCGGCGCCGACAGGAACCATTTGTGCCCGGTCAGGCGATAAATCTTGCCTTCAAGGCGTTCGGCGCGGGTCGTGTTTGCGCGCACATCGGTTCCGCCCTGTTTCTCGGTCATCCCCATGCCGATGGTGATGCCGCTTTTCTGAGCGACGGGCTTGTTCGAATGATCGTATTTGCGGACGGCCACACGCGGCGCCCAGCGGCGAAACAGCGTGTTGTCCGCCATCAGCGCCGCCAGCGAGGCATTCGTCATGGTCAGCGGGCACAGATGCCCGCATTCAAGCTGCGCAGTCAGATAAAAGCGCGCGGCGCGTATCTGGTGGCGATGGCCCGCCTCCGCTTCTGTCTTCTCCCAGATGGAGGAATGAAGCCCATTGGCGGCCGAACGGCGCATCAGTGCGTGATAGGCCGGGTGATACTCGACCAGATCGAGCCGGTTGCCGTATCGGTCATGGGTTCTGAGCTGGGGCGTCTCGGCATTGGCCAGCCGGGCCAGGTCGAGCGCCTCCTGATTGCGCACGAAACGCCCGAGCGTATCGAGCTCTTTGCGCACGGGCTCGGAAAACCGCTCCGCCGCCTGCATCAGCAAAGGATCGCTGCGCCAGGCATTGGTCCCGGCGATCGGAGGCGACTGGTTGGTTACTTCGTGCGTCACGGCTTCACTCTATCACAACAAAAATGCGGCGCGTCGGGAATCAAGGCGCGCTCGACGCTTCATAGTGGCAAGCACACCTTGCCAATCGATGAAAGCGCGATGAACCACAAAAACACAAAACCTGTTATTTGTGCCCCGTTGATGTGCTTCGCACGCGATGCCCGCTTGCAGCCCACCAGACTGCGGCCTATAGCAGCTCTTGAGATGACAAACGCCTCTTTCCCACTTTACCCGCACCGCCATCTGCTTGGCATCAAGGGGCTGTCGCCCCTCGACATCGAAACCCTTCTCGACCGGGCTGACGCCGCCGTTGCCATTTCACGGCAGCAGGAGAAGAAAACGGCCGCGCTGCGCGGCCGTACGCATATCAACCTTTTCTACGAAGCCTCGACACGCACCCAGTCTTCTTTTGAACTGGCCGGCAAGCGGCTGGGCGCGGATGTCATGAACATGTCGGTCGCAAGCTCCTCGACCAAGAAGGGCGAGACGCTGCTCGACACCGCGATCACGCTGAACGCCATGCGGCCCGACATTCTGGTGATCCGGCACGCGGCGGCCGGTGCTGCAGCCCTGCTCGCGCAAAAGGTTTCGTGCTCGGTCGTCAATGCCGGCGATGGTGCCCATGAGCACCCGACGCAGGCGCTGCTTGATGCGCTGACGATCCGCCGCGCGAAAGGCCGAATCGGCGGGCTCACCGTGGCGATCTGCGGCGATGTGCTGCATTCGCGCGTGGCGCGCTCGAACATCGTTCTGCTGAATGCAATGGGCGCGCGGGTGCGGGTCGTTGCGCCCTCGACGCTTCTTCCCGCCGGCATCGAACAGATGGGCGTCGAGCCCTTTACGCGCATGGATGAAGGCCTGAAAGGGGCGGACATCGTGATGATGCTGCGGCTCCAGCGTGAGCGGATGGCGGGATCGCTCATTCCCTCGGTGCGGGAGTATTTCCGCCATTTCGGCCTCGACGCAGAGAAACTGAAGGCTGCCAAGGACGACGTGCTGGTCATGCATCCCGGCCCCATGAATCGCGGCGTGGAAATCGCGTCCGAGATCGCCGACGGGCCGCAAAGCCTCATTCAGGAGCAGGTGGAGATGGGCGTGGCCGTGCGCATGGCGTGATGGAAGCGCTGCTCGATCCGCGACGCAATGCCGAGGGAGGCGCGGCATGAGCGCGACCGTCTTTCAGAACGCCCGTATCGTCGACCCCTCGCGCGGCATGGACGAAAACGGTTCGGTCATCGTCGCCGACGGCAAGATCGTTGCCGCCGGCGCTGACGCGCACAATCAGGGCGCGCCCGAGAACGCCCAGACCGTCGACTGCCGGGGGCATGCCATCCTTCCCGGACTGGTGGATTCGCGTGTGTTCATCGGTGAACCCGGCGCCGAACATCGCGAAACCATCGCCTCGGCGAGCCGGGCCGCTGCCGCAGGCGGCGTGACCTCGGTCATCATGATGCCCGATACAACGCCCGTGATCGACGATGTTGCGCTGGTTGAGTTCGTTAAACGCACCGCACGCGAAACGGCGACAGTCAATATTTTTCCTGCCGCCTCCGTGACCAGGGGCTTTGCCGGCAAGGAACTCTCCGAATTCGGCCTGCTGCGTGAGGCGGGCGCGGTCATGCTGACCGAGGGGCGTTCGACCATCGCCAACGCGCTGGTGATGCGGCGCGCCCTCACCTATGCCCGCGATCTCGGCATCACCATTGCTCACGAGACGCAGGACCCGCATCTGGCGTCCTCCGGCGTTATGAATGAAGGGCTTTTCGCAAGCTGGCTCGGGCTGCCCGGCATTCCACGAGAGGCCGAGACCATACCTCTCAGCCGCGATCTCATGCTCGCCGGACTGACCGGCGGACGCTATCACGCGGCCAAGATTTCCACCGCCATGTCGGCGGCAGCCATTGCCCGCGCCAAGAATGATGGCGCGGATGTCAGTGCCGGCGTCTCGATCAACCACCTGACTTTGAACGAGAACGATATCGGCGATTACCGCACCTTTTTCCGGCTTTCGCCCCCCTTGCGCACTGAGGATGACCGGCTCGCCATGGTGGAAGCGCTCAAAACGGGGGCGATCGACATTATTGTCTCCTCGCACGATCCGCAGGACGTGGATACGAAGCGCCTTCCCTTTGCCGAAGCCGAGGCCGGTGCCATCGGGCTTGAGACGCTTCTGGCGGCGGCCCTGCGCCTTTATCACAATGGCGACCTGCCGCTCATGCGTCTTGTCGAGTGCCTGTCCACCGCGCCGGCGCGTCTGTTCGGCCTGCCCGGCGGCACGCTGAAACCTGGAGCAGGCGCCGATCTGGTTTTGGTGGACCTCGACGCGCCGTGGATCGTGCGCGAGACGGATATTCGCTCACTTTCCAAGAACACGTGTTTCGAAGGTGCGCGAATGCAGGGCCGGGTCTTGCAAACAATGGTTGCAGGCCGCACAGTGTTCACGGCCTGAGTGAACGCAGTTTCAGGGGAGAGAGCCGCATGCCGGATCCCATCAGTTGGCAGCTAGCATTGCCCTATCTCGTGGCCGCGCTCCTTTTCGGCTATCTGCTCGGTTCCATTCCGTTTGGCCTTGTCGTAACGCGGCTTGCGGGCCTCGGCGATGTCCGCAAGATCGGCTCGGGCAATATCGGCGCAACCAATGTGCTGCGCACAGGCAACAAGATGCTAGCGGCCCTCACGCTCCTTGGCGACGCGCTGAAAGGCACGGTCGCCGTTCTGCTGGCCGGCCTTTACGGGCCCGATCAGGCTGTTGCGGCGGGGCTTGGCGCGTTTCTCGGCCATCTCTTTCCGGTCTGGCTCGGATTTCGCGGTGGCAAGGGCGTCGCCACCTATCTCGGTGTCCTGATCGCCATAGCCTGGCCGGGAGCTCTCATCTTTGCCGCAGTCTGGCTCGCGATTGCCGTCATCACCCGATATTCCTCGCTTTCCGCTCTTGTTGCCGCCATCGCCGTTCCGGTCGGCCTCTATCTTCTGGATTATGTCCAGGCGGCAGAACTTTTCGTTCTGATGAGCGTGATCGTGTTTATCAAACACCGCACCAACATCTCCCGGCTGATGGCGGGCACCGAGACCCGTATCGGGGGCAAGGGGTGAACGCGCCCGGCGAAGGCGCGCGGCTTAGCGACCGACAGCGCCTCGCCTGGCTTCAGCTGCTGCGCAGCGAGAATGTCGGCCCGGTGACATTCCGCCAGCTCGTCAATCATTATGGCTCCGCCGAAACAGCTCTGGAGATGCTGCCCGAGCTCGCACAGCGTGGCGGGGCAAAAAGACAGATCGTCATCGCCTCACGGGCCGATGCAGAGCGCGAAATGGAGGAAGCCCGTCGTCTGGGCGCCGCCTTCGTCGCCGTGGGCGAACCTGACTATCCGCCGCTGATGCGGCGCATGGACCAGCCCCCGCCCCTTCTGGCAATGAAGGGTGACCTCTCCATCGTGCACAGGCCGACGGTTGCACTGGTCGGCGCGCGAAACGCCTCCCTCACCGGCATGAAGATGGCCCGGCAACTGGCGGCCGCACTTGGAAGCGCCGGTTTTTCCGTTGCTTCCGGGCTGGCGCGGGGCATCGATGCCGCCGCTCACCAGGGCAGCCTCGACACCGGCACCATCGCCGCCCTTGCCGGCGGGCTGGACAAGCCCTATCCGCCCGAAAACTGCGCTCTTTTCGAGGAAATCGCAGAACGCGGGACCGTTCTCAGTGAGATGCCATTCGGATGGTCACCCCGGGCGCGTGATTTTCCGCGCCGCAACCGTCTCGTCGCGGGGATTGCCTTTGGCCTCGTTGTGGTGGAAGCCGCCAGGCGCTCCGGCTCCCTGATCAGTGCACGGCTGGCGGGAGAGATGGGGCGGCTTGTCTTTGCAGTGCCTGGATCGCCATTCGACCCCCGCACCGGCGGAACGAATGCTCTGCTCAAGGACGGAGCGATCCTCGTCACCGAAGCCGACGACGTGATTTCCCACATCGCGCCGCTGCTGGACAGGCCGATTTCGAGACCGGAAAACCTGGAAGAACCGCCGTCATTCTCGGCCGCTCCGCCACCCAGTGACAGCGACCGCGATCGCATCACCCAGGTGATGGGACCGTCACCCGTGCTGATAGACGAGATTATCCGTCATACGGGACTGCATCCATCGCAGGTGCTGACCGTCCTGCTCGAGCTCGATCTGGCTGGCCGGCTTGAACGGCATTCAGGAAGCGCGGTTTCGCTTCTTCCCCCGGACGTCTAGGTTGAGCCCGTTCCTTTCGAAGCGGTACGGCTGGTCGCCGCGGATGATGTCACCCGCCTCCAGATATGCCATCTCGATCATGTAAGCGAGCATCTCGCAGCGTTCTGCGAGCGCCATCGTCCGCAACTGACCGAGCATCGCCTGCATGTAGTCGAGCGCATCTGTTCGGCCCCCGCCGCAATGTTCGCCCATTCGCCGACACTCCCTTCCAGGAGCATCGGACCGAAAAGTGGAATCCGGTTTTCGGACTATTCCGATGCTCCACCAATAGTTTAGATCGTCCTTTGTGCGTCCGGATGGACGCAAGGAGATCTAGCGTGGCACCCCTTCGTGTTGCCCGATGCATTTTCGTGCTGCCTTCGTATGCTTTCGTGTTGCCCGCTACCTGCCGTCCCCGATCATTCTCCATTAAGGACCCAGATGGAGTATACACACCATTATAAACAAATAAACGGAAAATTTACGATAAACAAACCCTGTCCACAGGCGCTTTACAGCGGACGAAATTCCCATTGGCCCTTGACCGCACGAGAAAGCACGGCCATTTGACGAGGCTGGATTCGTTCAAATTGCGAGGCGCCGCGACACGCCGGATGCCTGCGGGGAAATCTGAAAGCTTATGGATCTCGTTATCGTCGAGTCGCCGGCAAAGGCGAAAACCATCAACAAATATCTGGGCTCGAACTACAAGGTTCTGGCTTCGTTCGGGCATGTGCGCGACCTTCCGCCCAAGGATGGCTCCGTGCGTCCCGACGAGGATTTCGCCATGTCGTGGAGCGTGGACAGTCCTTCCTCCAAGCGGCTCAGCGACATCGCCAAGGCTGTGAAGGATGCCGACACGCTGATCCTCGCCACCGACCCCGACCGCGAGGGTGAGGCGATTTCCTGGCATGTACTGGAAGTGCTGAAGCAGAAAAAGGTGCTGAAGGACAAGCCGGTCCAGCGCGTCGTTTTCAATGCCATCACCAAGAAGGCCGTGCTAGATGCGCTCTCTCATCCGCGTGAGGTGGATGCGCCGCTGGTCGATGCCTATCTTGCGCGCCGTGCGCTTGATTATCTGGTCGGTTTCACGCTCTCGCCCGTCCTGTGGCGCAAACTGCCAGGAGCGCGCTCGGCCGGCCGTGTGCAGTCGGTGGCGCTGCGGCTTGTCTGCGATCGCGAGGCGGAGATCGAGCGGTTTATCCGCGAGGATTACTGGCAGATCGCCGCCACACTCGCCACGCCGCGTCAGGAAAGCTTCGAGGCGCGGCTGACGACTGTCGATGGCAAGAAACTCCAGAAGCTCGACATCAAGAGCCAGGAGCAGGCTGACGACATCAAGGCGATGCTTGAAGGTGCCGCCTTCAAGGCTGTTTCTGTCGAAGCCAAGCCCACCCGGCGCAATCCCGCACCGCCCTTCACCACCTCCACCCTGCAGCAGGCCGCCTCCTCGCGCCTCGGTTTCGGTGCGTCGCGCACCATGCAAGTGGCGCAGCGCCTTTATGAGGGCATCGACATTGGCGGCGAGACAGCCGGCCTCATCACCTATATGCGTACCGACGGCGTTCAGATGGCGCCCGAGGCGCTCGATCAGGCGCGCAAGGCGATCGGCGTGGAGTTCGGCGAGCGCTATTTGCCCGAGAAGCCGCGCTTTTACTCGGTGAAAGCCAAGAATGCGCAGGAAGCGCACGAGGCAATCCGTCCGACCGATTTCTCCCGCACGCCCGATCAGGTACGCCGCTATCTCGATGCCGATCAGGCCCGTCTCTATGAAATGATCTGGAAACGGGCCATCGCCAGCCAGATGCAGCCGGCCGAGATCGAGCGCACCACGGTCGAAATCGTGGCCGAGAATGGTGGCCGCAATGCCGGCCTGCGTGCGGTCGGGTCAGTGATCCGGTTTGAGGGTTTCCTTGCCGCCTATGCGATCGACAAGGACGAAAACGCCGAGGACGAGGAAAGCCGCCGCCTGCCCGAAATCCACGAGGGCGAGGCGCAGACGCGCGAGAAGATCGACGCCACCAAGCATACGACCGAGCCGCCGCCGCGCTACTCGGAAGCCTCGCTGATCAAGAAGATGGAAGAGCTCGGCATCGGCCGCCCCTCCACCTATGCGGCGACGCTCAAGACGCTTGAGGATCGTGACTATGTGACGATCGAGAAGCGCAGGCTCATGCCGCAGGCCAAGGGCCGGCTCGTGACCGCATTCCTCGAAAACTTCTTCGAACGCTATGTGGAATACGATTTCACGGCGGACCTTGAGGAAAAGCTCGACAGGATCTCCGACGGCCAGCTTTCCTGGAAGGAGGTTCTGCGTGACTTCTGGCAGGACTTCTCCGGCCATGTGGACGAAATCAAGGAACTGCGTGTCACGAATGTTCTCGATGCGCTGAACGAGGAGCTTGCGCCGCTGGCGTTTCCGGCCAAGGAAGACGGGACCGATCCGCGCGCCTGTCCGCGCTGCGGAACCGGTCAGCTTTCGCTGAAACTCGGTCGCCACGGCGCGTTTGTCGGCTGTTCCAACTATCCCGAATGCGGCTTTACCCGTCAGTTCGGCGAGGCCGGCAATGGCGAGAATGGCGAAAACGGACTCGATGGCGACAAGGTTCTCGGCAAGGACCCGCACACCGAAGAAGAGATCACGCTGCGCTCCGGTCGGTTCGGCCCCTATGTCCAGCGGGGCGAAGGCAAGGAAGCCAAGCGCGCCGGCCTGCCAAAGGGCTGGTCGCCCGATTCCATCGACATCGAGAAGGCACTGGCGTTGCTCGCCCTCCCTCGCGATGTCGGCCAGCATCCCGAATCCGGAAAGATGATTTCAGCCGGCATCGGGCGCTATGGTCCCTTCCTGCTGCATGACGGGGCCTATGCCAATCTCGAGAGCGTCGAGGACGTGTTCTCCATCGGTCTCAACCGCGCCGTCACCGTGATTGCGGAGAAGAAAGCCAAGGGCGGACGTGGACGCTCGACGCCCGCAGCCCTCAAGGAGCTTGGCGATCATCCCGACGAGGGCGGCAAGATCACCGTCCGCGACGGGCGCTATGGACCATATGTCAATCACGGCAAGGTCAATGCGACACTTCCCAAGGGCAAGGAGCCGATGGATGTGACGCTTGAGGAAGCGCTGGAACTGATCGCAGCCAAGGCTGCCAAGGGCAGCAAGAAGAAGCCTGCCGCAAAGAAAAAGGCGCCCGCGAAGAAGGCGACAACGACCAAGAAGGCCACCGCGGCAAAGAAAAAGACCGCAGCCAAGAAAGAGGAATAACGCCTTGGCGCGCAGCATTTCCGGCAAGTCGAAAGCAAAGACCCGTTCCCTCGGCAAAGCCGGTCGGACGGAGAATTCCGCCAAGGCGCCTTCCGGAGACGGGCTCCCTAACCGTGACGCGGTGCTGCGCTTCATCACCGACAATCCGGACCGCACGTCCAAGCGCGACATCGCCAAGGCCTTCGGCCTCAAGGGCGGCGACCGTATCTGGCTCAAGGACATTCTGCGCGACCTTCAGGACGAGGGGCTTCTGAAGAAAACGCGCAAGCGCCTTCTTCGCCCCGGCGCACTGCCACATGTCGTGGTGCTCGATGTCTTCTCACGCGATGCCTCCGGTGCCCTGCTGGCCCGACCTGCCGAACGGGAGGACCAGGACGAGGGCGCAGGTCCCCTGCCCCTCGTGGAAATCCGCACCCAAAAAGGCGGCAAGGCTGCGGGCATCGGCGACCGCGTCCTGGCCCGTGTCTTCCCGACCGAAAGCAGCGAAGGCCCCGCCTATACGGGCCGCGTGATGAAGGTGTTTGAAAAGCGCCGGCAGAGCATTCTCGGTGTCATCCGCAAATCGAAGGATGGCGCCTTTCGCATCGAACCCGTGGAGCGCACGCAGCGCGAGCTCATCATTGACGGAAACGATCTGAACGACGCGCAGGATGGCGATCTGGTCGAGACCGAGCCCATGTCCGGCGGGCGCTATGGCCCCGCGCGCGGCAAGGTAACTTCGGTCATCGGTTCGCTTTCCAGCGAAAAGGCGGTCTCCATGATCGCCATTCACGCGCACGAGATTCCGCATGTCTTCCCCGACGGCGTGATCGCGGAGGCGGAAGGAGCAAAACCCGTCACGCTTTCAGGCCGCGAAGACTGGCGCGACATGCCGCTCATCACCATCGACCCGGCCGATGCCAAGGACCATGACGATGCGGTGATGGCCGAGCCCGACCCGGACGAGAAGAACCCCGGCGGCTTCATCGCCACGGTCGCCATTGCCGATGTGGCGCATTATGTGCGTCAGGGCTCTGCACTCGACCGGGAAGCTTTAAAGCGCGGCAATTCCGTCTATTTTCCGGACCGTGTCGTTCCGATGCTACCGGAGCGCATTTCCAACGATCTGTGCTCGCTGCGCGAAGGCGAGCCGCGCCCGGCTCTTGCGGTGCGCATGCGCTTTTCGGCGTCTGGCCAGAAGGTCGGGCACAGCTTTCATCGCGTCATCATGCGCTCGGCGGCAAAACTTTCCTACCAGCAGGCACAAAAGGCGATTGACGGCGAACCGGACGACAAGACGGGCCCGCTTCTCGAGCCCATCCTGAAGCCGCTCTGGGATGCCTATGCGGTCTTGAAGCGCGGGCGCGATAACCGCCAGCCGCTCGAGCTCGACCTGCCGGAGCGCAAGATTCTCCTGAAGGAGGACGGCACCGTCAATCGCGTCGTGGTCCCCCCGCGGCTCGATGCGCACAAACTCATCGAAGAATTCATGGTGCAGGCCAATGTGGCTGCGGCCGAGACGCTTGAGGCCAAGCGCCAGGCGCTGGTCTACCGCGTCCACGATGCCCCGTCGCTTGCCAAGCAGGAGGCGCTGCGGGAGTTTCTGCGCACTTTCGAGATCTCGCTGGCGCGCGGCGCGCAGCTCAAGCCCGCCCAGTTCAACGCCATCCTCGCCCGCGTGCGCGACACCGAGCACGAACAGCTCGTCAATGAGGTGGTCTTGCGTTCGCAGAGCCAGGCCGTCTACGCGCCTGAAAATCTCGGGCATTTCGGCCTCAACCTGCGGCGCTATGCCCATTTCACCTCGCCGATTCGCCGGTATGCGGATCTGATCGTCCATCGCGCGCTCATTGCGGCCCTACGGCTCGGCAAGGATGGCCTGACCCAGGAAGAGGAATCCCGGCTTGAAGAAACCGCAGCGCTGATTTCGGCCACCGAGCGGCGCGCCATGGCGGCGGAACGCGATACGGTGGACCGGCTTGTTGCCGAACATCTTTCCGGCCGCGTCGGCGAAGAATTCGATGCCCGCATCTCCGGCGTGGCCAAGGCGGGACTTTTTGTCCAATTGCCGGATTATGGCGCAGATGGCTTCGTGCCCGTCTCTACGCTTGGAGACGAATATTATATCTATGACGAAGCCCGGCATGCCATGGTGGGCGAGCGCAGCGGTCGTGGCTTTCAGCTCGGTGACAGCGTGTCCGTCCGGCTGGTCGAGATCGCGCCGCTGGCCGGTGCGATGCGCTTTGAAATGCTGAGCAAGCCCGAGAAGCTGCCGGGATCGATGAAATCGTTCCACAAGGCAAAGGGTCGCTCCGGGCGCGCTGCCGGCAAGAGCCGCCGCGCCTCGCAGGGCAGGAGACGATGATGGAAGAGAAAATCTACGGCGGCGCAGCAGCGCCAAAGAAGCCCGAGCGTCCCCTGATGGAAGCCATGAAACGCGGCTTTATGGGGCGCTGCCCCAGTTGCGGCGAGGGAAAACTCTTTCGCGCCTATCTGAAAACCGCCGATCAATGTCCTGAATGCGGAGAAGAACTTCACCATCACCGCGCCGACGATCTTCCGGCCTATCTGGTGATTTTCATTGTCGGTCACATCGTCGTCGGTGCCTTCATGGGAATGGAGGCGTTCACCGACTGGCCCGGCTGGGTGCATCTGTCGATCTGGGTGCCGGTCACGCTGATCATGTCGCTCATTCTGATCGGACCGGTCAAGGGGGCGATCGTCGGCCTGCAATGGGCCTATTACATGCACGGCTTCGGCGATGAGGACGAATTAGCGGAAACCCACCCGGAACTTCCCGAACACTCCGGGAGGCGCTCATGAGCGGGCAGCCCAACCGCATGGACGGCCTCGACAAGGCCGCCGTCGACCGCGCGGAAGCCAAAGATTTTTCGCTCGGCGGCAAGCCCATGAGGCCGCGCGACGCGGCAACCCTCATCCTGCTCGATCGCAGCGGTGACGAGGTCCGGGTGCTGATGGGGCGTCGCCACCGCAAGCATGCCTTCATGCCGGGCCGTTTCGTGTTTCCCGGCGGGCGCACCGATCCCGCCGACGGCCGCATTCCCGTTACCTCTGGTCTGCACCCTGACGAAGAGCGCCGGCTGATTGGCACCGGTTCTCGCGCTACGGCAGCGCGTGCGCGCGCCGTCGCCATGTCGGCAATCCGCGAGACTTATGAGGAGGCCGGTCTTCTGATCGGCGAAAAAGGCACATTCAGCACGACAGCGAAGGACTGGCAGGGTTTTGCCGAAAACGGCGTCTGCCCCTCGCTCTCCGGCCTGCGTTACATCGCCCGTGCGATCACGCCGCCCGGTCGCGTGCGCCGCTTCGACACCCGCTTTCTGGCTGCCTGGCGCGATGACGTGGCCGTGGAACTGCCCGATGGTGGCCCGACCCACGAGCTGGAAGAGCTGGTCTGGCTTTCCATTCCAGAGGCAAAGAAAACCGAGGTTCCGCTCATCACCTGCACGATCCTCGATGATCTGGAGCAGCGTCTCAAGGTTGATCCGGAACTCAAGCCGGGAGCGCCCGTGCCCTTCTATTCCATGCGCTACAACCGCTTTGAGCGGGCGCTGATCTAGGGTCAGGATGGTCTGCGCTCCGGACTGGTGCGTGGTTCGACAAGCTCACCATGAGAATCGGTGGCGCTAGCAAACAATGCCTCTCTGCAGTTGCTCCAGATGAAGCCCGGTGAAACCCTCCCTCATGGTGAGCTTGTCGAACCACGCACATGCATTGCAGCCACCGATCAAGCGAAACATTGAGATAAAGGAGGGGCGGCCCAGCCTAAAGCAGGCTCCAGCCAAAGCGGGCGGCGACAATGATCATGAAGAGGCCGAACGCCGTTTCGAGCTTTCTCTTGTCGAGCGCATGGGCGATCCGCACGCCAAGCGGAGCGACGATCAGCGTGATCGGGATGATGAGCAGGACGGCAATCCAGTTCACATAGCCGGTGGAGGCAATCGGCAGAAGCGCTTCGCCCCATCCTGCCCACACATAACCGAACAGGCCCGGTATCGAAATCAGAACGCCGACGCCTGACGAGGTCGCCACTGCCTGGTGCATGGGCCGGTTGAAGAGCGTCATGAAGGTGTTGTTCATAACACCGCCGCCAATGCCCATCAGGGTCGACAGAAATCCGATCAATGTGCCGACAAGCGAGCGCGCCGGGTTTCCTGGAATGTCGGCTCCCAGCCGCCAGGTTTCACGGTTCAAGAGAAGTCGGACACCGACCAGAAGAGCAATCACCGCAAAAATCGCCCGCAGGCCGCCGCTGGACACATGGGCAGCCACAAGCGTTGCCAGCACCACACCGACCGGCACGGCGATAACGAAACTCCGCAACAGATCCATATCCACAGCGCCACGCAGATAATGCGACCGGAAGGAGCGCAGCGAGGTCGGAACGATGATGGCAAGCGACGTACCGACGGACAGGTGCATGCGCACCGCCTCGTCCACGCCGACGAGCCCGAACACCTGATAGAAGACCGGGACAAGGATCGCGCCGCCACCGATGCCGAACAGGCCGGCAAGGATGCCGGCCACGACGCCCGCTGCCGCCAGCGCAGCAGCAAACATGGCGATTTCGCCCATCGGCAGATTCATGATGTCCCCCTCTCAAATCCGGTCCAGCGAGGCTGGATCACCGTGCGTCCAGCCGGACGCAAAGGGTGATCTAAGCTGTTGATAGAGCGTCGGAATAGCCCGACAACCGGATTCCACTTCTCGGTCCGATGACCTAGCTAACGCCGATGCCGCACAAATGCAATTTCCACGTGGGGGGATCGAGATCAGGCCGCGTCGCGTCGGGTGCCAAGATCGACAGCTGAAAAAGCCTCGCGCAGAACTTCTGCGCCGGCACCCGGCTTCGTCGCCTTGCTGGAGAGTATCTGCCGATAGCGGCGTGCGCCGTCGAAACCATGAAAAAGACCAATCATGTGCCGTGTCACATGCGACAGCCGTCCGCCACTGGCGATGTGCCGCTCGGCATAGGCCGCCATTGTCTCGATCAGCAGGGCGTAATCGACCGGCGCCCGTTCGCCCCCCTCAAGCAGAGCATCAACGCCCGCCAGAATGGCCGGGTTTTGATAGGCCGCGCGCCCCAGCATCACGCCGTCCACGTGCGCAAGATGCGCTGCCGCCTCGTCAAGGCTGACAATGCCGCCATTGATGCCGATGAACCGGTCGGAATTGGCCTGTTTCAGACGATAGACGCGATCATAGTCGAGCGGCGGGATTTCCCGGTTTTCCCTGGGGCTCAGCCCCTGCAGCCACGCCTTGCGCGCATGCACCCAAAGCGCATCCACCCCAGCCGACCAGGCCGCATCGGCAAGCGCATCGAGCGCGATTTCGGTATCCTGATCGTCCACCCCGATCCGGCATTTCACCGTTACAGGCAGAGATACACGCGCCTTCATTGCCGCAACACCGGCCGCCACGACCCCCGGCGTCTTCATGAGGCAGGCACCGAATGTTCCCGACTGGACCCGGTCTGACGGGCAGCCAACATTAAGGTTGATCTCGTCGTATCCGAACCCGGCACCGATCTCCGCAGCTTCTGCGAGTTTTTCGGGATCGGAACCGCCAAGCTGAAGCGCGACGGGGTGTTCGCTCCGGTCAAAACCGAGCAGGCGTTCGCGATCGCCATGAATAACGGCATCGGCGACGATCATCTCGGTGTAAAGCAACGCCCCGCCCGTCAATTGTCGGTGAAAGAACCGGCAGTGCCGATCCGTCCAGTCGATCATTGGGGCGACAGCAAAAAGCGAGATGCGCAGATATGTGATTTTCCTGTTTTTTCCAACACTTAGCCTATGTTTTAAATCTTCAGCCCGCCTCATTTCGGCTGACTTCGCACCCATTTACCCGGAAAGCACAACCAATGTTGTACCGATCTGGGCACGACCGCAAAGCGTTCACGCAAGGACAGGTCTGTAGCATGGCTCGCGCAGCTTGTCATAAGGCCGGCGGCGAGATCGTGCTGCACGAGAACAAGCCCTTCGAATTTCGATCGACAGCCAACGCATGGCTTAGCTAACGGGAGGATCGGCCTGGACAACCCGGTGCGCTCAAGGCGGCGCTCAAATCCACGTCGAGCCGCAACCAAACGCCGGCACTCTCCGACGCAATCGAGCGGTGCTTCAACAGGCGAAAGCGTTTCAGGCGCATTGCGGTGGATGCGGTGAATGTCGATTTAGTCTGGAAGTCGGAACAGGACTGCTGACCTGCTGAGGGCTTCGTGGACACCGAGATATGGCTTGACCTGCCCCTTCCGAAGGCGATCTTAAAGTTGACATTTTAATTCATATTTATATTCTCGTGAACCTTCACTGGTACCGTCAAATCTGTTTTGTGTCTGCTCTTCTGATGGGAGTGGCTTTGGAGAAACTTCTCGCCGCACTATGGAATTCCATTTTCGCACTGCCCCCCTCACTCATCAATCCGCCGCTTAGCGCGTCAGACCTGACATTGAGACAAGTCTAACGAGAGATCCCATGTCGGGTAATTTCCACAATTGGCTCGCCGATCTGTTCAAATCGCAACACCAGGAACTGGTGCGTTTCGCCGCACGCCTGGTGGGCGGACGCGACGGTGGAGAAGAAGTCATCCAGAACACCTATCTGCGGCTTGTGCGTCGCTCGAAACAGGGTGACGTCATCGACTATCCCAGAGCGTATGCATACTCCGTGGCGCGCAGGGCGGCTTTCGATTTCACGGCAGAGCGAAACAGGGAATGGCTCCAGCGGGTCGATTTCGAGGATACGGCTGTGGACGGAGCAAGCACGGATCCGACCCCGCTTCTCGACCGTCGCCAGAGGGTTCTGAAGCTTTCCGTGGTTCTCAACGAGCTCCCGGAAGCCTGTCAGAGAGCCTTCATTCTCAACAAGATCGAAGGGCATACGCATCGCGAAATCGCCAGCCGTCTTGGCATCTCGATAAGCATGGTCGAGAAGCACATCATTCGCGCGATGATACACTGCCGCGATACGCTGAGGGACGATGAAGCGCTTTAGGCTCCGTTAATCTGATGGATCGTTGAGGATTTTCCCGGCGAAACCGGTCTAAAGCCATAGGAACGCAAGATCTGAGGAGAACCCCGCCCATGCCAGAAATCCGACAATCGCGCTACGCGCCCAGAGAACTGTCGGACGAGGCCATTGCCTGGATTGTCAGATTGCATTCGGGTGAAGTGGGAAACGCGGAGCGCAGCGCTTTCGCCGAATGGCGACAACAGAGCGATGCCCACGAACAGGCAGCCCGGGAGGCCGAAGCCCTGTGGGACGACGCGTCGCAACTGCATCGCGATCCGCGCAACGGCTTCATTCATCCGGGCCGGCGGCCGTCGGGTCCATCGCGCAGAGCGGTTCTTGGCGGGCTTGGCGGCCTCGCCTGCGCCGGGATGGGCGCCTGGGCAGTCAGCCGACAGATGTCTCCGGCGGGCGAGCATGCAACCGGTATCGCCGAGACCCGTACGATTGAGTTTATTGACGGCTCCAGAGCGACACTGAATGCCATGACGGCGCTGGATGTCGCTTTCACGGCGGACCGTCGACAGATCACGCTGATCAAGGGACAGGCCTATTTCGAGGTTCGTTCGGATGCCGCGCGCCCATTCATCGTGCAAGCCGGAAATCTCGACGTGCGGGCGCTCGGCACCGCATTCGACGTGAATGCTTCTCTGCCCGGTCAAAACATTGCCGTTGCAGTGACGGAGCATGCCGTTCAGGTCGGCGCATTCCGAACAGATGCAGCGCACAGGCCCCCACTCGTGATCTCGGAGGGGGAGCGTGCGGTCATGGCGCGTGACGGAACGCTGAAGACACGGGAAAGCCAGTCCGCCGACATCACACAGGCATGGCGTTCAGGACTTTATATAGCCGAAGGGCGGCGGCTGGACGAAGTCCTTTCGGCGCTCAGCGCCTATCATCCCGGCTGGATCATCGCGCGGGACGACGCCCTGAAGGCGCTGCGGGTCAATGCCGTTCTTGATTTGCGCTCACCATCCGCTTCGCTTGATGCCCTGGCAGATGGTCTGCCCATACGGGTGCTGCACGCATCCAGATATCTTACAATAATTTCAAATAGTTAGATTTTTCTTAGATTATTTCCGATTTTTGTTGAGGATTTTAGTCAGGAAACCTGTCTTAGCCAGTGAGGGGTGTTGTGCACTGTGCATGCCAAGCCCCGCTGAAGATAATGGAGACAGGGTGTATGTTGTCTGGAACGGGGCAGAGTAAGTTTCTAAGGGCGCTGTTGGTCGCCTCTACGGCAATCGTGCCGGTTTGCGGTGTGGTTTCCGCCAGAGCGCAGACGACCGCGCAGGTGACGGCGTTCAATATTCCGGCGCAGCCGCTCGCGGCCGCGCTCAGCGCCTTTGCAAATCAGGCGGGACTGAAGCTCGCCTATCCGGCGTCCCTCGCATCAGGGCGCACCGCCCCGGCAGTGCAGGGCTCCTATTCCAGCAATGAAGCGCTTCGGCGTCTGCTTTCGGGAACGGGCCTCTCGCATCAGATCAACGCTTCGGGAACCGTCACCATTGCCGACCGGGTTTCGTCCGCACATGCTCCCGTTGCGGCCGACGGGTCGCTGATGCTCGGTGTGATCGAGGTACTGGGCGGCAATGCAAACAGCGCCGTCTACGCCCCCTATGCAACGGCGGCAGCGACCGCTCATATCGATGAGGCGACAATCGAGCGCTACCGTGGCTCCGATCCTACAGACATGTTTCGCGGGATGCCGGGCGTCGCCTCCGCCAACGCACGTAACGGCTCTGGCGGCATCGACATGAACGTTCGCGGCATGCAGGGTCTCGGACGCGTCGCAACCAAAATCGATGGCAGTTCCAATTCCGTGACGGTGCCGCAGGGTTATCAGGGTTACTCCAACCGCACTTTCGTCGATCCCGACTTCATCGGCGGCATCGACATCACGAAGGGATCGGACGCAGCCTCCAACGGCATTGCAGGCACGGTCTCGATGCGCACAATCGATGCGAAGGATATCGTTGAAGAGGGCAAGCGCTTCGGTTTCCGCGTCAAAGGCGGCTTTGGAACCAATTCGTCCAATCCCACTCCCGGCGCGTTTGGCGGCTATCAATTCCCCGGAAATGCCTGGTCACCTCCGGTGGCGACCCCCTCGCCCGATGGCATGGACCGTCCCTCGTTCCTGAAGCCGACAAATGGCCACGGAAGCGCCGTCGCGGCATTCTACGATGAGAAGTACGATTTTCTCGTCGGCTATGCGTACCGCAAGCGTGGAAACTACCATGCGGGCAAGAATGGTCCCGTGGCCAGGCCCTACAAAAGTGGCCCAAGGGAGCTTTGCAACTCTTGGGGCTGGTGTACCAACTGGCCGGAATATGTCGAAGTCGGCGGCATCGCCAACTACCGCCCCGGCGAGGAAGTTCTGAACACCGAGCTCGAAACGAAATCCACAATTGCAAAGGGAACGCTTCGGTTCGGTGACGGACAGAGCCTCAAGCTCGGCTACACAGGCTTCAGGAGCGAAGCGGGCGATCAGATTTCCTGGCGCATGCAGACGAATCGCGACCGCCCCGTTCAGCGGGATCAGACGAGCGGCACCTCCGTCGACACCTATACCGCACGCTACAAATGGCAGCCTGAGGAAAACGACCTCATCGACCTGACGGCCAATGCCTGGCTGACGGACATGGAACTGCGCAAACCCTGGAACCGTGGTACGCGCACTTGGCCGACGCCGGACCAGTTCGGCCTTCCAATGGACTTCCGGACCGGTTCGGACGTGCTCATGTGGGGTCTCGACATCGGCAACAAATCCAAGCTCGACACGCAGTTCGGCGATGTGAATCTGGATTACGGCCTTTCCTACAACTACATGACCACGGAACCCAGCGCCTATACCGATGAGCTTTCCGGCCCCTATTCCGCCTACGGAAACAAGAAAGAACTGGGTGCCTTCGTCAAGGCGAACTGGAAGCCGATCGACTGGCTGACCGTCGACGGTGGTCTGCGCTACGATCACTACTGGACGCAGGACAAGCGACCGGTCGGTCCGTCTCATTACATCGAGAATTCGGGTAAGCGCTCGGCAGGCGGTCTGAGCCCGTCGCTGGGCCTTACGTTCGAGCCGTTTGAAGATACGCAGATCTACGGCGGCTATTCCTATGCGCTTCGCACGCCCAGCCTGCTGGAAACCGTGTCGGGGGGCATTGCTGTCAGCACGATAACCGATATCGAACCGGAGCGCGCGAGCAACTGGGAGCTTGGGGTCAATCACACCCGACAGGGCCTCTTCAGCGCCGACGATCGCGCCATGGTGAAGCTGGGCTATTTCGACTGGACCATCGACAATTATGTTGCACGCCACGTCGGCTACATGCCGAACGGCTACTTCGGCGGCTTCATGTACAATATGGACAAGGCCAAGTTCTCCGGCGTCGAATTGTCCGGTCGCTACGAGAATTCCGGGTTCACGGCCGAACTCTCCGCGAATTACTACACGAATGTGGAGTTTTGCCCCAAGGACACCGGCTGCGCGAACGAGACCATCTATTCGGACTTCGCGACCAATCAGGTGCCGCCGGAATACATGATCGGGCTTTCGCTTTCGCAGAAACTGCTTGAAGACCGGCTGACGCTCGGCGGACGCGTGACCCATGTGGGCCCGCGCGCGGCCGGACACACAAACATCGACGGTCAGGGCGCGGGGCAGTTCATCTCGCTCATCAAATGGGATCCATACACACTTGTCGATGTGTTCGCGGAGTACAAGTTCACTGACAATCTGACCGCCACTTTCCGGGTCGAGAACCTCACAGACGAGTTCTACGTGGACCCGATCAGCCTCATGCAGCGGCCCGGACCGGGACGCACCTTCTATGCGTCCATGACGGCGAAGTTCTGAAACCGCTCCCACGCGGGGCGGCACAGCCGCTCCGCGCATCTCACGATCCAAAGGCATTATCCATGAATGAACGCGTCATTCTCGACAACCCTGATGGCAAAACCCGCTCCAAACTCCTGAAGGAGCGCACAGCCACAACGCACGACCGCCTCGACAAGGCGATCATGGACCGCGAGCCTTTCGCCAGCCGCGAACGCTTCGGGCAGTTCCTGCGCATGCAGTATCTGTTTCACCGCGACATCGACGCGCTTTATTGCAACCCGGCTCTCTCCGCTCTTCTGCCGGATCTCGATGTGCGCAGACGCTTCTCGCTCATCGCGCAAGATCTCGCCGATCTCGAAATTGGGGCACCGGCACTGAACGAGGCGCCCATTTTCACCGCTGAAACCCAACCGGACATGCCCGCCGCGCTTGGCTGGCTCTATGTGGCGGAAGGCTCAAACCTGGGTGCCGCCTTCCTGCTCAAGGAAGCCCGGACACTCGACCTTTCGGAGGATTTCGGCGCACGGCATCTGGCCGCCGCTCCCGAAGGGCGCGGACGGCACTGGCGCACCTTTACCGGTGCACTCGACGCGCTCTCACTCCAGGAAACGGAAGAACATTCGGTTGTTACAGGTGCGGAGAACGCATTTCATCGCGTTCGCACCCTTGTCGAGGAGGTGTTTCAATGAATACGATCCCTGCAGCCATGAAGGCTGCCACCGCCCCGCAGATATCGGGGCAGGAGCAGGTCTCTCTCACAAGCTGGTCGGTCGATGGAGGTCGGTCTTTGAAGATCGCGCCCGCATTCGAACATGCAAAGCGTACGATGCTGCTCATTATGGGCCTCGTCATGCTGCTTCTGGCCGTGATCGGGGCATTCCTGCCAGTCATGCCGACCACGATATTCCTGATTCTGGCCGGGTGGTTCTTTGCGCGTTCCTCACCCGCGCTTGAACGCAAACTGCTCGAACATCCGAAACTCGGTCCCGTTTTGCGCAACTGGCGCGACCATGGCGTGATGTCACGCCGCGCCAAACTTCTGGCGGCGGGCGGTATTGCCTTTGGTTATGGCGTTTTCATCCTGCTTTACGAACCGGGCCTTCTGCTGGCGCTCGTCGTTGGGGCAGCGACAGGCAGCGTGGCGATCTGGATTGCGATGCGCCCCGAGGCCTGAAGAAGCACGCGCGCCAGCCTGACAATCTTACCGAATTACCGAACGCAATTTTCATCAAGCGACGATGCGTGCCCCACCGCAAGTGGGAGCAATGCGGTGCCGCGCCAGCAAAAAAGACCGATCATGACCGCTTCTCATCATTCCCGCGAAACCGTGCTTCACCGGACTGGCCTCCGGTTTGCCCTGGTGCTCTCGGCCGCTTTGCTCCTGGCGCCGGCAAACCCGGCCATGGCACAGGACGTGGCCGCGCCGGATACGGAAACCAGCGCGCCTGCCGAACCACAGTCCCCAGCGCCGGCAGAAAGCACCGGTTCAGGCAGCGCGGAGGCGGACGCTCCGGCATCCGGGGCGGCACCGGCAACCGAACAGAAGCCACAACCAGCCGACACACCTGCCGCAGGCACCCCCGCCAGCGCCGCACCAGCAGTGGATGCAGAGCCAGTGACCGCACCAACACAGGCCGAGCCGGCCCCCTCGCTTCTCGACGATCCGGCGGCGGCGCTCTCGCAAATGCTCTCCCAGCCAGAAAAGCGTTCCGACCTGCCGCACGACCTTTCCCCCTGGGGCATGTTCATGGCCGCCGACTGGGTGGTGAAGGCGGTGATGATCGGCCTCGCCCTTGCATCGCTCCTGACCTGGACCGTCTGGCTCGCAAAAAGCATCGAAATTGCCTGCGCACGGGCTCGCGCAAAGCGCGTTCTGGGGATCATCACACGGTCTTCCAGCCTGAAGGATGCGGGAAGCGTCCTTGCCCGACGCGGCGGACCCGCCGCCTATATGGTGCGGCTGGCCGAAGAGGAAATGCAGCAGTCCGCCGCAGCGCTCGACCATGCCGGCAATGACGGTGTGAAGGAACGCATCGCTTCGTCGCTCGGCCGGATCGAGGCACAGGCCGGACGCCGCCTGACGCGCGGAACCGGTGTTCTGGCGACGATCGGTTCGACGGCGCCCTTCGTCGGTCTTTTCGGCACGGTCTGGGGCATCATGAATTCCTTTATCGGCATTTCGGAAGCGCAGACCACCAATCTGGCCATCGTCGCGCCCGGCATCGCCGAAGCCCTTCTGGCCACCGCCATCGGCCTTGTCGCGGCCATTCCGGCCGTGGTCATCTACAACGTCTTCGCGCGCAGCATAACGGGGTATCGCCAATTGCTCGGCGATGCGGCCGCCGGTGTCGAGCGGCTTGCCAGCCGCGACCTCGACTTCCGTCTCGCCGCCGCTTCGATGCAGGAAGACACCCAGAAAATCGCGGCAGAGTAGAAGCCATGGCCGGACGTATGAAGGAACGGGCAACCGACGATCTCGAAGAGAATCACGAAATCAACGTCACGCCCTTTATCGACGTGATGCTTGTGCTGCTCATCATCTTCATGGTGGCCGCGCCGCTGGCCACCGTGGATGTGAAGGTCGATCTGCCGGCATCCAGCGCCAAGAAGCAAGAGCGCCCCGACAAGCCGCTCTACCTGACGCTGACATCCGAACTCGCGCTTTCGCTTGGTAACGATCCGGTGACGCGCGAAGGGCTTGCCGTTGCCATGCAGACCGCTTCTGAGGGGAACCTTGAGACGAGGGTGTTTCTGCGAGCCGACAAGACAGTGGCCTACGAACATCTCATGGAGGTGATGAACCTGCTTCGCGATGCAGGCTATCTCAAGATCGCGCTGGTCGGCCTGGAAGGTTCATCGCCAGCACCGGCAGCCCCCGAACCAAAGGCAGAGCAGCAGCCATGAGCGCCTGGAACGGTTCTGCAGGACGTCTTGCCAGACTGACGGAACTGGCTCTCTGGACGGGTGCCATTCTCGCGGTTCTGGCCGTTCATGTCGGCGCGGTGGTTCTCCTGACCCGTGAGGAGCCGGTGATGCCCGTTGCCGACGAGCCACCCGCCGCCATCATGATCGAATTCGCCGAAGCGCCGGAGGCAGTGGCCACCGAGGAAGAGGTGATGGCTGCCGAACAGGAAAACTCGACCGAGAGCACCGCCAGCGCAGGCGAAGAGCTCCCGGAAGAAGAACCGCCCGAAGAGGTGGCAGAGCCCACCGAGACGGAGGTGAAGGAAGATCAGCCGGAAGTCAGTGAGATTGCGCAGCTGCTCGAAAACGTGGCCGTTCCGCTGCCGACCCCACGCCCGCAGCCGCCCGCGCCCACCAAGGTGGAGAAGAAAGAGGCTCCCAAGAAGGTTACGAAGCGCCGCAAGAAGAGAAGTGCGACCTCGACACAGGCGACCAGGGCGCAGGCCAATGTGCGCAAATCGAACCGCACCGCAGCCCGCCAGAATGCGTCGGGACGCTCTGCGCCCAACATTTCCCCGGCCCGCTGGCAATCGCGTCTGATGGCGCATCTGGAGCGGCGCAAGCGCTATCCCTCATCGGCAAGGGCGCGACGCGAACAGGGCACTGTCTATGTGCGCTTTCGCATCGACGGCAATGGCAATGTAAGCGCGATTTCGCTTGCGCGATCGTCCGGTTATCCGGCGCTCGACAAGGCGGTTCTCTCGCTGGTGCGCCGTGCCTCTCCCGTTCCGGCTCCACCGCCCGGCGTGAACCGCACACTCACGGTTCCAGTCCGGTTTTCACGAAGGTAGTGTTGGTTGGCGAACCCCGTCTCTCTGTTGGCTCCGTCGCATTCCCTTATGCGGAAGCGTTACTACTGCGCGCGGAACAAGCGGGGCTGTGTTTCCGGCATCATGGGCGGAACGGCCTATAGGAAACGACGGTCGCTTGTTCGGCCGCCACCCTCGCCTCAAGATGTCACGACCCCACCCGTTGCATGTAACCTTCAGCGCCATCTCCGCAGGTCGCCTGCCCTGTACGGGCGATTGTGTTGATCCGTTTTGGACTGCGCTTCGTATTCTCAGGCAAGAGGGAGACGGAAAGATATGGCACGCAGGAAACACAAAGGAATCGTCTGGGTCACCGGCGCCAGCTCAGGCATCGGACGTGCGCTGGCGCTACGCCTGGCGCGCAATGGATGGCAGGTCGCCGCGAGCGCCAGAAGCGCGGCAACTCTCGAGGAACTCGCTGCCGAGCAGGAGGGCAGTATTTTCCCCTACCCGCTTGATGTGACCGACATGGCGCGAACAAAACAGGTGCATGCGGAGATCGAACTGGCAATGGGACCGATCGACATGGCTGTTCTGGCCGCTGGTACCTACAAGCGCGACGGGGCTTTTGACTTCCGTGCTCAGGTCGCGCAGTCGATGATCGCGGTGAATCTGCAGGGCACCTGCAACGCGCTTGAGCCGCTCCTGGACAGTATGATGAGCCGCAGGCGGGGAAAGATCGCCATCATGGCTTCCGTTGCCGGCTATAACGGCCTTCCCGGCGGCGCTACTTACGGAGCGACCAAGTCTGCGCTCAACAATCTATGCGAAGCGATGAAACCAGAGGCGGAGCGCCGCAATGTTTCGTTGAGCGTCATCAACCCCGGTTTCGTCGATACTCCCCTGACGGCCAGGAATGACTTCCCAATGCCGTTCCTGATTTCGGCGGATGAGGCGGCAGCCAGCATAGAGAAGGGGCTTGAGGATGGACGGTACGAGATCATCTTTCCCTGGAAAATGAAACTCGCGATCAAATTTCTGCACGCGCTGCCGGCCATGCTTCGCTTCACGATTACCCGCCGCCTTGTAAGGGCGCCGGACTGACCCGTGCGCACACCGCAGCGCTACCGCGACGAAAGCTCGTATTGAGCCACATCGATGCGGCCGCTCTGGAAGCCGACCCGGCAATAGGCAAGATAGTAAAGCCACAGGCGGCGGAAACGTTCGTCGAAGCCGAGCGCGGCGATGGCTTGCCAGGTTTGCTCGAACCGCGTCTCCCATTCCGTCAGCGTGCGGGCGTAATCCTGTCCGAAAAGGTACCGGTCGGAAAGCGTCAATCCTGCGGCGGATGCAGCGTTCTCGAAAGCGCGTGGCGAGGGCAGCATTCCGCCGGGGAAAACATAGGTCTGGATGAAATCCGCCCTGCGGCGATAGGATTCAAAACGGCTCTCATCGAGAGTGATGACCTGAATGACGGCTCGGGCGCCTGGCGCCAGCAAAGCACAGAGGCGATCGAAAAAAAGGGGCCAGCTCTCCTCGCCCACGGCTTCAAACATCTCGATGGAGACGACTTTGGAGAACTTGCCTTCGCAATCGCGATAGTCCTGAAGCCGAATGTCGGCCCTTTCGGTGAAGCCGGCTTTCTCCAGCCTGTTCCGCGCATAATCGGCTTGTTCGCGAGACAGTGTCAGCCCGGTCACGCGGCAACCCGTTTTTCGGATGACGTGTTCTGCAAATCCACCCCAGCCGCATCCGATCTCCAGTACGTGGTCATCCGGACCAATCTCCAGCCGGGATATGATGCGGTCGTATTTAGCGGCCTGCGCCTCTTCCAGATTCTGCGTATCCGGAGTGTATATCGCAGAGGAGTAGGTCATCGTGTTGTCGAGCCAGAGGCGGTAGAACGCATTTCCCAGGTCGTAGTGAAAGGAAATGTTTCGACGGCTTCCCGCCCGCGAATTGCGGCGCAGGCGGTGCCTGAGGGTCTCCAGCCGCGACATGATTGTTGAACTGCCCATGATATCGCTCCACCGCTCCTCGTTGACCAGCGCAAGCTCAAGCAATGCGTCCAGGTCGGGCGTATCGACATGGCCGTCGATGAAGGCGCGTGCGAAGCCGTTGCTGCCTCCCGTCAGAATCTGCATAAATCCGCGGCCGCTCTTGAAATTCAGTGCGGCTGTCGGTCCGGAGCGTGCGCCGACGGCGGTATGGCGCCTGCCATCGGGAAATCGCAGGGTGATCTGCCCGCAGCCAACGGCATCCGCCCAGCGGCAGACAATGCGCTGCCACAATGGGCTGGCTGGTTGGGCGGGCAACCTGGAGGCGTCCTCAATATGACTCATGATGATCTGCCTTTTTGATCGGATTTGATCAGGGTTTGAGCGACACGCTCTCCCGATGGCGCATGCCGGTGAATGGGCACTTTCTTCAGCCAGAGGCGCATTGCCTCGAAGTGAATTGCAGCGGTAACCTTGAGGGTCATCAGCGGGTGACTGAGCAGGAGGCCAAGCAGAGCGCGATCCGTCAACTCCCTTCGTTGGCCTGTGAAGGATGCGTGCAGGACGGGCTCGCTGGTTTCTGTCTCGTTGATCGCGACCACCACATCCTGCGCCGGCGGCATGATGTGGAAGTGATACCGGCAATCCATCGAAAGGAAAGGCGAGACGTAAAGAGCCTTGTCGCAGGCATGGCGGATCCCCTTCGGGCCGACACGTTCCACCGGGATCACATAGGTGTGTCGCTCGCCAAAGGTGTTGCACACCTCATAGAGTATCAGTCGAATGTTTCCATAAGTGTCGTGGCAGAAATACACGGACAGTGGATTGAAGACGTATCCAAAGATCCGTGGATAACAAAGCAGGAACACGCGCATCGACCCCGGATTCAGGCCGGCCTTTTCGATCTGCGTGTCGACCCATCGACGCAGGCCGCCCCTTGTGCCATCCCCGTGATCGCCGTCGTTGAAGGAAAACACGCCGGCACCATTGTAGCTGAAAAGCTTCATGGCTTTGGACAGGGCCGGTATCTCGTCAAGATCGAGATAGAGCGCGAACACCCGATAGAACAGGCGGTGCACCTTCGGTCGATGGCGACGGTGTATGACCCGACCGGAATAAATGGCGGAGCTCCGTTTCATTCTGCTGCGACAAGTTCCGGCATTGCCGTCTCTTTCCGACCCGGGCGGACGTTTCTCCAGGGGGGCGACACGCCTGCCAGTTGTTCCGCGGCGCTCAGCCCCGACCGGATCCCGTCTTCATGAAAACCACTGCCGAAATACGCACCGCAGAACCACGTACTGCGGATACCTTGCAACCTCCAGAGCTGCTTCTGAACAGCAAGCGCCTTCGTGTCGAACAGAGGGTGCGCATATTTGAAGGAGGTAATCCGGTCCTGCTCAGGAACGTCAAAAACGGGATTGAGAGTGACAAACAGTGGGTGAGCCGGGTCCAGGTTCTGCAGGCGGTTCATCCAGTAGGTGACACAGAGCTCTTGTGCACCGGACTGGCGCGCTGCCTCGACATAGTTCCAGCTCGACCAGACGCTGCGGCGCTTCGGCATGAGACCCGGATGCCGGTGCAGAACCGCCTCGTTGGCCGTATAGGAAAACGCGCTCAACAGCCGGTGTTCGTCTTCGCTCGCATCTTCAAGCATGCCCAGGGCCTGATCCGCATGGGTGGCGATCACGACATCATCAAACGTGTCGGAGCTCCATTCGCGTCGGTAACTTCGACCCCGCGATCCCGGCGCCGCACTCGCGCCACGGGCGTTGAGAGACGCACCTCGCCATCGAAATCTTCAAGGAGCCGCTCGACATAGGTGCGACTACCACCGGTAACGGTGCGCCAGCGGGGCCGGTCAACCAGCGACAGCAGGCCGTGACGCTCGAAGAACATGATAAACGCAAGGAGTGGATATTCTCGCATCTGCGCTGCCGTGGTCGACCAGATCGCCGCCCCCATGGGCAATAGATGGTTGTTTATGAAACTGTCGCTGTACCCTGCCCGCTCAAGAAACGAGCCGACGGTTTCATTGTCATGGTTCCGCTCGATCAATATCGAGGGTGCCTGTCGATAGAAGCGCAATATGTCTGCGATCATGCGCCAGAAGTCCGGCCGCAACACATTCGACCTCTGACCGAGGAGCCCCTTGAGACCCGAGCCGGAATACTCGAAACGGCCACCGTCCAGCGAAGCGGCGAAGGACATGTCGGAGAGTTGGGTCGACACGCCAAGATGACCGAACAGCGAGACAAGCTCGGGATAATTCCGATCGTTGAAGACGATGAACCCCGTATCGACCGCGACGGGGCCGCCGGGGGTTATGACATCATAGGTGTTCGCATGTCCGCCCGGCCGATGATCCGCCTCATACAGCGTCACACGGCGAGAGCGAGAAAGGAGCCAGGCTGCCGAGAGCCCGGATATGCCGCTCCCGATAACGGCCACTCGACTGTCGGTCGCTCTGTGTTTCTGTGGCAGCAACGGAAGCCCTCCTTGAGATTTATAAGTGTCTACGGGCGCTGAACCTGTTTGGATCTTCGGAACGCAAAAAAATTGCCTGCTGTGATCCGGGATGCTCTAAGTGTCGTAGCTAGGGGCATGAACCTGGAACTCCGCCCGACAAGGTCTGCCAGCCAGACGCTACAAGCTTTTTCCGTCGTGCATGCCGCTCGGCATCACACACACGTTCCGCGGGGCTTGATGAAGCAGAATTCCAAATCGGCGGCTAAGGACGATCTTGCGCGGTTGATCGCCCGCGTCGGCAGCAGCCGCGACATCGAGGCTTTTGAGCGGATATTCCGTGCTTATGCGCCTCAGGTCCGTGCATTTATGTTGCAGCGTGTCCGCGATCCGCAGCTCTCGGAAGAACTGATGCAGGAAACGATGGTCACGGTCTGGCGGAAGGCTGCCCAGTTCGACCCCTCCAGAGGCACGCCCAGCGCGTGGATTTTCACCATTGCGCGTAACCTGCGTATCGACAACTACCGTCGAAGCCGGCGCCCCGACTTTGATCCCAACGATCCCGCATTTGTGCCGGAGCCGGAGCCTGCGGCCGACCATGCCCTCGAAACGCGCGATGAGGAAACACGTCTTCATGCCGCGATGACCGGGCTTCCCTCCGAGCAGCGTGATCTTCTGAAACTTGCATTCTTCGAGGATGTCTCGCACAGCGAGATCGCGGACCGTCTCGGCCTGCCGCTGGGCACCGTGAAATCGCGCATCCGGCTTGCTTTCTCGAAACTGCGCGCAGCGCTGGGGGACCGGCCATGACGATACGGCACCACGTCAGCGACGAACTGCTTCTGGACTATGCCACCGGTGCCCTTTCGGAAGGCTGGCGCATCGCTGTAGCGACCCATCTCGCGCTTTGCCCGCAGGGCCGGCGCCGTCTCTCTTTAATGGAAATGGCAGGGGGTGTGCTGGTGCGCGAACATCCACCAGAGCCCTTGCGATCTAACGACGATGAAGCCTGGATATCGATCAAGAAGCGCCTGGGCGTTTCCGAAATGCAGCCTGCCGTCCTTCAGGCGGACGACCTGGCTGTGCGAGGCGGGGCCGTCGTTTTACCCGAACCTCTGCGGTCTTATGTGGGCGGAGATTTAGAGTCCGTGAAATGGCGACCACTCGGCCGTGGCGCATACCATATGCCGATCGAGCTGGAGGACGAGAGCACCAAAGTACGGCTGCTGCGCATTCCAGCAGGCAAACCGGTGCCTGAACACGGACATCGCGGCCGGGAGTTGACGCTGGTCCTTTCCGGCAGTTTTCACGATGGCGAAGCGCTGTTTGCGCGCGGCGATCTGGAAGAGGCAGACGAGACACTGCAGCACCAGCCGGTGGCAACGGAAGGTGAGGACTGTATCTGCCTTGCCGTGACCGATGCCCCGTTGAAGTTCCGGAGTTGGCTGCTGCGTGCCATACAGCCGATCCTGGGAATCTGAACCTGACTGTAGACCCAAGCACCGGAGAAACCAATGAGCTATGTCATTGCTTATGCAGCCACGGCGATCGTCTTCTTCGGGTTGGACTATATCTGGCTTTCGCGCGTCGCTGCGGGGTTTTACCGTGACCGCATGGGGCACCTTCTGCTGGATCAGCCAAACTTCGCAGCGGCGGGAATGTTCTATCTCTTCTATGTGGCAGGTGTTGTCTACTTCGCGGTCGCACCTGCCCTCAGCAATGGAACGGCGACGAGCGCCCTGATCGCGGGCGCACTTCTCGGCTCATAGCTACGGGACTTACGACATGACCAACCTCGCCACGATCAAGAACTGGTCGGTTGCCGTAACCGTTGTCGACATGGCCTGGGGCACGGTGTTGACCGGGGTCTCTGCCTGGGCCGGCTACACAATGACGCTGCACCTGACCGAAAGGTTCTGACTGGACACCACGCGGGAGCGAATTCGGCGCCCGGGCGTTTGCCTCCATGGGGAAAATGCGATGATTCATGATTGCGAAGCCAGCGCTGAAAGAAGCCAGAAAAACGCAAAGGGCATTCGTCTGTAGAACCTGGTCTCCGCCTCAGCTAATGACGCGAGACCGCTCTATCCAAGGCGTGTGAACCCTGCCCTTCAGCTCAATGGAAATCGGCAATTCCGGCCAGACGATCATCGCCGAAACAGAGCATTTTAGAGAATTTTCAATCGCTTACATGTGCCACATAAACTACACCGTGATTGTGTGGTCCGGTACTCCCCGCTCACCGGGGCATGGCACTCATTTCGCCTGCATTTTAAGTGTATGTGCGAGGTATCACTCAGCGCTGCTCTTCTGCTCGAGCTCGCTACAATGGACGGACCGTCATCTCACACGAAACCGTCCGGCGCGGTTTCTTCTCGCACGCTGCAGTGAGCAAGATGCTTCGCAGGCCTGGCTCCGTCCATGTCGCCCTGCCCCTAACGGCGAATTTCTGCCCGTTCCAGCATGTAACGCTCCGCCGCTTCCATGTGGTCGCGCATGACCTTTTCCGCCCGCTCGCCATCGCCCGCCTTGATCGCCCGCATCAGGCTGATCTGGTAATGCAGGCCGGCCTCGCGGAGCGCCGGGTTTGACTCCTTGTAGATCGCCCGGCACACGGTCATGTCGCGCAGAAGGCTGACAAGGAAAATGCAGTTGAAGCCAAGCAGCGCATTTTCCGCGTGGCGTGCGAGCTCGACGTGAAAGTCGAGTTCGGCGAGACGCTGCCGGTATTCCTCTTCCGCCGTCTCCGGTTCTGCCTCGTAGAGCCGTATCTTGGCCTGAAGTGCGGCAAAGGCCTCGGGCGAGAGCCGACCGGCAACACTCGCCGCAAGCTGCGGCTCGAGAACCTTGCGGATCGCATAGATCTCCGCGATGGACGGTGGCTGGAACAGGAAGAGGTTGTCGAGCAGCCGAATGGCCTGGTCGGCCCCGACAGTCGAGACGAAAACCCCGCCGCCCGGTCCCGTCTTGCTGACGATCAGCCCCTGGAACTCGAGTATTTTCTGCGCCTCCCGCAGCGTTCCGCGCGATGCTTCCTGCGTTTCAGGCAACAGCCACTCATGCGGAATGCGATCGCCGGGCCTTAGCCCGTGCGTAACGATCATCTCGCGTATGCGGTCAGCGATAATATCCGGCCGCTTGCGGCGCTTGAGCACCGTGGAAAGTTGCGAAGGCCCGGGAGCCGGTGGCGAACTGCTGCGGTCAGGCATCCTCGTTCTCTTTGACGGGGTGATGGCAGGCCGCCATGTGCCCCGGGTGGCCGGGTGCAGCCTCGAGTGGTGGCTGCACCGATTTGCATCGGTCGGTTCCGCGCGGGCAGCGGGCGAAGAATGCACAGCCTGGCGGCGGATCATACGGATCCGGCAGTTCTGTATTCGCATCTTCCGGGATGAGCGACCGTTTTCCCGGAACCGGCGCCGATTTCAACAGGAGATGCGTGTAGGGATGGCGCGGCGCTGCGAAGATGCGCTCCGACGCCCCGAGTTCGGCAAGCCGGCCGAAATAAAGCACCGCCACCCGGTCGCTGACGCTTTCGATCACCGAAAGATCGTGGCTGATGAAGACGTAGGTGAGGCCGAACGTCTTCTTGAGGTCGTCGAGAATGTTCAGAACCTGCGCCTGAACCGACACGTCGAGCGCGGAAACCGGCTCATCAAGCACGATCAGCTCGGGGTCGGCGGCCAGCGCACGGGCAATGCCGATGCGCTGCGCCTGCCCGCCGGAGAACTCGTGCGGGTAGCGCTCTAGGAATTCCGGCGCGAGATTGACTGCCTCCATCAGTTCCTCAAGCCGTTTTTCGCGCGCCTCGCGGCCCAGTCCGAGCAGATTTCTGAGCGGCGCTTCAAGAATGGTGCGGATCTCTTGCGCGGATTGAGCGACGCGACGGGATCCTGAAAGACATACTGCACGCGCCGCGCAAGCTTCTGCGGGTCGCGCCTGGCTTCGGCAACCAGATCCACCCCGTCGAAGGTGATCGCGCCGCCGGTGGGCGTATCGAGGCCGACGATCAGGCGCGCAAGTGTCGACTTGCCGCAGCCCGATTCCCCGACCACCCCAAGCGTCTCGCCACGGCGCACGTCGAACGATATGCCCTGCACCGCATGCACCGCCGGCAAGGGCTTGCCGAACAGTGTGCGGCCACCGCCGAAGATCCGCTCCGCAGCGTCAATTTTTAGAAGGGCCATGTCATCCATCGGCGGTCTCCACTGTCATTGGATAGAGGCAGCGCACGGCCTGCGTATCGCCAAGGCTGGAAAGTGCGATATGCCCCCTGCGGCAGTTGGGCTTCACCCGCGGGCAACGTGCTGCGAAGGCACAGCCCGGCGGCAGATCGTTGACCACCGGCGGACGCCCCTCGATGGCGTCGAGCTCCGGCCGGGCTCGCCCAGAACCGGCACGCAGTCGATCAGCTTGCGGGTGTAGGGATGCGCCGGCGCATTGAGCACCTCCTCCGTCGTCCCCGTTTCGACGATGCGTCCTGCATACATGACGGCAACCCGGTCGCACACGGTCGACACGACCCCGAAATCATGGGTGATGAACAGGATCGCGGCATTGCTTTCGCGTCTCAGCGTGTCCATCAGCGACAGGATCTGCGCCTGCACGGTCACGTCCAGCGCCGTTGTCGGCTCGTCGGCGATGATGATCCTGGCATCATTGGCAAGAGCCATGGCGATGCACACGCGCTGGCGCATGCCGCCGGACAGTTCGTGCGGATAGACCTTCAGCCGCTCCGCCGGATTGGTGATGCGCACCAGACGCAGCAGCTCCTCGGCGCGTGTATCCGCCTCCGACCGCCGGATCGGTCGGTGCGCCATGATCGCCTCCGTAAGCTGGTCGCCGATGGTGAACAGCGGGTGCAGGGTGGACAGCGGGTCCTGAAAGACATGGCTGACATCCGCTCCGCGCAACGCGCGGATACGCTCATCGCTGACGGCGAAAAGGTCTTCGTCGCCGAGCCAGGCGGCCCCGCCCGTGATGCGGCCGGGCGGCGTCGGCACCAGCCCCATGAGCGACATGGCCGTCACCGATTTGCCGGAACCGGATTCGCCGACAATGCCAAGGCATTCGCCCTGCTTCAGATGCAGGTCGATGCCGCCCACCGCGCGATAAACGTCATCGCCGATGTGAAACTCCGTGTTCAGGTCCGCCACTTCCAGAACACTGTCGTTATGGGTGCGGGTTTCCGGCACCGTGCGGCGTTCCACTGCCGTGCGGGCCACGGGCCGCGTCAGCGCACCCGATTTCAGCCGCGGGTCGAGCACGTCACGCACGCCATCGCCCAGCAGATTGATGCTCATGACCAGCGCGAAGATCATCAGGCCGGGAATGATCGACACATGCGGTGCGGTGAAGAGGATTTTGCGGCCCTCTCCCAACATTGAGCCGAGATCCGCTTGCGGCGGCTGTGCGCCGAGCCCGAGGAAGGACAGGCCGGCTGTTTCGAGGATCATCCAGCCGATGGTGGTCGACATGGTGATGATGATGACCGGCAGAACGTTGGGCAGGATCTCACCGAAGAGAATGCCCGCGTTCGACTTGCCCGAAAGACGCGCTGCATCGACAAATTCACGCCGCGACAGCCCGATGGTGATGCCGCGAATGTTGCGTGCGAAGAAGGGGATGTTCACCACCGCGATGGCGTAGAGCGCATTGAGCAGTCCCGGTCCGAGCGCCGCCACGATGGCGAGTGCCAGCAGGATGTAGGGAAACGCCATCACCATATCGATGCCGCGCATCAGGAAGGCGTCCACACGGCCGCCCGCATAGCCTGCCACCAGCCCGATGAGCGAGCCGAAGAAGGCGGCGATCAGCGTCGCCGAGATGCCCACGGCAAGGCTGACGCGCGTGCCCCAGACAAGCCGCGAGAGAATGTCGCGCCCGAGCGCATCCGTGCCGAGCAGGTGCCCTTCTGTGAGCGGGCGCAACAGCCTGTTGGCCGGTGCCGTCGCGTCCGGGTCGGGCAGCGGCAGGAGCGGCGCCAGAAGCGCGGCCGCGATGATCAGCACCAGCAGCGCCAGCCCGGAAGCCGCAAGCGTGTTGTTGAGAAGCAGGCGGACCGGTCCGGGGCGGCCTGCCCCGCGCGCCCTGCCCTTCGCGGCGGTGGAGACGGCTTCACTCATCAGCGCAACCTCGGGTCAAGAAGCGTCTGCACCACATCGGCGGCCAGATTGAAAAGAACATAGGCGGCGGCCACCACCAGAACCCCGCCCTGCACCAAAAGCAGATCGCGGGTGGAAATGGCGTTGACCAGCATCGAACCGATGCCCGGCCACTGGAAGACGGTTTCGATGTATACCGCGCCGCCGAGCACGAACCCGGCCTGAATACCGATCACCGGAATGACACTGACAAGCGCCGCCTTGAAGGCGTGACGGTAAATCACGCGTCTTTCGGTCAGCCCCTTGGCGCGCGCGGTGCGTATGTAGTCCTGCCGCAGCACCTCCAGCATGGCCGTGCGGGTCAGCCGCGCGATGACGCCGGTGGCGACAACCGCCAGCGTCAGCGCCGGCAGGAACAGGTGGTGAAGCAGGTCCGGCAGATCGCCGCCGCCATAAATGGCGTACATGCCACTGGCCGGGAACAGCCGGATCTTGACGGCGAAAGCCAGGATGAGAAGCAGGCCGAGCCAGAAGGACGGTATCGAAATGCCGATCAGCACCAGAACGGTGATCACCTTGTCGGCCAGACCATACTGGCGCACGGCAGAGACGACGCCCGCCAAAAGTCCGAGGATCGAGCACAGCACCAATGCCGTTCCGGCCAGGATCAGCGTGGCCGAGAAACGCTCCAGCACCTCGTCCAGCACCGGCCGGTTGAGCGCATAGGAACGTCCGAGATCGCCCTGAAGAAGGTTCCCGAGCCAGATCAGATATTGCTGGGGCAGTGGCTTGTCGAGGCCAAGATCGGCGTTGATCCTGGCCACGTTCTCAGGCGTCGCATAGGAGCCGAGAATGGCCGTTGCCGGGTCGCCGGGGATCATCGCCATGATCAGAAAGACGATGATCGAGAGCCCGAACAGGACCGGGATGGCGGCAAGGAGGCGCTTGGCTATGTAGGCTGCCATGGCTGGGGCCTCGTTTCAGGTTCGGTTATGGGCGCGGTTCGCTTTTGATGCGATGCCCTGCATGCCGCCCTCGCCCTTCAACAGGCTCAGGATGAGGCTGTGCAGGCTCGGTGCGTCGGTTGAACATCCTGCATGCGCGCCGTCGCCCCACCCTCATCCTGAGCCTCTTGAGCTTGTCGAAAGGCGAAGGACGAGGGTGGGAATGCACGTTCACGCCCCTAGGGCTTGGCCACGTCCTGCAACATCAGGAAGAAGGAAGGCTGGAGCTTGAAGTTCTCGACATTCGCGCCGGTCACCGCATTCTGCTTCCAGTTGGCGACGAAGACCCAGGGCGCATCCTCCTGAACGATCTTCTGCATCTCCTTGTAGAGTGCGGCGCGCTCGGCCTGATCGGTCGAGGTGCGAGCCTTGTTCAGGAGTTCATCCACTCTCTCATTGGCGTAGTAGCCGGAGTTGAACCCGCCCTTGTCGGGCCAGGCTTCCGAGCGCAGCGCCAGGAAGGGCAGCGTGTCCGGCGAGTTGGTCATCCATGCCATTTCGGCCATGTCCGCCTTGCCTTCCAGCCCCGGGTTCACCTTGCCGAGGAACGTGTTCCACTCATAGGTCTCGATGTTGACCTTCATGCCGACGGCCTGCAGATCGGCCTGGATGGCCGTGCCCATGGCGATGGGATCGAGCATGCCCGAACCGCCTTCGGTGACGTAGAAGGTCAGTTCCTCGCCATCATAACCGGCCTCTTCGAGAAGCTGCCTGGCCTTATCCGGATCATAGGGATAGGGCTGCAGTTCTTCATTGTAGGCCCATGCGAAGGCCGGCGGTGTCGGTCCCGCGGCCACGTCTGCCGTGCCCTGCAGAATGTTCTCGACCAGCGCCGTCTTGTTGATGGCGTAATTGGCAGCCTGGCGCACCGCCTTTTCGGTGAACGGCCCCTCCTTCATGTTGAGGATGAGGAACCAGACATGCGGGCCCGCCTGCTCGTAAACGCTGAAATTCGCGCCATCGCGGAACTGCTGCAGGCTGTCCGGCGGCACCTCCACCATCACGTCCAGACCACCGGAGAGCATTTCGGCGATGCGGGTGTTGGTGTCGGTGATCGGACGGTAGATCACGGCCTCGAGCGGCGGCGCGCCATCCAGTAATCTTCGTTACGGGTGATGACGACGCGGGAATTGGCCTGCCATTCCTCGAACCTGAAGGCCCCCGTTCCGACCGGGTTCCGGCCGTAATCCTTGCCGTGTTCCTTGACCGCCTCGGGCGAAACGATCAGCCCCGTCGGATAGGACAGGTTCGACAGGAAGGGCGCAAAAGGCTCTTTCAGCGTGAACTTGACGGTCAGGTCGTCCACCGCCGTCACCTCATCCACGGACGAGAAATAGAAGGCGAGCGGGAACGGTCCCGTATCGTGATAGGGGTGATCTTCTTTCAGCATGCGGTCGAAGTTGAACTTTACCGCTTCCGCGTTGAGCGGCGTGCCGTCATGAAACGTCACCCCCTCGCGCAGCTTGAAGGTGTAGGTGATCCCGTCATCGGAAATCTCCCAGCTCTCCGCCAGCGCCGGTTCCGGCTCCAGCGTGCCGTCCTTGTAACGGGTCAGGCCGTCATAGACGTTCATCAGGATGCGGAAGTCGTTGACTGCCGTCACCGCGTGGGGATCGAGCGATTTCGGCTCCGCGATCTGCCCGACGACCAGAACGTTGGGCGGTGTCTGCGCAAAGACCGGCGACGCAAAGAGCATCGAACCGGCGGTGATGGCGGCTGCAATCAGTTTCCTCATGGGGGCTCCTCCCTCTGTTGCGCATAATTAATCCTAACAATCTATCCATTGGCAAGCATTTATTATAATAAATCGAAAACACACCGCTTTTCTGCTCTCCCGACGCGGAACATATGTTTGAAAAACAGGCAGGTCTCATGGCCAACACACCCGCTATCAACTCACAGCGCCTGCGCGCCCTGCTCGACGGGGTCAACGCTTTCGGTCGCAATCCGCAGACCGGCGGCTATAACCGCGTCGGCTACAGCGATGCGGACATGGCCGTGCGAAGCTGGTTTCTGGAGCAGATGCGCGCCGATGGTCTGGCTGTCCACCGCGACCCCGTTGCCAACCTGTTCGGTCGATACGGACCGGCGGACGGCCCATGCATCATGGCCGGCTCGCATCTAGACACCGTGCCCGAGGGCGGCGCCTTCGACGGCGCGCTCGGCGCCTGTGTGGCGCTTGAATGCGTGCGCGCCATGAAGGACGTCGGTTTCACGCCGGCGACCGCGATCGAAGTGGTCGCCACCGCCGAGGAGGAAGGACGGTTCGGCGGCATGCTGGGCTCGCAAGCGATTGCCGGCGTCGTGACCGCCCAATGGCTGAATGAAGCCCGCGACGCGACGGGATCCGCCTTGCAGACGCGATGCGCGATCAGGGTCTGAACGCCCGTGATGCGCTCGACGCCGCCCGGCCTCCCCGTGACGTCAAAGCCTTTCTCGAACTGCACATCGAGCAGGGTCCGGTGCTGGAACAGGCCGGCATCCCCGTCGGGATCGCCGACAGTGTCGCCGGTGTCATCAATCTCTTCGTGTCGCTGATCGGCCGCGCCAACCATTCCGGCACCACGCCGATGAACCTGCGCGCCGATGCCTTCGCCGGTCTCTCGGCGGTCGGTCAGGCAGTGCGGAGTATCATCGCCGAACATGGCGGCGAGCGCAGCCGCATCACCATCGGCAAGGTCGCGCTTCAGCCCAATTTCATCCACACCGTGCCGGGCCGCGCCGATTTCATAATCAACATCCGCGATACCGATCCCGGCACGATGGCGGCTCTCGCCCAGGCCATGGAACAGGCCGTGCGCGATGCCGCGCAGGCAAACGGGCTGAGCTTTTCCATCGAGGAGCAGAGCCGAATGGAGCCGGTTCGTCTCGACGGCACGCTGGTCTCGCTTTTGAACGAGGAAGCGCATCGGCTCGGGCTTAAAACCCTCACCATGCCATCCGGCGCCGGCCACGACGCCCAGACGATGCAGGCCCTGAGCCCCTCGGGCCTGATCTTCGTTCCAAGCCGCGACGGCATCAGCCATGCGCCCGAGGAATGGACCGACTGGGAAGCCATCGAAAAGGGCGCTCAGCTGATGCTTGCAGCGCTGGTCAGGCTTAGCGCTGTCGCCGCAGAATAGCGGCATAGCGGCGGCACGGCCATAATCTTATGGAGCTCTGCCGCTGAAAGCCAACAGTCCGACCGGGGCTGATCAATGGCTCACGGCTCGGATAAAAGCCCTCTTTCTCAAGACTTCTCCATAAGCCACAGCTCACGCAGTCAGGACGCTGCGCCGGTGAGCGCTCACCGTTCCGCAGCCATCATCGCTGCCTTCAGCGCGGCCGGGCCTTCGAGCACCGCTTCCACAGACGGTGAAAAGCCTGCAGCAAGCATCCGCCGCGCCATCATGTGCTCGCCGGGCCGATTGACGGTTTCCACGGCGACCAGACGGTCGCCCGAGAAGAGGTAGACGCCGAAGGCGCCGCTCTCGGGATCGCCCGTCACGATCTCCCGATCCACATCGAATGGGAGACCTGCCATCTGCAGCTTGCGTTCGCCCTGATCGGACCAGAACCACGGGACGGCGTCGTAGGCTGCCTCTTTGCCGAGCATTGCCTTTGCCGCAATGCGCGCCTGATCGGTGGCGTTCTGGACCGATTCAAGACGCAGTGTGCGTCCGGACGCAGCGTGCGGAAAGGAAACACAATCCCCGATCGCGTAGACGTCGGCAGCGCTGGTGCGGCAGCTGGCATCCACGCGAATGCCGTTGTCGCTGGCGAGGCCAACGGCTTCGGCCAGGGCGATTTTCGGCAGCGCGCCGATGCCCACCAGCACGATATCGGCGGAAAGCTCCTGCCCATCCGATGTGATGACACTGCGAAGGTTTCCCTTCTCGCCGACGAGCCGCGCGACACCCGTGTTCGTCAAAATCCTGACACCGAGGCTCTCATGATAGGCGTGCATGTGGTCTGCGACGCGCGCACTCACGGCCCGGCCGAGGATGCGTTCGGCCGCCTCCACCACTGTCACGCTCTTTCCGGCCATGGCAGCCGTCGCCGCCACCTCAAGCCCGATGAAGCCGCCCCCGATCACGACGATGTTCTGCGCCCCGACCAGGGCATCGCGCAGGACGCGGGCATCGGCGCAGTCGCGCAGATAAAGAACGCCGGCGCGTTCAGAACCGGGCACCGTCAATCGGCGGGGTTCAGCACCGGTGGCAAGCAGAAGTCTGCTCCAGCCAAGTTGCCTGCCATCGTCGAGTGTCAGCGTGCGGGTTTCCGGCGCGATGCCGGTAACGCTGACACCCGTCTCAAGCTCGATATTCTGTGTGTCGTAAAAAAGCCGGGCGCGCAAAATCTGCGGTTCGGCATCCGGCGACTTCAGGAAAACCTTGGAAAGCGGCGGCTTGTGATAGGGCAATTCCGGATCGCCCGAAACGAGCGTCAGCCGGCCTTCATACCCCTCCTCGCGCAAACTCGCGGCAGCCTGTACGCCGCCATGGCCTGCACCGATGATAATGATGTGCTCGTCCAGGGTCCCGCCTCCGGCTCTTTGAAATCCCGATGACAACGGGTCCGACATAGAGAGCGCGGGGCACATGGGCAAGCCCGCGATTGCGCCGCAGACGGGACTGCTCCTGCAGTTTCCCTGGGTTGGCACAAACTAAACTGCCCTCCGGCGGGGCTCATGCCGGAGGGCAGCGCTGCAACAACCCTGTCTAGAACAGGGCCGCGGTCTTCTGCAGCGTTATCCAGACACCCCACAGAATGGGGATGCCGACGATGGCCCACGCGGCAAGCGCCTTGCCATCGAAACCACCCCTGCCGATACCGAACGAGCCGGTCGGGCCTGCATCGGCAGCCGCCGATTTCGCCTGAAGCCGTGCGACCTCCTCATCCGACATGTACCATTTGTCCGAAAGCGGCTTGACCAGCATGTTGCAGATCAGGCCAAGGAGAAGCATGCCGGCCAGGATATACATGGTGAAGTCGTAGACCTGCTCGCGCGGAATGCCCGCATTGAGCTGCGCTTCACGAATGTAGTTCACCACGACGGGACCGATAATGCCGGCCGTCGCCCAGGCCGTCAGCAGACGGCCGTGGATGGCGCCAACGAACTGGGTGCCGAAAATATCGGCCAGATAGGCCGGCACCGTGGCGAAACCACCGCCATACATGGACAGGATGATGCCGAACATCAGAACGAAGAGCACCTGGCTGCCCATATGCGCGGCCGAGGGGGCAAGCGCATAGAGCACAATGCCGATCAGGAAGAACGCGTAATAGGTATTCTTCCTGCCGATCCTGTCGGAGAGCGACGCCCAGAAGAAGCGTCCGCCGATGTTGAACAGCGACAACAGACCGGCAAAGCCCGCGGCAATCGCTGCAATGGCGCTCTTCTGGGAGGCATCGAGCTCGTTGAATGTCAGTTCCGGCATGCCGAGCAGGCGTCCGCCAAAGATTTCCTGAAGCATGGGTGAGGCCATGCCGATCACACCGATACCAGCCGACACGTTGAGGGTGAGAACCGCCAGATCAGCCAGAACTGTTTTGTCCTGTGTGCGTCACGCAAATGGACATGGCGCGACGTGATCATGGATTTCGCGCTCTTTGCCGGCGGTGTCCAGCCTTCCGGTCGCCAGCCGGATGGCGGAATACGATAGCCGAAGGCGCCGCCCATCATGAAGACGAAATAGATGGCGGCCATGACCAGAAAGGTCTGCCAGACGCCAACGGAGCCAGCGGTCTTGAACGTGTTCATGAGCATGTCGGCCAGCGGGGCGCCGATCATCGCACCGCCGCCAAAGCCCATAATGGCCATGCCCGTTGCCATGCCCCGACGATCCGGAAACCATTTGATCAGTGTCGAAACCGGCGAGATATAGCCAAGGCCGAGGCCAATGCCGCCGATCACGCCGGCGCCGAGCCACATAAGCCAGAGCTGGTGAAGCATCACGCCGAGCGCTGCAACGGCGATGCCGCCGCACCAGCAGAAAGCCGCA
>NZ_BAMP01000016.1 GCF_000615975.1 Nitratireductor aquibiodomus NL21 = JCM 21793 | reverse complement strand
CCGGCCCGGGCGCGCAGCGAGTCCTACTATGACACCAAGAGCCAGGTCTTTTCGGCGCTGATCGAGACCATCGATCTCTCGCAGCTCGCCAATCTCGACCCCGATAGTGCGCGCGAGGAAATCCGCGACATTGTCAACGATATCATCGCGATCAAGAATTTTGCGATGTCCATCTCCGAGCAGGAAGAACTGCTCGAAGACATCTGTAACGACGTGCTCGGCTACGGCCCGCTGGAACCGCTCCTGGCGCGTGACGACATCGCAGACATCATGGTCAATGGTGCCGAGCATGTTTACATCGAGGTGAACGGCAAGGTCGAACAGACCGGCGTGCGCTTCCGCGACAACCAGCAGCTTCTCAACATCTGCCAGCGCATCGTCAGCCAGGTGGGCCGCCGCGTCGATGAATCGAGCCCGATCTGTGATGCGCGCCTGCCCGACGGCTCCCGTGTCAACGTCATCGCGCCGCCGCTCGCCATCGATGGCGCGTCGCTCACCATTCGTAAGTTCAAGAAGGACAAGCTTACCCTCGACCAGCTGGTCCGCTTTGGCGCTATCTCACCGGAAGGCGCCGAGCTTCTGAAGATCATCGGCCGGGTGCGCTGCAATGTCCTGATTTCGGGCGGCACCGGCTCGGGCAAGACGACGCTGCTCAACTGTCTGACGAGCTTCATCGATCTCGATGAGCGCATCATCACCTGCGAGGACTCTGCCGAACTGCAGCTTCAGCAGCCGCATGTGGTACGGTTGGAAACCCGCCCGCCCAATCTTGAGGGCGAGGGTGAAGTCACCATGCGCGACCTGGTGCGCAACTGTCTGCGCATGCGCCCCGAACGGATCATCGTCGGCGAGGTTCGCGGCCCCGAAGTGTTCGATCTCCTTCAGGCGATGAACACGGGCCATGACGGTTCGATGGGAACGATCCACTCCAACAATCCACGTGAGTGTCTGAACCGAATCGAATCCATGGTCGCCATGGGCGGTTTCACGCTGCCGCAGAAAACGGTGCGGGAGATCATTGTCGGTTCGGTGGATGTCATCATCCAGGCGACGCGCCTGCGCGACGGTTCGCGCCGCATTACCCATGTGACCGAGGTGATCGGCATGGAGGGTGACGTGATCATCACGCAGGACCTCATGCTCTACGACATGAAGGGCGAGGACGCGAACGGCAAGATCATTGGCGAGCACGTATCGACGGGCATCGCGCGGCCGCATTTCTGGGACCGCGCCCGTTACTATGGTGAAGAGCAGCGTCTGGCGAATGCGCTGGAAGCGATGGAAAGGAAGTCTGACTAAAATGTCAGCGGCTTCCTGTTCCAGTTTGAGCGGGTAAAACCATGTTTGGAATGGACATCACTCTGATTGCATTCGTGCTTCTGGCCGGCTGTAGCGCTGGCGCGGTGGCCTATGCGCTGATGTTCAACAACATGGCGGCAGAAAAGAAGGTCGGCCGCCGGCTGGATACCGTCAAGCGGGCGCAGACCGACCAGATATCGATCAAGGCGTCGCGCGACCGCGTGGCCGAAACGGCGAAACGGCGCAAATCCATCCAGGATTCCCTGAAGGATCTGGAAGAACGGCAGAAGAAGCGCGACAGCAAGGTCCGCAAGCCGCCGCTCAAGATGCAGCTCAAACAGGCCGGAATGAACGTGACTCCGGAGCGGTTTCACATCATTTCTGCGATCTGCGCGCTGGCGTTTACTCTGGTGGTTTTCATCATGGGCGCCCCGCTTCTTGTTCTCCCGGGCGCATTGATTGTCGGAGCGCTGGGCCTGCCGCGCTGGTTCGTTGCCTGGAAGCGCCGTGGCCGGGTCAAGGCATTCCTGAACGAGTTTCCCAATTCGCTCGATGTTATCGTGCGTGCGGTGAAATCGGGCCTGCCGATCAATGATGGCATCCGCCTGATTGCGAGCGAGGCACAGGAGCCCGTGCGCACCGAGTTTCGGCGGATCGTGGAAGCCCAGCAGATGGGCGTTTCGACACCGGAGGCCTGCCTGCGAATGGGTGAGACGATGCCCTGCCCCGAAGCGAATTTCTTCGGCATCGTTATCCAGATCCAGTCCCAGGCGGGCGGCAATCTCTCAGAGGCGCTGTCAAATCTGTCGCGCGTTCTGCGCAACCGCAAGAAGATGAAGGCGAAGGTTCAGGCGCTGTCGATGGAAGCCAAGGCGTCGGCCGTTATCATCGGCGCCCTGCCTTTTGTCGTCGCGTTCCTCGTCTATCTCACCAGCCCGACCTACATCATGCCGCTTTTCACGACGAGCGCGGGGCATCTGATCCTGGGCTTCTCCGCACTGTGGATGACGATCGGCATTCTCGTAATGCGGAACATGATCAATTTCGAGGTTTAGACAATGCCTTCAGATGCCGTCGGAAGTATCATCGAGCCCAGTTTCCTGATTGCAATTCTGGTTGCGGTGGCGGTTTTTGCAACGGTGTTCACGCTTTTGCCGGCGTTTGGCGGCGATCCGCTGAAATCCCGTATGAAAAGCGTTGCGCTGGAGCGTGAGGAACTGCGGGCGCGGCAGCGCGCGCGTCTGGCCGCCGAGGCTGACAAGCGCCGTCGGGGTCTGCGCGAACATCAGTCTGAAGGCATGCGCGCCATCGTCGATCGGCTCGACCTGCGCCGCGCGCTGGCCGATGATGCGGCGGTGGCCAAACTGCGCACAGCCGGCTTCCGCGGCCAGAACCCGCTGACAAAGTTTCTGTTTTTCCGGCTCGTTCTTCCATTTGTGACGCTGCTTCTGGCGGGCGTCTACATTTTCATGCTCGGCGGGCTGCCCGAGCAGCCTTTGTTTGTGAAGGCCTTCGTCTGCATCATCGCCGCCTATGCGGGTTTCTATGCACCGGTGCTGTATGTCAGCAACCTTGCGGCAAAGCGCAAGAAATCGATCCAGCTTGCATGGCCGGACGCGCTCGATCTGATGCTGATCTGCGTTGAATCGGGCATGTCGATCGAAGCCGCATTCCGCCGTGTGGCGGACGAGATCGGCGCCCAGTCGGTCGCGCTGGCCGAGGAGCTGGTGCTGACGAATGCCGAACTCTCCTTCCTGCAGGAGCGGCGTCAGGCCTATGAGAATTTCGCTGCGCGCACCGGGCTGGAAACGGTGAAGAGCGTCACGCAGGCGCTGATCCAGGCCGAACGCTATGGCACGCCCGTCAGCCATGCGCTCAGGGTTCTTGCGGACGAGAGCCGTGAAATGCGCATGAACGAGGCGGAGAAAAAGGCGGCCGCACTGCCGCCCAAACTCACCGTGCCGATGATCCTCTTTTTCATCCCTGTCCTGTTCGCCGTCATTCTCGGGCCGGCCGGCATCCAGATCAAACAGCAGGGCCTGTTCTGAAATCATAGAAAAGGCCGCTCGAAGCGGCCTTTCCAGAACGTGTGCCTTGGAAATGAAGCGCCGTTACTGGCGCTTCTTCTGGTTGTCGTCGGAGATCTGGCTCCACGCATTCTGCTGTGCGAGCATGGACCGCAGATATGCGACATTGGCTTCGGCCTGTTCAGGCGAAAGCTCTTGCCGGGCGAGCTGTTCAGCTTCGCCAAAACGTCCCTGAAGCCCGACGACCAGCGCCAGGTTCTGCCGCACACGGCTGTCGGCGCCGGAAGCCTGCACTGCCTGCCGCATATAATGCTCTGCCGATTTCAGATCGCCTTCGAGCAGATATGACATTCCCATGTTCGAAAGGACGGAAGGCTCACCGGGCTTTAAATTGAGCGCCTGGCGATAGAGCGTCCGGGCCGCGTCCTTCTGGCCGAGCTGATCCAGGATCGCGCCTTCGGCCGATTGCAGGCGCCAGTCGGGATATTCGGGCGTCTGCGCCCGGCGCACTGCATCAAGCGCAGGCTGAAGCTCTCCGGCTGCCGCCAGTGCCTTGCCATAGGCGGCCAGCACTTCGCGGTCCTTGGGATGATCGATGGCAAGCTTGCGCATCACTGCCAGAGACTGGTCGACGCGCCCGGTCATCTGGAGCACGGAGGCGTAACGCAGTGCCGTTGCCTTGTCCTTGGTGTTCTGTGTGTAAGCGCGACCGAGGGAGTCAGCAGCGCTCCGTAGTTGCGGTTCGCTCATGGTCGCAACGTTGGAAGCGGCCTTGGGCGTGCTGCGGCTGATCGAACCGGTGGTCATACGGTCTCTGGCGCAGCCGGCCACTGACACTGCCATAATCAGCGCCAGGGCCGTCATGGTTATCCTGTTTGCGGTTGCATTCGTGCGCTGTTCGGTAAACATCTGCGCGCGCCCTCCGATTGGCTTCGGCCGTTTTCCGGCCAACTCTCAACAGAGAGAAATATTCTGTTAACCCTAACGGAGCGTTAAAACGCGCCGCAAAACCTGAACGTGGAGACAACAAATGCCCGTCACGCTCCTGAGCTCGAAAGAGGTTTCATCGCTGCCGGTTTATACGGTCGAGGCCGATAACCTGGACGCCTGCGATGCACCCAAGGACGCCATCGCCTGGGCACGGGCAAACGGCTTTTCGGGCGCCTCGGGCAGGGTTTTGACGATACCGGGCAGGAACGGCGCGGTGGTCGGCGCGTTCTTCGGACTTGGCGAACCGGATGCCGCCAATCCGCTTGCCGCCGGAGCGCTGGCCCGTCATCTGCCGGAAGGCGACTGGCACTTTGCCGCTCCGCCGAAAGGTGCCGAGCTCGCCACCCTGGGCCTGATGCTCGGCTCCTATGCCTTCACGCGCTATGGCAAGAAACCACGCAACGCGCTTCGCTTCGCCGTTCCCGAAGGGGTGGATGCAGGCCGCGTCGAGCGGCTGGCCAATGGCAGCGTCCTTGCACGCGAGCTCATCAACACGCCTGCCGGCGATATGGGGCCCGATGCGCTTGAAGCCGCTACCCGCGCACTCGCCTCGGAGCATGGCGCAACGCTGGCGGTGACGGCGGGTGAGGATCTCCTCACGGAAAACCTGCCGATGATCCACGCGGTTGGCCGCGCTGCCGAGGCCGCGCCGCGCCTTCTCGATCTGCGCTGGGGGCGGGAAGCAGCGCCAAAGGTCACGCTTGTCGGTAAGGGGGTCTGTTTTGATACGGGCGGCCTCGACATAAAGCCCGCCGCCGGCATGCTGCTCATGAAAAAGGACATGGGCGGCGCGGCCAATGTCCTTGGACTTGCCTCGATGCTCATGGCGGCAAAGCTCGACATTCGCCTGCGTGTGCTCATTCCTGCCGTGGAGAACGCCGTCGCCGGCAATGCCTTCCGTCCCGGCGATGTGCTGACCAGCCGCAAGGGGCTCACCGTCGAGATCGGCAACACCGATGCCGAGGGCCGGCTGGTGCTTGCCGATGCGATGGCACTTGCGGACGAGGAAGAGCCGGAGCTCCTGATCGACATGGCGACGCTAACCGGTGCTGCCCGCGTCGCGCTCGGGCCCGATGTGCCGCCGTTCTACACCGATGATGAAGCGCTGGCGGGAGCCCTGGCTCGGGCCTCTGAGGCGGTCGCCGACCCGCTCTGGCGCATGCCGCTCTGGAAGCCTTATCTCCCACGTCTCGATTCGAAGATCGCCGACATCAACAATGTTTCGCTCGATGGCTTCGCCGGTTCGCCGATTGCCGGTCTCTTCCTTGGCCGTTTTGTGGAGAAGGCGAAGAGCTGGGCGCATTTCGACATCTATGGCTGGAACCCGGCAGACAAGCCGCACGCTCCGGTCGGCGGCGAGGCGCAGGGTATCCGCGCCATCGAACGCGTTCTGGTGGATCGCTATGGGAGTGCGTCCTGACAACGCGTCAGTGGACACTTGCACCGGCCTGCCTTTCGCGGCATGAATGAAACGGAACCGAAACGGTTTCCAGTTTCCTCCGTGAAGGCAGGTCCTGACATGTCCGTCCAGCTAAGGCCAAGCCAGGCGCTGCGTCTGTGGCAGCAGGTCAGCCTTGCCGAGGTGCGCGGCAAGGCACCGGACCTTACCGAACGCCAGCTTGCGATCCTTCTGACGATCTATCTGGACCCGCCGCCGCACACGGTGCGCGGGCTTGCCGAGAAACTCGATGTCTCCAAACCCGTCATCACCCGCGCCCTCGACACGATGGGCGCGCTGAAACTCGTTTCACGCCACCGCGACCCGAGCGACCGCCGCAATGTCCTGATCAAGCGCACCGTCGAGGGTGCCCTGTTCGTGGAGCGGTTCGGCGATGTGGTGGTGGCAAAATCCGCGGAGCTCCCTTTATGACGACACTCGACCGCCGCCTTCACGCCCACCGGGCAGACCTTGCCGATGCCCGTCTTGAGGGCAGGGTGAAGGCGGAACGTTTCACCGCCGGCACGCCCGCACGCATTGGCGCGCCCGTCGTCGACGTGCACAGCGCCCCGCGTCTCGACGCCGGCATGGACACCCAGTTCCTCCATGGTGATGCGGTGCGCGTGTTCGAACGGCGCGGAGGCTGGGCCTGGGTGCAGGCGGAGCATGATGGGTATGTGGGCTATGTGAATGCCGTGGGCCTTACCGAGCAGGATGTCGCCCCCACGCATCGTGTTCGTGCGCAGCGCAGTTTCATCTATCCGGAGCCGGAGCTGAAGGCTCCTGCAATCGGGGCGCACAGCATCGGTGCGGCGGTCTGCATCACGGAAACGGTCGAAAATCGCGGCACGCAATATGCGCTTCTTGCCTCGGGCGGCGCGATGATCGCCGGGCACCTGCAGCCGCTCGACACGCACCACGAAGACTATGTCACGGTTGCAGGAACCTTTCTGCACACACCCTATCTGTGGGGTGGGGCAAGCGGCTTCGGTATTGACTGTTCCGGTCTGGTGCAGCTTTCCATGCGCATGGCCGGAAGAACCGTCCTGCGTGATACCGACATGCAGGCCGCGAGCATCGGCACCGTGATTGAGCCCGATCAAACCGGGCTCAGCCGTGGCGACCTCGTTTTCTGGAAAGGCCATGTGGCGATCATGCTGGATCACGAGACGATGCTTCACGCCAACGGCAACACGATGACGGTGGCGCGTGAACCGCTGAAAGATGCCATCGAGCGGATTGAGCGCCTCTACGGTCGCCCGACGCATTATCGTCGGCCCTAGTACCCCGCGCTTCGATCAACGAGGTTTTCCAGTGCCTTGCCACTCTCGAACGCATCCATCTGCCGTAGCATGGGCGGCACCAGATGTGCCGGGTCTGAAGTGGCAGCCGCGTGCGGTGTCACGAAAACACGTGGATGCGACCAGAGCGGACTTTCCGGCGCGAGCGGCTCGCGTTCGAACACGTCGAGGCTTGCTTCCTTCAGCACACCTTCCTCAAGTGCCTTGAGGATGTCGGTCTCGCGCTGCAGCCCGCCGCGCCCCGCATTGATGAGGCAGGGACCGCCCAGCGGTCCATCCTGCCGCAGGCGCGACAGCAGCGAATGGTTCACAATGCCGTGGGTCGCGGGCGTCAGCGGCAGAAGCACCACCAGAATGTCGGTGGCGTTGAGGAAGGGCGTCAGCCCGTCCTCGCCGTGAAAGCCCTTGACGCCATCGATATCCTTGGGCGTGCGGCTCCAGCCATTCACCGAAAAACCGACCGCACACAGGGCCTGTGCGGCGCGGGTGCCGAGCTGTCCGAGCCCCATAATGCCTACCGAAACTTCGTTGGCTGGCGGCTGCCGCGGCTCGTGCCAGACTTTCCTGACCTGCTGTTCCCGGTAGACGGCGCCCTGCCGGTGATGGTCGAGCACCCGCCACGTTACATACTCGCACATATACTGCGTGAGGTTTTCCGCCACCACGCGCACGATGGGCACATCGGGCACCTGGTCGTCGGCAAAGATGTGATCCACGCCCGCACCGATGGAGAAGATGACCTTCAGGTTCGGTAGCTTGGCGAGTGCGCCCTTCTGGTGCTTCCAGACAACGGCATAATCGATCGAAGGGTCTTCCGCCCCGTCGGGCTCCAGCACGACATCCCGCTCTTTGGAGAGAAGGTCATACCAGCGCTGCGGGTTGAAGCCGGTGACAGAAAGAAGGACGCGACCGCGTTCCGGTGTGCTCATGGTTTGCCCCTCGATTTTTATTCGCTGACCACGCCTCCAGGCGTGGCTTCGATGTTGAACGCGGCTGCGATCAGCGCGCGTGTGTAGTCGGTCTGCGGTGCATCGAAAATCTGCTCCGCCGGACCGGCCTCCACCACCTTGCCGGCGCGCATGACGATCACCTCATTGGCAAGCGCGCGCACCACTTTCAGGTCATGGCTGATAAAGAGATAGGCCAGGTTATGCCGCTTCTGCAAATCGCGCAGAAGGTCCACCACCTGCGCCTGCACGCTCATGTCGAGTGCCGAGGTGGGCTCGTCCAGCATCACGAAACGCGGCTTCAGCACCATGGCACGGGCAATGGCGATACGCTGACGCTGCCCGCCGGAAAATTCATGCGGATAGCGAAACCGGCTGTCGGGATCGAGGTCGACCTCCTTCAGGACATCGACCACCATCGCGTCGCGTTCATCGGCTGAAAGGCCGGGCTCGTGAATGCGCAGGCCTTCCTCGATGATTTCGGCAACAGACATGCGCGGGCTGAGCGAACCATAGGGATCCTGAAACACCACCTGCAAGTCGTGCCTGTAGGGACGCATCTGCCGAAACGAGAGATGATCGATCTCGTTGCCAGAAAAGTGGATATGCCCCTCCGAGCCGATCATGCGTGCAAGGGCCAGGCCGAGAGTCGTTTTGCCGGAGCCCGATTCACCCACCACGCCGAGCGTCTGGCCCGCGCGGACGGTCACGTCCACCCCGTCGACACCCTTGATGTAGTCGACCGTGCGGCGCAGCAGCCCCTTTTTCACCGGGAACCAGACCTTGATCTCGTCGCCCTTCATCACCGTTTCGGCATTGGCGTCCGCCCTGGGCGGCCGTCCCTTTGGCTCGGCTTCGATCAGATGGCGCGTATAGGCGTGCTGAGGGTTGGTGAATATCTCCTCCGTTGGCCCGCTTTCCACGATCTTGCCGTCGGTCATCACGCAGACCCGGTCCGCCACCTTACGCACAATGCCGAGATCGTGGGTGATGAACAGCATCGACATGGATTTCTTGCGCCGCAGATCGGCCAGAAGCTCCAGGATCTGCGCCTGCACCGTCACGTCGAGCGCGGTGGTCGGTTCATCGGCGATCAGGAGGTCGGGCTCGTTGGCGAGCGCCATGGCGATCATTACGCGCTGGCGCTGGCCGCCGGAAAGCTGGTGCGGAAAGGAATCGAGTCGTTTTTCCGGGTCACGGATGCCGACCTGCTCCAGCAATTCAAGGGTCCGCTCCCGCGCTGCCTTGTCACTCATTCCGCGATGCAGTTTCAACACCTCACCCACTTGGCGCTCGATGGTGTGCAGCGGGTTGAGCGAGGTCATCGGCTCCTGAAAGATCATGGAGATCTCGTTGCCGCGCACCTTGCGCTGTGTCGCTTCATCGGCGGCAAGGATGTCCACGCCATTGTAGAGGATTTCGCCGGAGGGATGGCTCGCCGCCGGATAGGGCAAAAGCCGCAGGACCGAGAGTGCCGAAACCGATTTCCCGGACCCCGATTCCCCCACAAGCGCAACGGTCTCGCCACGCGCGATGTCGAATGAGATGCGATCGACCGCAAGCGTCTCCTGCGCGCCCTGCCGGAAGGACACGGATAGATCGCGGATCGAGAGGAGGGGGGTGTCACTCATTTGAACGTCTTCCGCGGGTCGAAGGCGTCGCGCACGGCTTCGCCGATGAAGATCAGGAGCGACAGCATGATCGAAAGGCTCAGGAAGCCGGCGATGCCGAGCCAGGGGGCGTTGAGGTTGCGCTGGCCCTGCCGCAGCAATTCACCCAGCGATGGCGAGCCCGGCGGCAGGCCGAAGCCCAGAAAGTCGAGCGATGTCAGTGTCGTGATCGAGCCGTTCAGGATGAAGGGCAGGAAGGTGAGGGTGGCCACCATCGCATTGGGCAGAAGGTGGCGGAAGATGATCGTCCGGTTGGAAACGCCAAGCGCCCGTGCCGCACTCACATATTCGAAATTGCGGGCGCGCAGAAATTCGGCGCGCACGACGCCCACGAAAGCCACCCACGAGAAAAGCAGCATGATGCCGAGCAGGATGAAGAAACCCGGCGGCAGAACGGCCGCGATGATCAGGATCAGATAGAGCACCGGAATGGAGGACCATATCTCGATGAAGCGCTGGAAGAGAAGGTCCGTCCAGCCGCCGAAATAGCCCTGTATCGCGCCGGCGCTCACACCGATCAGCGCCGAGGCACCGGTCAGGATCAGGCCGAAAAGAACCGAAATACGGAACCCGTAGATCACGCGCGAAAGCACATCGCGCGCCTGGTCATCCGTGCCGAGCCAGTTCCAGTTGCCGGGCGTGCAGGCCGGGTCGTCCACCCCATGCAGATAGCGCCCGCAGCGCTCCTCTTTGGAGTACATCCATGAAGGTTTGGCTGGCGCCGCCTCCGGTATTTCGTTGTTCACCGTGCGGTAGGAATAGCGGATGGGCGGCCACACCACCCACCCATTGGCCGCGATCTCCTCGGAGATGATCGGATCGCGGTAGTCGGTTACAGCAAGGAAGCCCCCGAATTTCTCTTCCGGATAATCCACCAGAACCGGGAACAGAACCTCTCCCTTGTAATAGGCGAGGATCGGTTTGTCGTTGGCGAGGAATTCGGCAAACAGCGACAGCACGAACAGGATCAGGAATATCCAGAGAGACCAGTAGCCCCGCCGGTTGGCGCAGAAATTCTGCCAGCGGCGCCTGTTGATCGGCGAAAGCCAAGGCCGTCTGCCGGGGCGCCGCGCCGCCGCCACTTCGCTTTGCACCTGAATATCGGACATCACACATCCCTCCGCTCGAAATCGATGCGGGGGTCTATCAGCGTGTAGGTCACATCCGAGATGAGGCTGATAAACAGACCCATCAGCGAGAAGATGTAGAGATTGGCGAACACCACCGGGTAATCGCGGTCGATCACCGAACGGAAGCCCAGAAGCCCAAGCCCGTCGAGCGAGAAAATACTCTCGATCAGCAGCGACCCGGTGAAGAACGCCGAGATGAACGCGCCTGGAAAGCCGGCGATGATGATCAGCATCGCATTGCGGAAGACGTGGCCGTAGAGCACCTGCCGGTCCGAAAGCCCCTTGGCGCGTGCGGTCACCACATACTGCTTGCGGATTTCATCGAGAAATGAGTTCTTCGTCAGAAGCGTCGTCGTGGCGAAGGCCGAGAGCACCATGGCCGTCAGCGGCAGGGCAAGGTGCCAGAAATAATCGAGAATGCGCGCCGGCCAGGAAAGGCTCTCCCAGTTGTCGGAGGTCAGGCCGCGCAGCGGAAACCAGTCGAAGAAGGAGCCGCCGGCGAAAAGAACCATCAGGAGGATGGCGAACAGAAAGCCCGGAATGGCATAGGCAACGATCACCACACCGCTGGTCCACACATCGAACGCCGAGCCGTCCTTCACGGCTTTGCGGATGCCGAGCGGAATGGAAATTCCGTAGGAGATCAGCGTGATCCAGAGGCCGAGCGAAATCGAGACCGGCATTTTCTCAAGGATCAGGTCGATCACCGAAATGTCGCGGAAATAGCTCTCGCCGAAGTCGAACCGCGCATAGTTCCAGATCATCAGGGCGAAGCGTTCGAGAGGCGGCTTGTCGAAACCGAACTGCTTTTCAAGCGAAGCGATGACTCGGGATCGAGACCCTGCGCGCCGCGATATTTCGAGGTCACGCCGCTGCCTTCGACAGTCCCACCGTCAAAACCCTGATTGCCGAAATCGCCGCCACCGCCGGAGATGCGCGCATCCGCGCCGCCGGCCTGGCCGGTGATCTGTGCGATCACCTGTTCCACGGGGCCGCCCGGTGCAAACTGCACGACGATGAAGGAGATGGCCATGATGCCGAACAGGGTCGGGATCATGAGCAGCAGACGACGCAGGATATAGGCGCCCATCAGTCAGCCGCTCTATTCATGTTTGGAACTGAGATAAAATCTGCCACGCCGCGCTTACGCCTTGCCAATCGCTTTTGCCTTTTTTGCCTCGAACCACCAGAGCGATTCCACCGGGAAGAAGTAATCCGGCTTGTTGTCGCTGTACCCGAACATGTCCCAGTGGGCCACACGGTGATTCGTCAGATGCCAATTTGGAATCCAGTCGCGCCTCGCACGCAAGACCCTGTCCAGCACCTTTAGCGTGACGGTCAGTTCGTCGCGGCTTTTTGCCTCTCCGGCAATCTCGACCAGCGCATCGACAACCGGGTCGGCCGTGCCGGCGAAGTTGTAGGAACCTTCCACACCCGCCGTGCGCGAATGGAATATCTGTTCGAGCCCGTTCGCGTCCGGAGTGGCCGTCAGGCCGATCGCCATGGAGATCATGTCGAAATCGAACGCATTCTGCCGGCTTTGATACTGTGAGGCATCGACCACGCGGGTGGAAGCGTCGATGCCGATGGCCCGCAGGTTCTCGCCGAAGCTCGCATCCTGCCGCAGGAAGAGTTCATCCCGCACCAGATATTCCAGCGTGAAGCGCGTGCCCTTCTCATTGTGGAGAACACCGTCACGCGAGGTCCAGCCGGCCTCTGTCAGAAGCTGGCGCGCACGTCTCAGATTGTTGCGGTCGCGGCCGGAACCATCGAAACCGGCTGCTTCACCGCCTCGCCAAACGCTGCCTCCGGCGCCTCGCCGCGAAACCGGTCGAGCAGCGCCTGCTCCTCGGGTGAGGGTTCCCCCTCGGCCATGTAAGGCGAGCGCTCGAAGAAGGAGTGCGATCGCGCATAGGCGTCGTAGAAGAGGTTGCGGTTCGTCCATTCGAAGTCGAAGCACAGGCTGATGGCCTCGCGCACCCGCACATCCTTGAACTGCTCGCGCCGCTGGTTCAGCACCAGGCCATAGAGCTGCAGGCGCTTTTCACCGGGGATATAAGTCTGCACCACGCGTCCGTCGCGGATGGCCGGAAAATCGTATCCCGTAGCCCAAACGCGCGCGGTGAACTCTTCGCGCCAGTAGACATCGCCCTTCTTGAAAGCCTCGAACCCGGCATTGCGGTCGCGGTAGAAGTCGATGCGGATCGTGTCGAAATGGTTGAACCCCTTTGCAGGGCCAAGCTCGCGCGCCCAGTAGTCTGCAACCCGCTCATATTCCACGTAGCGCCCGGCGGAGAACCGGCCCACCTTGTAAGGGCCGGAGCCGAGCACCGGGACGAGACGGGAACTGTCGAAGCCGTTCTCCTCGACAAAGGCCTTTGAGAAAATCGGGTACCCGGCCACGGTCAGAATGTTGCGCCGCGATTGCCGCCCGGAAAACCGCAGATGGACCAGGTCGGGCCCTTCCACCGAGGCCTCGGTCATCTCGGTAAGAGGCAACTGCAATTGAGGATGCCCCTTCTCCTTCAGCAGATTGTAAGTGAAGGCCACGTCGGCGGCGGTGACAGGCGAGCCATCATGAAAACGCGCCTCCGGCCGAAGTTTGAAGGTGAACCCGTTGCGGTCGTCGGAAAGTGTCACGCTCTCGGCCAGAAGCCCGTAGATTGCGTCAGGCTCGTCATAGGCCCGCACCATCAGCGAATCGTAACATATCTCCATGCGCGGCGGCGCATCCCCGGTGCGCACGAAGGCATTCAGCGTGTTGAAGGTCAGGACGTTCTGGTTGTAGTACCAGTAACCGGGCTGGAAGTTGAAGGTGCCGCCCTTCGGCGCCTCCGGGCTGGCATAGTCGAAACGGCTGAAGCCCGGCGCATATTTCAGATCGCCGAACGCCGAAAGACCATGCAGCGGCGTGCCCGTCTCCACATTGGCGAACACGTCGCGCGGCAAAAGAGGCGTGGCGATGGCCGCACCGGCGAGCGACAGGAAGTCCCGACGCGGGAGCCGATGCGGTACCGTGGCGCGCCCGCTCAATTCTGGCTCCGGTATTTGGCGGCGAGAGCCTTCTCATGCTCCGGATCGATCCACCAGGAATCAAGGTCGACGCCGGCATATTCGGGCTGCTTCTCCGGCATGCCGAACTTGTTCCAGTAGGCAATGCGGACATAGGGCGCGTGCCATTGCGGCACCCAGTAGTAGTTCCACAGAAGCACGCGGTCGAGCGCCCGGCTGGCCGCGATCAGTTCTTCACGGTCCTTCACATAGATGATCTTCTCGACCAGCGCGTCGACGATCGGATCCTTCACGCCGGCAAGATTGCGGGTGCCGGGCGTGTCGGCGGCCTTGGAACCCCAGTATTCGCGCTGCTCATTGCCCGGAGAAAGCGAGTTGACGAAGATGCTCGCCACCGCGTCGAAATCGAAGTTCCGGATGCGGTTTACATATTGCGAGGGATCGATGATGCGCAGCGATACGTCGATGCCGATCTTGCGCAGCGCCGCCATGTAAGGCCCCGTCGTTATCTCGTCAGTGGGGCTGTTACCGAGAAACTCGATGGTAAACTGCTGGCCCGTGCCATTGTTCGTCATCTTGCCGCTCTTGATGCTCCAACCCGCTTCGGAAAAGAGCTTGATGGCTTCGCGCAGATAGGTTCGTTCCGCCTGCGGATTGTCGTAGACCGGCAGCCTGAATTCCTCGGTGAAAAGTTCCGGCGGAAGCTTGTCCCTGAATTCTTCGAGTATCTCCAGTTCACGCCCCTCCGGCAGGCCGGTGGCGGCCAGCTCGGTCCCTTCGAAATAGCTGTCCGTGCGGGTATAGCTGTCGAAAAACAGCGTCCGGTTCATGTCTTCGAAGTTGAAGGCGAGGGTCAGCGCCTCGCGGATGCGGCGGTCCTGAAACTTGGGTCGGCGGGTGTTCAGCACGAAGCCCTGCATGGGCTCGGCGCCGCCGGTCGGAAACTCTTTCTTGATGACATCGCCATCTTTCACGGCCGGGAACGTGTATTCCGTCGCCCAGCGGCGCGAGCGGGTCTCCACGCGGATGTCCTGCAGGCCGCCCTTGGTGAAGGCGAGCCAGGCAGCGTTCTCATCCTGGATGTAGGTGTATTTGCGCCGGTCTACATTGTAGCGCCCGACATTCACCGGCAGATCGGCTGCCCAGTAATCCTCCACCCGCTTCCACACGATCTCGGAACCGGGCGTAAAGCTCTCGATCCTGTAAGGTCCGCTGCCCAGCGGCGGCTCGAGCGTGGGCTGGGTGAAGTTGCGCTTCTTGCCGTCGGCGTCCGTGCCTTCCCACCAGTGTTTGGGCAGAACCGGCAGGTCGCCCATGATGTGTGGCAGTTCCTTGTTGCCCTTCTGGTCGAAGCGGAACTCCACCTCACGCTCGGAAAGGGCCATCGCCTCCACCACGCTGGAGAAATAGCGCGTGTGCTGGGGGCTGTGCTTCTTGAGCATGTTGATAGACCAGACCACGTCTTCCGCCGTGATCGGCGCACCATCGTGCCAGCGCGCTTTCGGGTTGATGCGATAGGTGGCGGAAGAATTGTCTTCTGGATGCTTGAAGGCCTCGGCGATCAGCGGATAGCTCGTGCTCGGCTCTGTCAGCGACTGCTGCATCAGCGTGTCCCAGAGGAAGCCGCCGAAATAGTTGAGCCCCGCCGCCTGCGTGCCGCGCACGATGAACGGGTTGAAACTGTCATAGGTGCCAAGTGCCACCGAATTCAGCGTCCCGCCCTTGGGGGCGTCGGGGTTCACATAGTCGTAGCGCTCGAAAGGCCCCTGTTCGCTTTCGGGCTGGATGAGGGACGAGTTGGTAAGCCATTCGTCTTCGGCGCGGGCGGGATGGCTGGCGAACATAAGAGCCGTGGCGAGACAGGCCGCCCATGTTGCTCTCGCACCGATCACCCGCATGGCATTCTCCTCATATTGTTTTTGGTTCCCAGCCGAAAGGTAGACCATCCCCCACGCATGGCAAGGGATACGGTCTCCCTGAAAGCTTCTTTCAGGTAACAAAAAAGCCGGTCGAAACCGGCTTTTTCAAGTTTGCCAAAATTAAATTTTCGTTAGTTGCCGGATGCGGCGCTGTCGCCGTCCTCGACAGGAGCCTCTTCAGCCGGGGCTTCCTCATCAGGCGCAGAGCTTTCGTTGCTGGGCGCTTCGGCTGGTGCGGCCGTTTCTTCAGCGGGCGTCGCCTCGCCTTCAGCGGCCGGTGCGGCTTCTTCGCTCTCGGCAGGCGCTGCAGCCGCGTCGTCACCACCTTCGGCCTCGGGTTCAGGCAGAGGCACCGGGCTTGAAGCGTGCTGGCGCAGATAGGCGATCAGGTCGGCGCGGTCCTCGATCTTTTTGAGGCCGGCGAATGCCATAGCGGTCCCGGAAATGAACCCCTTCGGATTGGCCAGGAAATGATCCAGGTTTTCATAGGTCCACGTGACGCTGCCGCCCTGTGCGAATTCCTGCATGGCGGCCGAATAACCGAAGCCCTCATGGCTGGCGATTGGGCGATCGACGATCTCCCAGAGATTGGGGCCGACCTTGTTGGCGCCGCCGTCATCGACAGTATGGCAGGCCTGGCAGCGCTTGAAGATGTTCTCGCCCTTGCCTGCATCGGCGGAAGCCAGCAGCGGCGCAATGGACTCTGGCTCTGCCGGTTCGTCGGACGCACCGGCCCCATCGTCCTCAGCCACCTCGATCGCATAGCCCGGTGTGGCCGGCGGAGGCGAGGAGAAGATCGCGTCCGAAAGAATGCTGACCGAGAAGATGACGAAAACGGCGCCAAGCAGCGCGCCGAGGATTTTGTTGAGTTCGAACGAGTTCATACGCCCTGAGGCTCCCTATTCCGGACGCTCGCGGCGGCGAGAAGAACGAAACTTCAGCGCCGTTGTCCCCCGCGTTCGGCCGTTGCCGGTAAAATCGCGCGGAAACTAGGTCTTTTGCTCCGCGCATGCAACACATATAAGGCACTTCCCAGTGAGACTTTTTGCCACTTTAGCGATTCAAGAGAGTTCCCGCCCCGATGTCCAGCCTCATCGTCATTCCCGCGCGCATGGCTTCGACACGTTTGCCCGGCAAACCGATGGCGGACATTGCCGGCCTGCCGATGATCGTTCAGGTGGCACGTCGGGCCTTGGAGAGCGGCGCCGGGCAGGTTGCGGTCGCAACCGATTCGAAAGAGGTGGCCGACGCCGTCGAGAAAGCCGGTTTCACAGCCATTATGACCCGCGCCGACCATCAATCCGGTTCCGATCGCATCTTCGAGGCTCTGGGCAGCATCGATCCGGATGGTCGCTATGAGAGCATTATCAATCTACAGGGCGATCTGCCCACCATCGCCCCTGAGGACATCCGCGCCGTTGCCGGCCCGCTGGACGATCCCCGGGTCGACATCGCCACGCTCGGCGTCGAGATCGTGGACGAGGCGGAGAAGATCAATCCGAACGTGGTGAAGATCGTGGGGGCGCCGCGCGATGACGAACCGTCGCGGCTGCGCGCACTCTATTTCACCCGCGCCACCGCCCCATGGGGCGAAGGGCCGCTCTACCACCATGTCGGCATCTACGCTTATCGTCGCGCGGCGCTGGAGCGTTTCGTCTCCCTTGCGCCATCGGTGCTCGAGCAGCGCGAGCGGCTTGAGCAGTTGCGGGCGCTGGAGGCCGGTATGCGCATTGATGCGCAGATCGTCGCTTCGGTTCCGCTTGGCGTCGATACGCCAGAAGACCTGGAGAAAGCCAGGCAGATACTAGCATTGCAAACGGACACATGATCATGGCAGCCAAGACAAACAAGATCGCCTTTCAGGGCGAACCCGGTGCAAATTCCGATACGGCCTGCCGCAACATGTTTCCCGACATGGAGCCGCTTCCGTGTCCAACCTTTGAAGACTGTTTTACTGCGGTCGAGACCGGCGCCGCCGACCTGGCAATGATCCCCATTGAGAACACCATCGCCGGGCGCGTGGCCGACATCCACCACCTTCTCCCGCGTTCGAAGCTGCACATTGTCGGTGAGTACTTCCTGCCGATCCACTTTCAGCTCATGGTGCTGCCGGGCGTGAAGACCGGGGAAATCAGGACGGTCTACAGCCACATTCATGCGCTCGGCCAGTGCCGCAACATCATCCGCAAGAACCGCTGGAAGGGCACGGTCGCCGGCGATACCGCGGGTGCCGCCCGCCTCGTTGCCGAAATGGGCGAGCGTTCCAACGCCGCGCTGGCGCCCCGGCTTGCCTCAGAGCTCTACGGCCTCGACATCGCCATGGAGAATGTCGAGGACACCGACAACAATGTTACCCGCTTCGTTGTGCTTTCGAAGGAGCAGAAGCTGGCCGCGCGGACCGCGCCGGATCAGTTGATGATGACCACCTTCATCTTCCGGGTGCGCAACGTTCCCGCCGCGCTCTACAAGGCGATGGGCGGCTTCGCCACCAACGGCGTCAACATGACCAAGCTGGAAAGCTACCAACTCGGCGGCAAATTCTTCTCCACCCTGTTTTATGCCGATGTTGAAGGGCATCCCGACGACCGCAATGTAGCGCTTGCGCTTGAGGAACTGAGCTTCTTCTCGCGTGAAGTGCGCATTCTCGGTGTCTATGAGGCTCACCCCTTCCGCGCGACGCAGACCGAGGACGAAGATTAACCGCCGTCCATCTGGCGTGGATCCGATCCAAACACCCAGTCGCGGATGAGCCTGTTGGCTATCGCGCCCCGAGGCGGTACGCGATGGCCGTCCGGATTTCTGTCTTCCAGCATCAGGCGCACCTCGTCGCGGGAAAACCAGCGACAATCCTCCAGCTCGTTTTCATCCATGGTGATCGCCTCGCTCTCGGCCTGACCATAGCAGCCGATCATGAGCGAATAGGGAAACGGCCAGGGCTGGCTCGCATGATAGGCGACTGCGCCGACGGCAATCCCCGCCTCTTCCTGCGTTTCGCGTCGCACTGCAGCCTCGATTGTCTCGCCGGGCTCCACAAAACCGGCAAGGCAGGAAACCATTCCGGGGGCGAAATGAGGGCTGCGGCCCAGCAGGCACTGCTCGCCACGGACAGCGAGCATGATCACCACCGGATCGGTGCGCGGAAAATGATCGCGCCCGCAGGTCGGACAATGCCGCTTGTAGCCACCATCCCGCATCTCTGTTTCATTGCCGCAGCGCCCGCAGAAACGGTGGCTCTCGTGCCAGGCAAGAAGCGCCGCCCCCTGTGCCAGCGCGCCGAGCGCGGTCGGCTCCAGAAGCCCCTGCATATAGATCGAGCGATAGTCGATGGCCTTGGCCGGTGCGGGCAGTGCCTCGATATCCGCCGCTGACGGCACGGCCAGCACGGGGGCACCGTTCTCATGGCCAAGCAGCACCGCCTGTTTCAGATCGGGCGCAAAGGCCGGGGTTTCGTCCCGGGTGAAATAGGGGTCGAAAGCCCTGTCACCTTCGACACGCAGAAAGAGCCGCCCCTGCGCAAACAGCAACAGGCGCGCATCCCGGGCCTTCAGCGCCTGTTCGGCGGCATCGTCAGTGCGGGCTTCGGCCTGCCTGTCGATGCGGTTTCCCGAAAAGGCGACGCGCTGGCTCGCCTCGTCGCGGGCGGTGTCGAAGAATGGAAAGGTCATGAAAGATGATCTGTCGGTTTTCAAGGTGGGCTCATAACTTGCCGCGAATCGTCTCGGCGAGTTGGTGCAGGTCTTCTCGGCGATAGGGTTCGCGGACACCATATCCCCAGACGGGGCCTGGCCAGCCCGGATCACCCTCACTCCGCGCAATCACGTGGATGTGCAACTGGCGAACCACGTTTCCGAGCGCGGCAGTGTTGATCTTGGTGCAGCCTGTCATATCTTTCAGCATCTGCGCGACCAGATTCGTCTCGAAACTGACCATCGCCTGATCGAGAGGCGTCAGGTCGTGGATTTCCTCCGAGCCCGGGCGCTGTGGCACGAGGATCAGCCAGGGCCAGCGCCTGTCATCGCAAAGCCGCAGTTCGCAAAGCCCGAGCCACATCACATGCAGGCTTTCCGCCTCCAGCCGTCGGTCAAGCTCGAAACCCTGTTTTGCATCTGGCAGCATCGGTCATCCTCATGATGTTCATCGAGGCTAGAATGTGCCGGGCACGCCTGCAAGCGAATGATTGATCGTTGACAGGAAAGCACATCTCTTCTCTTGCATTTGGCTTCACAATTTCCGATATGGGGGCCGGGAGGTTGGTGGTGGACGAGCCACTCGCCAACCGGGTCAGGTCCGGAAGGAAGCAGCCCTAACGAGCCAGGCACGGGTCGCCGTGCCAGCCTCCCACCTTCTTCTCGTCTTTCTGGCCGCATTCACCGGATTCCAGCCTTGCCGTCCACATTGTCCATTGACGCAGAACCATGTCCAAGGGGACACTGCCGGCGTCAGGACAAAACACGGAGCGCAAGAGGGCAATGACCGAGGCCGGCACCAAAGCAAGCGACAGGGCCGGCGGCGCCTACCGGGTTCTTGCCCGCAAATACCGCCCCAGTGATTTCACGGGACTGATCGGCCAGGAGCCGATGGTGCGCACCCTCACCAACGCGTTCAACGCCGGGCGTATCGCGCAGGCATGGATGCTGACCGGCGTACGTGGTGTCGGCAAGACGACAACAGCCCGCATTCTGGCGCGCGCACTCAATTACAAGACCGATTCCTTAGACAGACCGACGGTCGAATTGACCTCGGAAGGAGAGCATTGCCGCGCCATCCTCGAAGGCCGTCACGTGGACGTGGTTGAGATGGACGCCGCTTCCCATACCGGCATCGACGACATACGCGACATCATCGACCAGGCGCGTTACGCGCCGGTTTCCGCGCGCTACAAGGTGTTCATCATCGATGAGGTTCACATGCTCTCCAATCAGGCCTTCAACGGTCTGTTGAAGACGCTTGAGGAGCCGCCGCCGCATGTGAAGTTCATCTTCGCCACCACGGAAATCCGCAAGGTTCCCATCACCATCCTGTCGCGCTGTCAGCGCTTCGATCTGCGCCGCATCGATGCGGCCATGATCAAGGCCGATCTCGCCCGCATCGGCGGGCTCGAGGGTGTGGAGGCGGAAGATGAAGCATTGGCGATGATCGCGCGCGCGTCCGAAGGCTCGATGCGCGACGCCCAGTCGATCTTCGATCAGGCGATTGCCCATTCCTCCGGCAAGGTCACGGCGCAAACCGTGCGCGACATGCTGGGGCTGGCGGACCGCAGCCGCATCATCGGCCTGTTCGAAGACCTGATGAAGGGCGATGTGGCTGCTGCGCTGGCCGAGTTCCGCGCGCAATACGACGTCGGCGCCGACCCGGCAACGGTTCTGAACGATCTTGCCGAATTCAATCATCTGGTCACCCGTCTGCGTTTCGTGCCGGAAGCTGCCGAAGACGCGGCACTTTCCGAAGATGAGCGCACGCGCGGTCTCGAATTCTCCAAAACACTGTCTGTGCGCGTCCTCTCGCGGACATGGCAGATGCTCCTCAAGGGCATTCAGGAGGTACAGTCTTCCGGTCGGCCCATGGCCGCCGGCGAGATGGTGCTGATCCGCATCGCCCATGCCGCCAGCCTTCCGACACTCGATGAGGCATTGAAGCGGCTCGACGACATGCCGGCAGGCGCGGGCAACGGGCAGGGCCAGCCTCCGGCGCCCGGCGGGGTTTCACCGTCCGGCAATGGCGGCCGTGGCGCAATGGCATCCGCCGTTGCGACCCAGCATGCGCCGGTCTCCGGTGGCGGTCAGACCATGCGTCTCGTTCAGCCGAAGCAGCGCCCGTGGCGGTCCAGCCGCCGGTGGTTGCCGAAGAGGCGGTGCCCGATACGGTTCCGCTCAAATCGCTTGAGGACATCGCCAGACTCGCCGATGCGAAGCGCGACATGGCCTTCAAGGTTCTTCTCAAGCGGTGTGTCCGCCTTGTCTCGATTGAGCCGGGTCGCCTCGACATCAGCCTGACTGAGGATGCGCCCAAGACGGTGATGGGTGATCTCACCAATCGGCTGAAGGAATGGACCGGCCGTCGCTGGATCGTCTCGCTGTCGAGCGAGGCTGGCGGGCCGACGCTCGCCGAGCAGGAGGAGGGCCGCCGCGAGAGTGCGATCGCCGACGCGAAGGCCGACCCGGCGGTCGCGGCCATTCTCGACCGTTTCCCCGGCGCGAAGATCATCGACATCCGCATTCCGGATGCAACCGACCCTGATGCGGTCGAAGAGACAGCGACGCAATTGATCCGGTCGATCCGGACGATGATGACGACGACGATTTCTGAGTGAATTGGAGACCACAATGCGCGATCTGATGGGCCTTATGGGCAAGGCAAAGGAAATGCAGGCCAAGTTTCAGGCCATGCAGGAAGAAATGGCCGAGATGGAGATCGAGGGCCAGGCCGGCGGCGGCACGGTCAAGGTGACGCTGAGCGGCAAATCCGAGATGAAGGCCCTGAAAATCGATCCCTCGCTCTTCAAGGAAGACGATGTGGAAATCCTCGAAGACCTGATCCTCGCCGCGCACAACGATGCAAAATCAAAGCTCGAGGCGGCCATTCAGGAAAAGACCCAGGAAATGACCGCCGGCCTGCCGATCCCGCCCGGCATGAAGCTGCCTTTCTAATAGAATAAGGGTAAGGCCAGTCCTGCACTGGCCATGCGTGGGCGGAACAGCCATGTCCAAATCCATTGCCGGACCGGAAATCGAACGTCTCATCCAGCTCCTGGCGCGTGTGCCGGGGCTCGGGCCGCGCTCGGCCCGGCGGGCTGCACTTCATCTGATCAAGAAGAAGGACCAGCTCTTCGCACCACTCACGGCGGCCATGGCCGAGGCCGTTGACAAGGTGCGGGTCTGTTCGACCTGCGGCAATGTCGACACCAGCGATCCCTGCACGCTGTGCACCGATCCGCGCCGCGACGGCACCACCATTATCGTGGTGGAGGATGTGTCCGATCTCTGGGCGCTGGAGCGCGCCGGCGCAATGAGCGCGCGCTATCACGTTCTCGGCGGCACGCTCTCGCCGCTTGATGGGATCGGACCGGACGATCTCAATATCAAGGGACTGGTGGGGCGGGTGGCCGAAGGCGGCGTGTCGGAGCTGATCCTCGCCGTCAACGCCACGGTGGAGGGGCAGACCACGGCCCACTACATCACCGATCAGGTGGCCGGCATGGAGGTGAAGGTCACGCGCCTTGCCCACGGCGTGCCGGTGGGCGGTGAACTCGACTATCTGGATGAGGGAACGCTTTCGGCAGCGTTGAAGTCGCGCACGAGCTTTTGAACAGCGGGAGAAACGCCTTGAGTCTTCGCAACTTGAGCCTTCGCAACTCGATCCGCCTCATTGCAGCCCTTTGCTTTTCGCTTGTGGCGGGTGCCGCGTCGGCGCAGTCCATCGAGGCGCAGTTCCGCGACTGGCTCGCACAAGACCTCTGGCCGGAGGCGCAGCGGCGCGGCATTTCCTCCGCTACGTTCAACGCCGCCTTCGCCAGCGTCTCGCCCAATCTGAAGCTGCCAGATCTCGTTATGCCGGGAGAGAGCAAACCGCGCAGTGACAGGCAGCACCAGGCCGAATTCCGCGCCCCGTCCGCCTATTTCCAGCACATCGGTGGTGTCGTTTCAGGCGGCCGCTCCCGCGCCGGCCAGCTTTCGGGCGTCCTTTCTGCAATCGAAAAGCGCTATGGCGTCTCGCGCGGCATCGTGCTTGCCATCTGGGGGCGTGAATCGGGCTTCGGACGCGCAAAAATCCCCTATGACGCCTTTGAGGTGCTTGGCACCAAGGCATTCCTTGCAACCCGCAGGGAGATGTTCCGCGAGGAGGTTCTGTCGGCACTCGAGATGGTGGAGCGCCGGGGTGTTTCGCCGCGCGCCATGCGCTCTTCCTGGGCCGGCGCGATGGGACAGCCGCAGTTCATGCCCAGTTCCTATCTGAAATACGCCGTCGATGGCGACGGCAACGGCACCGCCGACATCTGGAAATCCGAGGCCGACACGCTGGCTTCCATAGCCAATTACCTGGCGCAGCATGGCTGGGTGCGCGGGCGCGACTGGGGTTTTGAAGTCAGCGTTCCGCAATCCGTGTCCTGCGCGCTTGAAGGCCCTGATCGTGGAAAACGCATCGCAGACTGGCAGGCGCTCGGCATTCGCCGGGTCGGCGGCAAGGCGTTTCCCGAGCATGAGCTGCGCGGTGAGGGCTATCTGATGATGCCCGCAGGCCGCTTCGGTCCGGCATTCATCGTCACACCGAATTTCTACCGCCTCAAGGACTATAACGAGAGCGATCTCTACGCGCTGTTCGTTGGCCACGCGGGCGACCGCATCATGTATGGCAACAGCGAATTTTCCGGCTCATGGGAGCGTGTCGGCGGCTTCGATCGTGGCGATGTCGCGGCCATGCAGCGCGGGCTTGAAAAGCTTGGCTATGATGTCGGCGGCGCTGACGGCCTCGTCGGGTTCAAGACCCGGCGCTCCATCGGCGAGTGGCAGCAGAAGAACGGCATCGCGCCGACCTGCTTTCCCGCCGGCGATACGATCCGGCGTCTGCGCTAGGGTCAGGCAGTCGCGTGATCGTCACGGTATAGGCTGGAAGCCGCCCGAAAATCGGCTAATCTGCTTTCGGGGCAAGGCGCGGAACCTCCATGCCTGCAGTCGAGAGAGGGAAAGACCGGTGATCATTGCAAAACTCATGTCCCGTTTCGCCGCGCTTGCCGGTGGGGCGATCATTCTGGCCAGTTGCACCGTTGTCGTGGAGGAAGGGCCGAACCGTCCGCGTCCGCCGCGGCCGGACCGCCCACAGATGTGCACGATGGAATACAACCCCGTCTGCGCGCGACGCGGCGGCGAGCAACGCACGTTCGGCAATGCCTGTTCGGCACGCGCGCAGGGCTTCAGGATCGTGCGACCGGGAACCTGTCGGCCTCAGTCCAGCCGGCCCGAGCGTCCGCAGATCTGCACCCGTGAATACCGCCCTGTCTGTGCGCGCAGGGGTGGTCAGCGCCGCACGTTCGGCAATGCATGCACGGCGCGCGCAGCCGGCTTCCGGGTCGTTCGCCCCGGAGAGTGCTGAGAGAGTGTGCTAAACGCTCTGGCCGCGTCGCTTCTCCAGAATGGCGAGCAGCGAGCGGCCGGCATCCAGAATATGGGCGCGGGTGAGGCTGGCCGCTTCATCCGCGTCGCCTCTTTCGCAGGCATCAAGGATGCTGAGATGTTCCCGGTGGGCGCGCTTTTTGCCGTCCGTCAGGGTGAGCTGCGCCCGCAGATAGCGGTCGACCCGGTCGAGTGACGAGCGGATGATCTGCAGATGGTAGGGGCGGTCAGCCGCTTCATAGAGGCCATAGTGGAATTTTCGGTTCGCCTCGCCCCAGCCGCCCGGGTCTGAGGCTGTGGCAAAAGCCTCGAGGTTCGTGCGGGCGGCATCCAGTTGTTTCCGCGTGAGCGCCGGCACCGCAAGCCGGATAACTTCGCTTTCCAGCAGGGCGCGAAACTCGAAAATCTCCTCGATCTCCACAGCGGAAAGAGCTGCCACAACCGTGCCCCGGTAGCGCTGGGTGGTCACGAGCCCGTCCTGTTCCAGCCGCTGCAGTGCTTCGCGCACGGGGATGCGGCTGGTGTTGAACATCTGCGCGATACGGTCCTGCCGCAGGTGTTCGCCTTCCGCCAGTTCGCCCTCGATGATGGCCTTGCGCAGGGCTTCGAACACCAGGTCGGTCGCCGAGGCTGTCTGTCTTACATCAATGGTTTCCAGCTTCATTTCCTGAATCCCGCCTGCGGCCCCGCTGACATGCCTGCGCTGTGTGCCCGAACTCCCGCAGCATCGAATGATGCTTCATTTTACGATTGTATATTGGATCCAATCTGAGTTAAAGACTCTTCCGCAATGTTTGGTGAGCCGCTTGTGGGAGCAGGGCGTTTTCCAGCGTCGATCAGCGCATCATGTGCAAATGGCAGGCTGGCATAACGAAGCATCGCATGACTGGCATGCGGCGTCTGCGCTAGGCTGCCGGCCGAACTGAAACTGGCCAACAAACAGAAACTGATTGAATTCGGGGGTATTCCACCAATGGCGCTCAGCGAGACACGCACCAACCATTTCAAGAACTACATTGCCGGCGAATGGATCGAAGGCGATAGCCAGGTTGAAAACATCAACCCGTCCGACACGCGCGATGTCGTTGGTCTGGCAGCGCGCTCCGGCGGGGCCGATCTCGATCGCGCCATCGATGCGGCGCATGACGCAGCGCCGGGCTGGGCGCGGTCTACCCCGCAGCAGCGCTATGACATTCTCGATGCCGTCGGCAATGAGATCATCGCCCGTAAAGACGAGCTTGGCCGTCTGCTTTCGCGCGAGGAAGGCAAGACGCTGGCAGAAGGCATCGGCGAGGTGGTGCGTGCCGGTCAGGTGTTCAAGTTCTTCGCAGGAGAGGCCGTGCGCCTGCCGGGCGAGCGCCTCGATTCCATCCGTCCCGGCGTCGAGGTGGACATGCGCCGCGAGCCGATGGGCGTTATCGGCATGATCACCCCGTGGAACTTCCCCATTGCCATCCCGGCTTGGAAGATTGCCCCCGCACTTGCCTATGGCAATGCGGTCGTGCTGAAGCCGGCCGAGCTCGTGCCGGGCTCGGCCTGGGCGCTGGCAGAAATCCTCTCGCGCTCCGGTCTGCCTGAAGGTGTGTTCAACATGGTTGCGGGCCGCGGTTCCGAGCTCGGCCCGCGCATGATCGAAAACCCGAAGGTCCGCGCAATCTCCTTCACCGGCTCCGTACCCACGGGCCGCGGCATTGCCGCAGCCTGTGGCGAGCATCTGAAAAAGGTGCAGCTTGAAATGGGTGGCAAGAACCCGCTTGTGGTTCTGGACGATGCCGATCTCGACGTGGCAGTCGGTGCCGCACTCAACGGCGCATTCTTTTCCACCGGCCAGCGCTGCACCGCGTCCAGCCGTCTCGTCGTGTCCAAAGGCATTCACGACCGTTTCGTCTCCGCACTCACCGAAAAGCTCAAGACCCTCGTCGTCGGCGATGCGCTCGACCCGAAGACACAGATGGGCCCGGTGGTTGACGAAAAGCAGCTCGAGCAGGATCTGTCCTATGTCGAGATCGCCGGCCAGGAGGGCGGAAAGCTCGCCATCGGCGGCGAGCGCCTGACGCTGGAGAAGCCCGGCTTCTATATGGCGCCTGCACTCTTCACCGAAACCAGCAATGACATGCGCATCAACCGCGAGGAGGTCTTCGGCCCTGTCGCCAGCGTCATCCGCGTCAAGGATTACGAAGAGGCATTGCACGTCGCCAACGACACGAGCTTCGGCCTCTCCTCGGGCATCTGCACCACTTCGCTCAAATATGCGAGCGACTTCAAGCAGAAGTCGGAGGCCGGCATGGTCATGGTCAACCTGCCGACCGCCGGTGTTGACTACAACGTGCCTTTCGGCGGCACGAAGGGCTCGAGCTTCGGCTCGCGCGAACAGGGGCGTTACGCCGTCGAATTCTACACGACGGTGAAGACGGCCTACACGCAGCCCTGATCGGAAGGAGCGGAGGATGGGCAAAGCCCGTTCGCAAGGAAACGCCGATGTCGCCATCATAGGCGGCGGCATCATCGGCATCGCCACTGCGTTCCGCCTTGCAGAGGCTGGTCGGCAGGTCGTGCTCATCGAGCGCGATGCGCCGGCCAATGCCGCGAGCCGGGGCAATGCCGGTGCTTTCGCCTTTCCTTCCATCCTTCCGCTGGCGTCACCCGGCATTCTCTTCAAGGCGCCCAAATGGCTGTTCGATCCGCTGGGGCCGCTCTCCATTCCGCCGGCGGAGTTCCCAAAGGTTCTGCCGTGGCTTCTGCGCTTCTTCCGCGCCTCCATGCCAGACCGCATCGAGGCCAGTACGGCAGCGCAGGCAGCCCTGAACCGGCTCTCCGAAGCCGAAACCGCAACCCTCACGCGGGAAGCCGGGCTCGACCATCTGGTACGCCATGATGGCGCTCTGGAGCTTTATGAGAGCGAGACCGCATGGCGCGCCACGCTGAAAAGCTGGGAGCGTTGCGAGAAGGCCGGCGTCGAGATCGAGCACGTGGAAGGCGCGCGCCTTGCAGAATTGCAGCCGGGCCTCTCGCCAGGATTGGTGAAGGGCGTGTTCCTGCCGCAGTGGAAAACGGTCAGCGACCCGCGCGACTATGCGCTTGCCCTGCTGGAAGCCGCCCGGGCGCGGGGCGTCCAGCTTGTCGCGGGAGCGGTCTCTCATCTGGCCGATAGCACCGAAGGCGTCATGGTCACTCTTGAGGGTGGTCAAACCCTCAAGGCAGACCATGCCGTTCTCGCCGCCGGGCCGTGGTCGAACAGGCTCACCGCGACGCTGGGCGAGAGGGTGCCGGTCACACCCGAACGCGGCTACAACACCACGCTGCCGCCCGGCAGTTTCGATCTGAAACGGCAGGTCATCTTTCCCGCGCATGGCTTCGTGGTCACGCCGCTTGCCACCGGCATCCGCGTCGGCGGCGCGTCCGAGTTTGCCGGGTTCGATGCCCCGGTCAATTACAAGCGCGCGCGGCACATGCTGGACAAGGCCGCCGGTTTCCTGCCGGGGCTGAAGCGCGAAGGCGGAACGGAGTGGATGGGCTCGCGCCCCTCCATGCCGGATTCGCTTCCGGTCATCGGGCGGGCCTCCTCCAGCCTGCGCATTCTCTATGCCTTCGGCCACGGCCATCTGGGGCTCACCCAGTCGGCCGCCACCGCGCGGCTCGTTACTGATCTGATCCTTGAGCGAAACCCACCCATCGACATATCGCCCTTCCGGCCCGGCCGGTTTTGACAGGAAAGCATTATGGCGGTCAGCACCTTCACCTGTATCGACGGCCACACCTGCGGAAACCCCGTGCGTGTGGTGGCCGGCGGCGGTCCGCAGCTCCAGGGCTCCACCATGCTGGAGCGTCGCGCGCATTTCCTCGCCGAATATGACTGGATCCGCACCGGCCTGATGTTCGAGCCGCGCGGCCACGACATGATGTCCGGCTCCATCCTCTATCCGCCCACGCGGGAGGATTGCGACATCGGAATCCTTTTCATCGAAACGTCGGGCTGCCTGCCCATGTGCGGGCATGGCACGATCGGGACCATCACCATCGGCATCGAAAACGGCCTCATCCGTCCGCGCGAGCCCGGCATGGTCCGCCTCGACACGCCGGCGGGCCTTGTCGTTGTGGAGTACGAGCAGAACGACCGCTTTGTCGAAAAGGTGCGCCTCACCAATGTGCCTGCCTTCGTTCATGCGACCGAACTGACAGCGGAGGTCGAGGGGCTTGGCGAAATCACGGTCGATGTCGCCTATGGCGGCAATTTCTACGCCATCGTCGAGCCGCAGCCTGCCTTCGAGGATATGGCGAACCATACGGCGGGCGAGCTCATAGGCTGGAGCCCTAAACTGCGCGCCGCCCTCAACGCGAAATACGATTTCGTCCATCCTGAAAAGCCCGACATCAAGGGCCTGAGCCACATTCTGTGGACCGGCAAACCCTCCCGGCCTGAAGCGCATGCGCGCAACGCCGTGTTCTATGGCGACAAGGCCATCGACCGCTCGCCCTGCGGCACGGGCACCTCGGCGCGCATGGCGCATTGGCATGCGAAAGGGCTCCTGAAACCCGGCGATGATTTCGTCCACGAAAGCATCATCTGCTCCATGTTCGAAGGCCGCGTGGAGGCCGAAACGCAGGTTGCAGGCAAGCCCGCCATCGTGCCTTCGGTCGCCGGCTGGGCGCGTGTCACGGGCTACAACACGATCATGATCGACGACCGGGATCCCTATGCCCACGGCTTTGTTGTCGTTTGAGGAGAGACCATGAAAATCACAGCTATCCGCGCCTATCAGGTCAACCTGCCGCTGAAGGAAGGGCGCTATTCATGGTCGAACGGAAACTTCGTCGAGGTCTTCGATTCCACCGTCGTCGCCATCGAGACGGATGAGGGCATCACCGGCTATGCCGAATGCTGCCCGCTGGGTTCTGCCTATCTGCCGTCCTATGCGCGCGGCGTGCGGGCCGGGCTTGAGGAGATCGCACCAAAGCTGATCGGCCTCGATCCCACCAATCTCGGTCTCGTTAACCGCGCCATGGATGCCGCGCTCAACGGCCATCCCTATGTGAAAGCGCCGCTCGACATCGCCTGTTGGGATGTTCTCGGCAAGGCGAGCGGCCTGCCGCTGGTCACGCTTCTTGGCGGCAGCGCGCAGGACGAGGTGCGCCTATACCGCGCCATCTCCCAGGAAGACCCGGATCAGATGGCGAAGAAGATCGCCAGCTACAAGGCCGAGGGCTACACCAAGTTCCAGCTCAAGGTCGGCGGCAATGCGGATGATGACATCGCCCGCATCCGCGCCTGCTGCGAAATCCTCGACGACACGGACATTCTCGTGGCCGACGCCAACACCGGCTGGACCCGCCATGAGGCAGCGCGTGTGGTCGATGCGGTGGCCGATCTCGATGTCTATATCGAGCAGCCATGCCCCACTTATGACGAGTGCCTGTCGATCCGCCGCCGCACGGCAAAGCCTTTCGTGATGGATGAAAACATCACCGGTCTGGATATGCTCGTGCGCGGTCTGGCCGATGACGCATTCGATGTCATCAACCTGAAGATCTCCAAGGTCGGCGGCCTGTCGAAGGCGCGCACCATGCGTGATGTGTGCGTGGCACACGGCATCCCCATGACTATTGAAGACACATGGGGCGGCGACATCGTCACCGCCGCGATCGCGCATCTGGCGCAGTCCACACCGTCCGATTTCGTCTTTTCCGCAACAGACTTCAATTCCTATGGAACGAAGACCATTGCCGCCAATGCGCCGAAGCGTGTCGATGGCGGCATGAAAGCGCCATCGGCGCCGGGGCTCGGCATTGAGCCCGATTTCAAGGCGCTCGGTGCTCCGGTTCTGTCGTTCGACAAAGGCGTCTGAAACATGCGCTCGAGCCAGATCGTCCACATCGTCTCCTGCCATGCCGAGGGCGAGGTGGGCGACGTCATTGTCGGTGGTGTCCTGCCGCCGCCGGGCGATACGCTGTGGGAGCAGCGCAATTTCATCGCCAGCGACGGCAAGCTGCGCAACTTTGTGCTCAATGAGCCGCGCGGCGGCGTCTTCCGCCATGTCAATCTTCTGGTCCCGCCCAAAAACCCGGCAGCGATATGGGCTTCATCATCATGGAGCCAGAAGACACGCCGCCCATGTCTGGCTCCAATTCCATCTGCGTTGCCACCGTTTTGCTCGACACCGGCATCGTGCCCATGAACGAGCCCGAAACGAGGCTCGTTCTGGAAGCGCCGGGCGGTCTCGTTCAGGTGGTCGCCGAATGCCGCAACGGCAAGGCCGAGCGCATTCGCGTCACCAATGTGCCCTCCTTCGCCGACCGTCTCGACGCGCCTCTGGAGGTCGCGGGTCTCGGCACGCTGACGGTCGATACCGCCTATGGCGGCGACAGTTTCGTGATCGCCGATGCCGCCGCGCTCGGCTTTTCCGTCACGCCGGACGAAGCCCGCGATCTGGCCGAAACCGGCGCGAGGATCACCCGCGCGGCAAACGAACAGCTCGGCTTCGTCCATCCCGAAAATCCGGAATGGGATCACATCTCCTTTTGCCAACTCGCCCTGCCGGTCGAGGAGACCGCGGATGGCTGATGGGGCGCAACACGGTCGTCATCCGCCCCGCAAAGCTTGATCGCTCGCCCACCGGCACCGGCTGTTCCGCCCGCATGGCCGTGCTACACGCGCGCGGACGTATGAAACCAGGTGACCGTTTCACGGGGGTGTCTGTCCTCGGCTCCCGTTTCCAGTGCCGGATCGCGGGAGAAACCCGCGCAGGAGATAAGCCGGCTATCATCCCTGAAATAGCCGGCCGGGGCTGGGTAACCGGAACGCATCAGCTCATGCTCGACCCGTCCGATCCATGGCCGCAGGGATACAGGATTTCAGACACCTGGGCCGATGTATAAGATTTTAGGAAAAATTTACCCTGTTGCTCAAATGTGGCTGAAGTGCCTCATTTCTCGGAACAAATCCACATCTGGCGGTTTAACTCCCTGAGTGCGATTTGAAACCATAGAGCAAGGACAATGACGCAACACATCAAACGACAGGAGCGCCGGGGCGACGCAAATCGCGCTGACACTGCGCGCAGTGTCAGAAAGCGTCTTGGCCAGCCTGAAAATACGCGGTTTCTGAACCAGATGCCGCATTTTTCACTGGATACCGATATGCCGGAAGAGTTTCATGACCTTCTGGGCAAACTCGACGAGGCCGAGCGCCGCGCCGGCTGATCCGTTTCCATACCGAACCCGTGAATCAAAACAGGGACGGGGCCTGAGCCGCGCCGTCCCTGCTTCAAAATCCGGTAAAGTCAGGCAAGGCCTGATCGTCAGCCCTCAGGCTGCACGGCGCTTCTTCGGCAGAAGGCCTTCGCGCTGGGCCTGCTTGCGGGCCAGCTTGCGGGCGCGGCGGACAGCTTCGGCACGCTGGCGTGCGCGCTTTTCCGACGGCTTTTCATAAGAACGGCGGGACTTCATTTCCCGGAAAACACCCTCGCGCTGCATCTTCTTCTTGAGCACTTTAAGGGCCTGATCGACATTGTTGTCGCGAACGATAACCTGCAATGGACTTCCTTCTTCAGTTGGCGTTTCAATGGTTGAGCATGGCCAAGGCGCTGGAAAGCGCGAAGGGAAGCTCTCGGTCAATCTTATTCCACATCGGTGCAAGGGCCTGGCATCAGCCGGCGCAGAGATGCAAAAGCGCCCGCCAAAAAGGGGCGACTCAAGATGGGGCGCACCATAACAGAAGTTTTGCCGAATGCACCCCTGCACTCGAATATAGGCGAAAACCACGAAATTTCGAGGTCAAATGGCGCGAAATCGCGCCACTATTCCACAATTCCAGACAGGATTTCCTGAAAATTCAGGCCGAAACGCGCCGCCAGGCATAGGATGCGGGCGCCGCAGCCGTTTTCGCCGCCGGTTGGTAATAGAGCGGAATGCCCGCTTCTTTCCCGCCCTCAAGCTGGCTGATCGTATGGGGATTGACGATTTCAAGCGTCGAAAACCCGACCCGGAACATATGCGCCACCTGATCGATCAGCACATCGCCCGTGGCGCGGATTTCGCCGCGATATCCGTGGCGGGTGCGCAGGAGTTCCGCCTTGGAATAGCTGCGCCCGTCGTTGAAAGCGGGGAAGGCGAGCGCCACCAGCGGCAGGTGTGCGAGGTGCGTCAAAAGCGCGTCCAGCGCCTCGCCCGGTTGAAGCTCCACCCCGATCCGGTCCGCCGCACCTTTACGCGTTTCATCATCGAGTTCGAGAAACACCGCCAGCGGCAGGATCGTTTGCCCGCCGTCTTCGATCGCGGTGGCATCCTCGGCCTTCTGCCAGTGATTTTCCCGGAAACCCTCCGGCGACCAGAGGCGGATGTCTGAATTGCTCATGAAAAATTCCTATCCCGATGTGGGCGAAAGCGAGGTCTCGAGGCCGGGCAGATGAATGCCGCACTCGGTCTTGGCCTGTCCGGCCCAGCGGCCCGAACGCGGGTCTTCGCCGGGTTTGACGGGGTTTGTGCAGGGAAAACAGCCAATGGAGAGATAGCCGAAGGCCACCAGCGGGTTCTGCCGCAGATCGTGCCGGCGCATGTAGTCGGCCTGATCCTCGGTCGTCCAGCGCGCCAGCGGGTTGACGCGGATGCGCGGGCCTACGGCCTCAAACACAGGCATTTCCGCCCGCGTGGAAGCCTGCCCGCGCTTGCGACCGGTAAACCAGGCGCGGTAGGGCGCGATGGCGCGGGCCATGGGCTCCACCTTGCGGATCGCGCAGCACCGGTCGGTGTCACTCTGGTGCAGAATGCCTTTCGGGTCGTCGGCATTGAGCGCATCGTCGAGCGGCTGCACGATCACGATGTTCGTCAGACCCAGATCGTCGGCAAGCTGGTCCCGGTATTCGAGCGTCTCGCCGAAATGCTGGCCGGTGTCGAGAAAGGTGATGGGCAGGCCGGGCTCTGCCTCGGCGATCAGATGCAGAAGTGCCGCCGAATCCGCGCCGAACGAGGATGTGGCGGCGATGCCGCCGGCATCCGCGAAGAGATCGATCGCCAAGGCGATGATCTCCTCCGCCGGTAGATGCCCGTAACGCAGGTTCAGCGCATCCGCGAGTTCGGTCGCATCGCCACTGGCTGCAAAGTCGCGATCAAGCTGCCTTGGCTTCGTGGCCATATAGCGCCTCCTTGAACGGTGCGGGGCCGAGCCTGCGATAGGCATCGAGAAAGCTTTCTTCGCGGTTCTCGCGCTGCGCCAGATAAGTGTCGACAATGGTTTCCACCGCATCGGTGATCTCTTCCGGCGCAAAGCCGCGCCCGATGATTTCGCCGATGGTCGAACCTTCGCGCGCCGAACCGCCAAGCGTCACCTGATAGAGCTCGGTGCCCTTCTTCTCGACGCCCAGAATGCCGATATGGCCGACATGGTGATGGCCGCAGGCATTGATGCAGCCGGAAATCTTGATTTGCAGATCGCCGATCTCATCCTGCCTCGCCTGCGTGGCGAAACGCTGTGAAATCTCCTGCGCCACGGGAATGGAACGGGCATTGGCGAGCGCGCAATAGTCGAGGCCGGGGCAGGCGATGATATCGGTGATGAGACCGGCATTGGAGGTTGCCAGCCCGATCTCGACAAGGGCTGCATGAACCGCCGGCAGATCGGCGCGCGCCACATGCGGCAGGATCAGGTTCTGCTCATGGCTGACGCGGATTTCGTCGTTGCCATAGTGTTCCGCGAGGTTCGCAATGGCGTCCATCTGCGCGTCGGTGGCGTCGCCCGGAACCTCGCCGATGCCCTTGAGCGATACGGTCACGGAGGCATAGTCGGGGTTGCGGTGCGTGTGCGCGTTGCGGCGCAGCCAGTCGGCAAAGCCCGGATCGGCCTTGACCGCCTTGCTCACTGCCGCGTCGCCCTCCGGGCGGGCCTTCAGCTTCGGCGGTGCGAAATAGGTTTCGATGGCGCGAATGTCGGCGTCGGGGAGTTTCAGCTCGCTTTCCTTCAGCGCGAGGAACTCCTTTTCCACCTGTGCCTTCAGCTCTTCCGTGCCGGTCTCGTGCACAAGGATCTTGATGCGCGCCTTGTATTTGTTGTCGCGGCGTCCGTTCAGATTGTAGACGCGCAGGATCGCCGTCACATAGGAGAGCAGGTCGCGCTCGGGAAGGAAATCGCGGATCTTCTTGGCGACCATGGGCGTGCGGCCCAGACCGCCGCCGACGAACACGGCAAAGCCCAGCGCGCCCTCGGCATTCTTTTTCAGATGCAGGCCGATGTCGTGGACTTCGATAGCCGCGCGGTCGCGGGCAGCACCCGTCACGGCAATCTTGAACTTGCGCGGCAGATAGGAAAATTCCGGATGCAGCGACGACCATTGCCGCAGGATTTCCGCATAGGGGCGGGGGTCCGCCACCTCGTCCGCCGCCGCGCCTGCAAAGTGATCCGCCGTCACATTGCGGATGCAGTTTCCAGAGGTCTGGATGGCGTGCATCTCCACTTCCGCAAGCTCTTCGAGCACACGCGGGATGTCGACCAGCTTCGGCCAGTGGAATTGCAGGTTCTGCCGCGTGGTGAAATGGCCATAGCCCTTGTCATAGGTGCGCGCGATATGAGCGAGCTTGCGCATCTGCCTCGGCGAGAGGGAGCCATAGGGAATGGCGATCCGCAACATATAGGCGTGTAGCTGCAGATAGACACCGTTCATCAGCCTGAGCGGCTTGAACTGGTCTTCCGTGAGCTCGCCTGCAAGGCGGCGTTTCACTTGATCGCTGAACTCCGCAACGCGGGCTTTCACGAAGGCTTGGTCGAATTCGTCGTAACGATACATGAAACGTGACCTGGCTTAGGCGGCGTGCTGCGCGGCTTTGCGCGCCTGCTTGCCGATTTCTGGGTGAATGGAGGGCCCGCCGGCGCGAATGCGCTCGCGCAGGCGTTTGGGGAGGATGCGGCCCTCGGCGATCTCCACGTCAACAAGCGTGACGTCGATCACGATGTTGGCGGCAAGCGCGGCACTGCCCGCAGCGGCGATGCGCGCTTCGTCTTCCGTGTCCTGCGCCACATGGGCGGCGTCGATCGTTTCGACCCAGCGGTCTCCGGCGCCAAGCCACACGGTTTCGCCATCGGTCAGGCGATTGGCGGCTACAATCTTCATCACGCGCGCTCCAACTGGTGCTTGTAGGTTGCGAGCGCTTTGGAGCGCTCGAAATTCGCGCCGGCCACGGCGTCGCCGATCAGCGTCATCACGGGACCGGTCAGCTCGCTGCGTTCGGCAAGCGAGGGCAGGTCGCTCAGCGTTCCGTGCAGAAGCCGCCTGTCGTCGCGGCTGGCATTCTCGATCACGGCCACGGCTGTGTCGGGCGAAAGCCCGGCCTCGACGAGGCGTCCGGCCACATCGGCAGCCACCGAGCGCCCCATATAGACGGCGATGGTCGCTCCGGAGACGGCGAGGCTCGCCCAGTCCGGCAGGGTGCGGCCCTTCAGGTCGTGCCCGGTGGTGAACACGATGGAGGACGCGATGCCGCGAAGCGTCAGCGGCAGTTCGAAATCGGCGGCGGCGGCGAAGGCGGCTGTCACGCCCGGCACAACTTCATAGGAAACGCTCGCTTCCCGGAGTGCCGCCATTTCCTCGCCCGCGCGCCCGAAGATCAGCGGGTCGCCGGATTTCAGCCGCACCACGCGTTTGCCGTCACGGCCAAGCGCCACGAGCAGGTCGTTGATCTCTTCCTGGCTCTTGGTGTGGCAGCCCTTGCGCTTGCCGACGGAGATACGCTCGGCGTCCCGGCGGCCCATGGCCACCACGGCCTCCGGCACCAGTGCATCGTAGACGATGACATCTGCCTCCATCAGAAGGCGCTGCGCGCGCAGCGTCAGAAGGTCTTCTGCGCCTGGGCCTGCGCCCACCAGTGCGATGTGGCCGGGAATGTCCTCACCGGCGGCAAGAAGGCTGGAGGCGCTGCGGCGGGCGGCGGCCACATCGCCGCGCTCGACCGCACGCGCCGTATCGCCCGTGAAAAAGGCTTTCCAGAAGCGTCGACGGGCGAGCCCGCGCGGCACCAGCCGGTCCACGGCATCGCGGTATTGGGTAGCGAGATGGGCGAGCGCGCCCAGCGACGGGGAGAGCATCTGGTCGACTCGCGCCCGCACCATCTGCGCCAGCACGGGGCCGGCCCCTCGGTTCCAATGGCAACCGCAAGCGGAGCCCGGTTCACGAGAGCCGGCGTGTAGAAATCGCAAAGTTCGGGCCGGTCCACTGCGTTGACGGGAATGGAGCGCGCCCGCGCATCCGCCACGATGGCGCGGTCCTGCGCCTCGTCATCGGTCGCGGCAAAGACCAGCGCTGCGTTCTCGATATAGCGCGGCGCGTAGGGCGCCCTGATCAAACGGGCGTCATTGGTCTCGGCCCAGTCGGCAAGCGTCTTTTCAGGCGCATCGGCAACAAGCGTGAGCGTCGCGCTCGACTGGCTGAGAAGCCGCGCCTTGGCGAGCGCCTCGTCGCCATTGCCGACAATGACAACCGAACGGTTCTCCACCCGCATGAACACGGGGAAAGCGGCAAGCTTCTGAGTGTCTGTCGCCATGGTTCGCGAGCCTTCGTGAAAGATGCCCGGAATAATGGCGGTTTGCATGGTTTGTTGAGAAGAAACACACTCGCCGTCGCGCGTATGCGACAAGATTGCTTTTTCGCCGCACCGCTTTTCGGCAGGAAATCCTTCCCCGTTCTTTCCTGGATACCCATATCCGTCGTGTGGAACGGGAAGCGGCAGGCTGCGTTTCCTCAAAACCATGGAAAGAATGGAGATCGATATGGCTGAGTTCCGGCTTGTACACGATGCATGGGTTGTCGTTGCCGATGGCGAGAAGGCACTGTTCCTTCGCAATGAAGGCGATGCGACTTACCCCAATCTTCAGGTGGTGCGTACGATCCACGAGGAAAATCCGCCAAGCCGCGAGCAGGGCACGGACAGGCCGGGACGCCTCAATGATGGTCATGGCGCCCACCGCAGCGCCGTGGATGAGACGGACTGGCATCGCATCGAGAAGGAACGCTTTGCCGGTGATGTTGCCGAGCGCCTCTACAAGCTCGCCCACAAGGGCAAGTTCAGCAAGCTCGTCCTCGTCGCCCCGCCGCTGGTTTTGGGCGAATTGCGCAAGGAAATGCACAAGGAAGTGGAAGACAGGGTGATCGGCGAGATCGCCAAGACACTCACCAATCACACGGTAGGCGACATTGAGAAAGTGCTGATGCAGTAGGTATGAGCGGGTATCGGCGCCGGCGCCAGACGGTGCCTCAGACGTGCTGCCCGCCATTGATGTGGATCTCGGACCCCGACACATAGGACGACTGATCCGAACACAGGAAATAGATCGTATCGGCCACTTCCGATGTCTGCCCCAGCCGGCGCAGCGGAATGGTCTCGACGATCTTTTCCGTGCCGGGGGAAAGGATGGAGGTCTCGATCTCGCCCGGCGCAATGGCGTTGACACGGATGCCGTGCGGGCCGAAGTCTCCGGCCATTTCGCGTGTGAGTGCCACCAGCGCGGCCTTCGAGGTCGCATAGGCGGTTCCCGCAAACGGATGCACCCTGCTGCCGACAATGGACGTGACATTGACGATGGAACCCCTGGCGTTGCCGAGTTCCTTAAAGAGCCCGCGCGCCAGCATGATGGGCGCGAAGAAGTTGACCTGAAAAACATCACGCCAGACATGCATCGGCGTTTCGATGGAGTTCATGCGCTTGCCGCCCTCAAGCTTGGGCGAGATGGCGGCGTTGTTCACCAGCGCGTCGAGCCGCCCGCCATTGGCCTCCAGCCGATGGCGGATCTCGGCGATGGCGATGCCCACGTCTTCCTGGTCGGAGAGATCGAGCTTGATGTGGTCTTCCGGTCCGGCAGGCCACGGGCAATCCTCCGCAAAGGCTTGCCTTGAGCAGGTGATCACCCGCCAGCCTTCCCGCGAAAAACGCTTCACCGTCGCGTGACCAATGCCCCGCTTGCGCCGGTCAAAACCAGTGTCTTGCGTTCGTCGGCCATGCCCTGCTCCCTGTTCCGCTCCTATGTAAGCGAGAGCGCATGGGAATGCGATAGGCAAAAGCGGACCGGTGGGCTCTAATTTCCGAGAATGATGTCGAGGATGGAGGTCTGCTTCTTCTGTGTGCCGCCGCCCACATCGGCCGGCGGTACGGGGCGGCGGACCGAAGCCGTGTGACCCGGATCGCCGCCGGCTGGAATGGCCGCCTGCGGTGTGGGACGTGCCTGCGCTCCGCTGCCAACCGCAGCCTGAGGCACAGGACGGGCTGCGGGCTCATGAGCAACAATGCCCGGTGCGCCGGGGCTCCACGACCCAGGCAACCGTTTCACGGGGTGGCCCTTCTCGGCTTCCTCCATGAAGGTTTTCCAGGCCGGTACGGGCAGGGAGCTGCCGGTCGCCTTCGTCGCCTTGGAGGCGTCGTTGCCGAACCAGACGCCCGTCACCAGATTGGCCGTATAGCCAACGAACCAGGCATCGCGCGATTGCTGCGTGGTTCCCGTCTTGCCCGCTGCCGGGCGGCCGATATTTGCCGCGCGCGCGCTGCCATAGTCCACCGTTCCCTGCATCATCGCATTCATCATGCCGATGATCTCGGGGCTGGCCACCCGGGTCATGCGCGGCCTGTCATGCTGGTAAAGCACCTTGCCTGAAGGCGTGGTGATCCGCTGGACGAAATAGACCTCGGGTCTGTAGCCGCCGGTGGCAAAGGCAGATAGGCCGCCGTCAGTTCCAGCGGCGTGACCTCGGACGTGCCGAGCGCGATGGAGGCGTTGGCCTTCAGGTCGGATTCGATGCCCATCCGGTGGGCGAGCTCGACGATCGATTTGGGGCCCGCCTCCATGGCAAGCTGCGCGGCGACCGAATTCAGCGAGCGCGCCAGCGCTTCGGAGAGCGTGACCGGGCCATAATACTTGCCCTTGTAATTTTCCGGCGTCCAGTTGCCGATCTTGATCGGCGCGTCGTTGCGCACGCTGTCGGGCCGCCGCCCCTGTTCGAGCGCGGCCATGTAGACGAAAGGCTTGAAGGCCGAACCGGGCTGCCGGCGCGCCTCGGAGGCGCGGTCAAACTGGCTGTTAGCATAGTCATAGCCGCCCACCATGGCTCGCACCGCGCCGCTCGTGTCGATGGAGACGAGCGCCCCCTGGCTGACGGCCAGCTTCCCGCCTTTCTCGTCGATCAGGCTGCGGATGGTCTTCTCGGCCTGTTTCTGGAGACTCAGATCGACCGTGCTTCCACAATGATGTCGCCCTTCACGTCACCGATGAGACCCGGCAGTTCTTCCATCACGCGGTCGGCGAAATAGTGCTCCGAGCCGGTCCAGTAGGCGGCAGCGCGGGTGGCGGGCCTGCTCATCGCGGTGGTCATCTCGCCGTCGCCGATCATGCCCTGGTCGCGCATGGCGGTCAGCACCACCTGCGCCCGCGTTTCGGCTGCTTGCGGGTCGCGCGCCGGCGAGAGCCGCGAAGGCGCCTTCAAAAGACCCGCGAGAAGAGCGGCTTCCGAGAGCGTGACATCGCGCGCGGACTTGTTGAAATAGCGCCGCGAGGCCGCCTCCACGCCATAGGCGCCAGAGCCGAAATAGACACGGTTCAGATACATCTCCAGGATCTGGTCCTTGGAATGTTTCTGCTCCAGCCACAGCGCCAGCAGCACCTCCTGCACCTTGCGCTCGATGGTGCGGTCGGGTTTGAGAAAGAGGTTCTTGGCAAGCTGCTGCGTCAGGGTCGAGCCGCCCTGCGTCAGCCGCCCGGCAATCAGGTTTTCCGACATGGCGCGGGCAAGGCCGATCGGGTCGACACCGAAATGCGAGTAGAAGCGGCGGTCCTCGATGGCGATGACCGCCTGCGGAATATGCGGCGACATCTCATGCAGGCCCACCGCCTCGCCGCCGGTCATGCCGCGATTGGCGATCATGTCTCCGTCAGCCGAGACAATCTTCACATTGGGTGGGCGGTCGGGGATTTCCCAGGTGGTCGCCGAAGGCATCTTGGCACCGTAATAGGCGGTGATGCCGACAGCGGCGATGCCGCCCCACAGCGCCAGAACGAGCGACCAGTAGATGGCGGTGCGCAGGAAACCGAAGAAACCACCGCCGCTCCCACGCCCATTCCTGCGTCGCGGGCTCGCACGGCGGGTGCGTTTCGCTCCCTTGGCGCTCTTGCCTCTGGAGGGCGAGGGCTTGCGCCGCTGGCGCGAAGGTACGACGCGGTCGCTGTCACCGAGTTTCAGATCGTCGCTGCTCCGGCGCGCCGCCGGCGCATCGAAAGTCGGCTCGATCCTTCGGTTTTTCGTCCTGCGCGCCATACGCTCACAAACCCCGCAACCCTGCACCCGCACATCTCATGCGGGCACAGTAAGAGGCAGCGGTTTAAGGCGCAGTTAAGTCAAATTAAACAAAATCGGCCGGGCAGCGCTCAGCTATGGGCGAAAATATCCGCCTCTTCCCAGCCCATCAGGTCCAGTTTCGCCCGTGTCGGCAGGAAGCGGAAGCAGGCTTCGGCCTCGCGCGTGCGCTTCTCGCGCTCAAGCCGCACGATCAGCTTTTCGCGCAACTGATGCAGGTAGAGCACGTCGGACGCCGCATATTCGAGCTGCTCGGGCGAAAGCTCCTCGGCTGCCCAGTCGGAAGACTGCTGCGCCTTCGAAAGCGACACGCCAAGCAGTTCGTTGCAGAGATCCTTTAGCCCGTGGCGATCCGTATAGGTGCGTGTGAGGCGCGAGGCGATCTTGGAGCAGAACACCGGCTCCGGCATCACGCCGAAGCTGTGATAGAGCACCGCCAGATCGAAGCGCGCATAGTGGAACAGCTTGGTGATCTTGCGGTTCTTAAGAAGAGCGACGAGGTTCGGCGCCTTCTTCTGCCCGGCATCGATCTGCACCACATCGGCCGTGCCATCGCCGGGCGAAAGCTGCACCACGCACAGCCGGTCGCGGTGTGGCTTCAGTCCCAGCGTCTCCGTGTCGATGGCAACGGCATCGACATCGTAGTTGCTGAGATCGGGCAGGTCGTTCTTGTGAAATCGGATCGTCATGGCATGTCTTCCGGACTTACTGCCCGCTGAGGGCATCGAGAATGCGGACCCAGGAGCGCTGGCCGCGATGGAACGAATTCAAATCGTATTTCTCATTCGGCGAATGGATGCGGTCATCCTGAAGACCGAAGCCGACCAGAAGCGTTTCCATATCGAGCATGCGGCGGAACTCGCCTGCAATCGGGATGGAGCCGCCCATGGCGATCGCCACTGCGGGCTTTGGCCATTCGTCGCTCAGCGCACCCTGCGCCTTCGTCACCAGCGGCATGTCATAGTCGAGCTGGAAGGCTGGCGAACCGCCATGCGGATGGAACTCCACGCGGCAATCGGACGGCAGCCGCTCTTCGACGAACTTGCGGAAGGCGGTGCGGATCTTGTCCGGGTCCTGCTTGTGCACCAGTCGGAACGAGACCTTGGCGGAAGCCTCAGCTGGAATGACAGTCTTGAAACCTTCGCCGGTATAGCCGCCGGTGATGCCATTCACTTCCGCCGTGGGGCGCGCCCAGACCAGCTCCAGCGCCGAGCGGTCTTTTTCGCCAAAAAGCTTCGAAAGGCCGATCGGACCGAGAAAGTTTTCGGTCGTCTCGCCCAGCCCTTCCCAGCTTTTCAGGATTTCCGCCGGTGTTTCCTCAACGCCCTCATAGAAGCCGGGCACGGTGATACGGCCGTTCTCGTCATGCAGGTCGCCCAGAATGCGGGCCAGAACCGTGATCGGATTGGCCGCTGCGCCGCCGAAAAAGCCCGAATGCAGGTCGCGGTCCGCCGCCTTGATGGTGATCTCCTCGCCGACAAGCCCGCGCAGGCCGACGCAGACGGCGGGCGTCTCCGGGTCCCACATGGCGGTGTCGCACACCAGCGCGTATTCGGCTGAAAGCTCTGCGCGGTTTTCTTCCAGGAAGGGACGCAGCGAAGGCGAGCCGGATTCCTCTTCGCCCTCGAACAGAATGGTGATCCTGCAGGGCAGCTTGCCATGCACCGCCTTATAGGCGCGGCAGGCTTCCACAAAAGTCATGAGCTGGCCCTTGTCGTCGGAAGACCCGCGCCCGATGATCGCCTTGCGGCCGGGCTCGATCTCTTTCACCGACGGGTCGAACGGGTCGTTCTCCCACAGGTTCAGCGGGTCGACCGGCTGCACGTCGTAATGCCCATAGAAAAGCACGTGCGGCCCTTCGCCGTCATGATGCGCCACCACCATCGGATGGCCTGCCGTGTCACGCACGCTGGCCTCGAAGCCGATTGTCTTCAGATCGTCCACCAGCCATTCGGCAGCCTTGCGGCAGTCACCGGCAAAGGCCGGGTCGGTGGAGATCGATTTGATCTTCAGAAGGTGGAAAAGCCGCTCCAGACTCTGATCGATGGAACGATCGAGCTGATCGAGAACCGGGGCGATATCGGACATGGAAAGCTCCTGAAGACTGTTCGGAGAAGATGTTGAAGCGGCCTAACACATTCGGGCCCGGATGAGGAAAGGAAAAAGGGCCGCATCGGCGGCCCTTCGGATCGGTTCGGTAAAAAGCGGGCGCTGCCTCAGTAGGGGCAGGCGTTGTCGCTGAGGAAGTTGTGCACTTCGATCTCGCCATCGATGATCTTCTGCTTGGCTTCTTCAACCGCGGTCTTCATCTCGGCGGTGACGAGGTCCTTGTTGTTGTCGTCCATCGCATAGCCGACACCGTCCTCGGCCAGGCCGAGATCCTGAAGGCCGTAGCTGAACGCATCGTTCTTGGCGTCCATGAAGGCATTGTAGACGGCAACGTCCACCTGCTTGACCATCGAGGTCAGAACCTTGCCCGGATGCAGGCCGTTCTGGTTGGAATCGACGCCGATGCCGAGCTTGCCGGCATCCGCTGCCGCCTGGAGCACGCCAACGCCCGTGCCGCCCGCAGCGTGATAGATCACGTCCGCACCCTGGTCGATCTGCGTGCGGGTGATCTCACCGCCCTTGGTCGGGTCGTTCCATGCGGAAGGTGTGTCGCCCGTGTAATTGCGGATCACCTTGGCGTCGGAGCGGGCAGCCTTGGCGCCGCCCACATAGCCGCACTCGAACTTGCCGATGAGCGGAACCTGCATGCCGCCGACGAAGCCGACCGTGCCGGTTTCCGAGGCGAGTGCTGCCAGCATGCCGACGAGATAGGAGCCTTCCTGCTCCTTGAAGGTCACGGAGCGCACATTGGGCGCGTCGACCGCATCGTCGATGATGGTGAAATCGGTGTCGGGATATTCCGGCGCGACCTTCTTCAGGTAATCGACCCAGGTGAACCCGGCCATGACGATCGGGTTGCGGCCGTTCTCGGCGAAGCGGCGCAGGGCCTGCTCGCGCTGGGCGTCGTTGGAGATTTCGAACTCCACATATTCGATCCCGGTTTCTTCCTTAAACCGCTCGGCGCCGTTATAGGCCGCCTCGTTGAACGATTTGTCGAACTTGCCACCCAGATCGTAGATGAGAGCCGGAGCGATCTCATCCGCAAATGCGCTTGCGGAAAGTGCGGTTGCGGCCAGAAGGCCGAGAACAATACGCTTCATGTGATCCACACCCTGTCGGTTGTCTTGCGTTTCTGGTTACGCCACATGAGCGGGCAGCCTCGAATGGCAGATCCGCTCAAGCGCTCCTGCGAGCGTCCCGCAACGGCCGTGGACCATCGGGAACGGCATGGGGAAAGTCTTCCGCTCTCCCCTTGCGGCCACTCTTGCATGGCTGAAATGAAAATTCACGCGGAATTTTGACCGTCCGGAAAAACGACTTGGGATAGTCTTGCAGTTCCCGTTTCAACCGGCGGCAGGCCTGCCTCTTTCCTGCATTCAGACAAGAACAGTCCGCTGACGCCGGTATCCGGCGATGTAGAAGACGAGGGCCAGCGCAAGGAAGACCAGCCAGCCCGGCAGGGTCAGGATCTGGATGATGAAGGGATCCCAGATGGCGGGAAGCGTGTAGCGCTGGATCGTCGCCTGTGCGAGATTGAGCGTATCGGGTGAGACGGCATACCAGCTTTCGCCGAGCGGCGTGAAGGTCAGTGCCGAAGCCGCGATGGAGCGTGTCGCGTCGATCACCGCCATGACGACGGCGACTGCGAGGGCGAGAACAGCCAGTATCCGCAGGAACAGACGAAACATTCGGGCCTCACATCCGTGCCGGTGCCGTTTTCGGTCTTCAGACGACGAAACGTTCGGTGCGAGACATAGGCCCCGCTGCTGCGCTTGGCAATCACCCTACGGAAAGTTGAGCGTATGTGAGGAAGGCACGCGGGAAAGTGCGGCAAATTGCAAAACTGTCACAGACTGGTCTTGGCATTCTCGATCAGATCGACTAGATGACCCTCGCGCGGCTCACAACGCCGCGCCGTGGAGAGGTGGCCGAGTGGTTGAAGGCGCACGCCTGGAACGCGTGTATACGGGAAACCGTATCGAGGGTTCGAATCCCTCTCTCTCCGCCATTTTTCAATGATTCTGCGATACAGGCTGATAGGTCTTGAAAGCCGGCAGCGGCTGATGCTGCCCCAAGCCAGACATTCAATCTGGTCTGCGGAACGCTCGAAACCTGCCGTTCATTTAGCACCTGCTTTCGGCTTAAGCGGGGTCGATGGTGGACCGTCTGCTTACGTGCTCGGACCGTGATTAGCAGACATTCATCGGCTCAAATTGTGGTGGCGCTTCCGGCCCTAGCAAGACATTAACCGAATAGGGCTGACGCCGCAGTGCGGGCCGTCAAAGCGGCCAATGCTGCATAAGCTCAAAATGTGTGTAAGTCTGCAGGATGGGATCGCGGCCAATGGGGGAATTGAGCAGCCACTTGCACCGAGTTTCTTTGCGGTTGATTGTTGCTTATCAAAATGTCGAATTTGTATGACTGGAGCATTGGGTGAAATCGATTGGAATCATCCCGCGAGATCGCTTGCATCATATTCCCCCGCGCTACCACGCCCGACACGAGTTCTGTTTTCATCTGCACGATCTTATGGCTGGGTTACTTGTGCAGATGGAAAATTCGCGTGCTGGTCACGTCCGCATAGATCTTGCAGAGGGCGAAAAGGAAGATCTAGAGAACAGTCCACACGTACTCGATTTCCTTACTTCTTCAGGACGTGGCGAAATCGAGCAACGGGTCGTAGTGAATCATATGGCGATCGCCCTCTACTCCGACATGTTGCATTTCGTTTATGAAGCAATGAGAGCGCTCGAGAAGCGCAAGTTCGCTGTCGCCTTCTCGCTGCTTCGCAAACCCTTCAAGGAAGGCTTACTCATCGCTGCACAGATGTGCGTAGACGAATCTGCCCTGTTTGCGAAACTCAAGACCAATGCTGCCAACTTGCTTAACCGAAGAGAGTTAAACGAGCAGCGGACGAGACAGCTTCTCCGCGATGCTGTGTCAAAGGCCTGCAAAGGACCAACCATTGTGCAGGCTGATATGATATATGACGCAGTTTTCGATCGAAAGAACGCACTGGGCCTTGCTGGCCTCTTCGACAAGGCGACCCATCTGATCACGGAAAACCGCCAAATCCGAACTGAAGACTACAACATTAATTTCATTTTCAAGAACCCGTTAGACAACGACGTGTATGCTGGGGAAACATATCAACAGATCGGAGTGGTGCTACAGTTTCTGGCTCTAGTGCAGATCGATCTTTACGGGCGCATGACCGAGATCAGTCGCCACCATCGCAATTGGTTGCTCTTCACCTCGCTTGGCACATTCGAGGCGCTTTATAGCTCTGGCAGTCCGCGTATCACCCGGTTCATTCGATCTGCTCTTGGCGAGCTTCTGGCATGCGCTATTTGCGACAAACGTATGCGACTTCTTAAGGTGGACGCGCCGCGTCTCTTCATTGCCGAACGAATCGAGTGTTCCGAATGCGGCGCGGACCAAGGTTTTCCGTTCGGTTGGCTCCTAGGTAAGCTCGAAATGAACCTATTCGACGACAATGGTACAGTATAGCAACGGTCCACAGTGGACATTCATCGAGAGGTTTGCAAACGGCCGCTCTACCGCAATTGCCATCAGAGAAGTTCTGCTGCTCGGCTCTCGGGCCAGTTAGCAGTAGGTAATGCGCCACACGCGGAAAACGCAAAATTGGCTCACAAGCCCAAGGCAAGCAAAAGCCACTCTTTCAGACTTCCAAGCAACACCGCCAGTTTGCCCCAGTAAGGTAGTGCAAGAACGGCGGCGGGAATCGTAGCAGCTGCTGTGACACCAAGAGCTGTACCGAAAGACTTGCAGAAAGCATCGACTGTCGTGTCAATTTTGCCTGCGACCCAGCCAACCGCCTTTCCGAGAAACGATGCCTTTTGAGCCACAATCTCGACGTTTGGCTCATCCGAGGCAAGTTCCGCTTCAATTGCCTCAAGGCTTTCAGCAGCTTCGTTGAGCTCTTCACCTTGCAGTTCAAATTCTTGGGGCGGGTGATTGTGGCCGATGCCTCCATGTGAAGAGGGCTTAGGCAGGTCGTCTTTCAGAGCGGCAAGTTGCTCCAAGACTGTTGCTCGTGCAGCCTTCTCTTTTTTGCTGCCGAGGCCTGCGCTTTGGCCCTCTTTGGCAATCTCTTTGAGCTCCTCAAACGAGAATTCTTCCTGCGCATAGGCTTCTGCAACTGCGTCTTCATAGAAGTCGATGCTGTCCGGATGCTGAGGCGAGGGAGCCCAATCGAAGAGGCCATCGCTCTCAATTTCCTCAACGGCTTCAAGAATGGCATCCTCCGGCACCACGCCTTCGAAATCGCCACGGAGTTCCTCTTCCGCCGAATACGGCCCACCTTTGATGTAGAGGTAACCACCTTCACGACTGTTGTATGGAGTTTCGTTCGCAGGGTCCCAGTACAAATAGTGAAACCAATCCACCAAGTATTTTACTATAGTGGCTTTGGTCAGAGCCTTCCTCCAATCGGGATTGTTCTTAAACCTATCTGGTAGGTTTGCCGGATCACTGTCGTGAAAGTCGGGTTCAGGTTCGAGTCCATATTCAAAGTCTTGGACAACACGGTGAACGCCCACGTTGGTTTCTTTAAAGTTTTCGACTCCAGCAGGATACTCCGAAATCGTCCAGCGCAAATCGCCAAGTTCGTCGTGTTCGACCAATGCTTCATAGATTTCCTCAGATCCCATGCCACTGTCGTCACCACCAATCGGCTCCCAATCCAATTCATCATCGTAAATTTCGAACTGTTCGCCAGAATCGCGATGCTCAATTATTGCCGTCCCCCGAGCGTAAATGATCACAACTAAGCCTTTGACTTTCTGAATGATACCCATCCGCTTGTACTATAGCATCCGGGGCTGGCTCCATCTGAAATCGCATCGTCCACACCGTTCACGCAATCCGAACCTTTGAAATTTCTGCAGCTAAAGTCCGCTCCCCGCCCATTCGCTTCCCTCTCAACGAATGGCAGCTTTTCACGCGCCGCAGGCCCATGATGCCGTGCTGCGCCGGGCAATGCACTGGCGTTTTCACGCAGACAATCCCGCGCCCCCCAATCGACGGTCGACGGCGTCGAAACCGCTTGCGGCGCGCGCGCCATGCGTGTATTGGCGAAACGGTGAACCACGATCAGGGAGGCGCGCAATGTTTGGCTTTATCAGTAAATCTGCGCTCGCTGTTCCGGGGATCGCAATCCTTTAAAAAACCCTGCGGCAGCGAGCATCGCGGGAGCGTATCAAGGGTGGACCTGCCCTCGATCTGCGCTCTGCAACGAAGCTCATTTTCGGTGCCCGTGTGCACCGTTGCAGGAAAATATGGAAAAGAAATCATCGCATCGGATGGCGCCCGCGTCATCCGTCACCGTGCATGTCGTCAGTCCGGGGGACCGTGCAGATCTCTGCGCGCTCCGCGTTGCCGATGAGCAGACCCGGTTTGTGGCGTCAAACGCGGATTCGCTTGAGGAAGCGGACGAGAACGACGCCTGCGTTCCCCTCGTTATCCGGGCGGGAGGGCAGCCCGTCGGGTTCGCCATGCACGCCCTCGACGAAGACGATGGCAATCGCTGGCTCTACCGTCTGATGATCGATGCCCGCTTCCAGGGGCACGGTTACGGGGCGGCGGCGCTTTCGCTCATCGTCCGCAGACTGTCCGCGCTGCCGGACTGCCCGTTCATCATGCTGGGGGTGAAGCCCGAAAACGAGGCTGCCATCAGGCTCTACGAACGGGCGGGCTTTCGGCCAACCGGCGAAACCATTGACGGCGAAATGGTGATGCGGCTCGACGTGTAACGTCAAGGGCCGGGGAGCCTCGCGCTCTCCGGCCCCTTGCAGAGAGGCATTGGACCGCCGGCAGGCATTGACCTGCCTGCCGGCGCGTTCAGGAAATGGCTGCGAAGATCGCGCAGCCGGATGGTCAACGGAACGAACATGATGGAAGAAGCACTGGAAAATACTGCCGAGATCACCTTCCGCCGCGTCACCTCGGCGAATGTGTCGGAGGTGTGCGAACTGAGCGAGACGCTTTCGGATCAGCAGCGCGAATTCGTTGCCGACAATGGAACATCGCTTGCCGAGGGGTTCTGCTCGGAATCGGCCTGGTTCCGCGCAATCTATGCGGATGAATGCCTTGTGGGTTTCGTGATGCTGCACGAGGGATCGGACTGGGACGACGGCATCGATTGTCCCGGGCCTTATCTCTGGCGTTTCATGATCGCCCGGCCGTTTCAGGGCCGAGGGTTTGGAAGGCGGGCGATCGCCGGGATCGCGGACCGTCTGCGCGCGCGCGGCATAAGGGAGCTCTACACGAGCTTCGGGCTCGGCGCGGGCGGCCCGCAGAAATTCTACGAGAAGCTCGGCTTCGTGCCCACGGGCGGCATGTTTGACGAGGAGGTAGAGGTGGTCCTTGCCCTTGAGAGCCCGCGCGGAGAGCGCGTGTCTTGAACACGCAACCGCAACCGCGCCTCAGCCCCGCGCGGGATGGCGGCGGTGGAGCCTCCGGCACAGCGCCGGGGGGCACTGCCGGGATCGATGCACTATACGCAAACCCGTATCTGGCATCGCTTTATGATCGACTTCAGCCGCGCCATCTGCGCGGCGACTTCGACTTCTATCTGCCGATGATCCATGAAGCGCAGTCTGTACTCGATGTGGGGTGTGGTACGGGTTCCTTGTTGCGCGAGGCGCATGCGGGAGGACATGCAGGGCGCCTTTGCGGTCTTGATCCGGCCGAGAGCATGCTCAGGATCGCGAGACGATACGATGGCGTTGAATGGTTGTCCGGCGTGCTGGCTGACTGCGGTTTCAGGGAGCAGTTTGAACTGATCGTGATGACGGGTCACGCGTTTCAGGCAATCGTTGAAGATGAAGAGCTTGCCACACTCCTGCAGTCCGTCCGGGAGGCACTGGTTCCCGGCGGCTGTTTTGCCTTCGAAACACGCAATCCGGATGCCCGCGTCTGGGAACGGTGGGCGCAGGAAGGGCCGGACCGGCTGATCGAGCCGGATGGCAGAACCTTACAGGTCACAACCCGTGTTACGGTGCCGTTCGACGGGCGGTGCGTGACCTTCGTCGAGACATTCGAAGGGGATCATCCGGGACTGCCGGCGACAAGCTGCAGCACCCTGCGTTTCATGGAACATCACGCGCTGTGCGACCTGCTGAAACAAACAGGCTTCCGTATCAGCGAACAGTATGGCGATTTCCGGCGCAATCCGGTCGGACCGCACGCCCCCGAGATCATCACGCTTGCGAGACGATGAATGTCTCCAGGCATGCTCATGCCACGCCCCGGGGCTTTCAGGGGCTGAAGGGGCGAAGCAGTGCGAACATCTCAGCCTCGCCCGCGATAGGGCGGCACGCCCTGATCGGGGATCCACACGCCCTTCGGCGGCTCGCCGGTCTGGTAGAACACGTCGATGGGCATGCCGCCGCGCGGATACCAGTAGCCGCCGATGCGCAGCCAGTGGGGGTCCAGAAGGTCGCACAGGCGGCGGCCTATGGAGACGGTGCAGTCTTCGTGAAACGCGCCGTGATTGCGAAACGCGCCGAGATAAAGCTTTAGCGACTTGCTCTCCACCAGCCAGTCGGCCGGCACGTAGTCGATCACCAGATGGGCGAAGTCGGGCTGGCCCGTAAGCGGGCAGAGCGACGTGAATTCCGGCGCGGTGAAGCGCACGGCGTAGAGCACGTCCTCCTGCGGGTTGGGCACGCGTTCGAGCACGGCGTCTTCGGGGGACGCGGGCAGTTCGGTCCTGCCGCCCAGAAGGGTCAGATTGTCGTAGATGGTCTTGTCGGTCATTGCTGTCGCTTCCTTTCAGACGCCGCGCCGGTTGCCCCACAGGAGCACGTGGAGCTGCGGCAGAATGTGGGGGGAGAACCAGCGGTCGGCCACGGTGCGGTCCACCAGCCAGCGCATGCGCTCGAGAATGCCTTCCATGTCGATGGCGGCATCCTCGGCCTCGGGTGGCGGCGGGGTGTGGTTGCCCGGCTGCAGGTAGAGGGGCAGGGCGGGGTAGCGCTCAGCCGCATCCTTCGCCCAGCGATAATCGGCCTCGTCGAAGATGACGATCTTCATCACCGTGGATGCAGATCCGGCGGCAGCGATGCAGACTTCGAAACGCTCCCAGTCCACCGTCTCGCCGGAGGAGGGCGGCTTGGGGCTCAGAACCAGCATGTCGAGCTTTGCAAACCAGTCGCGGGCGATGGAGCCCTGCGTTTCAAGCGCGAAACGATAGCCCTCGGCGCGGCCCGTATCGATCAGCTCTTCGAAGGGCTGGATCGCAGGGTTGCCACCCGACAGCGAGACCATCACGGGGGCGCCGCCGGAGAGGTCCTTTATGCGCTCAAACACGTCGCGGCTCTGCATCGGCAGCCAGTCGTGGCGATAGGCATTGTCGACGGCGTGGAGGCTGTCGCACCAGCGGCAGCGATAGTCGCAGCCGCCGGCGCGCACGAACACGGTCGGCATGCCGATCAGCGCACCTTCGCCCTGGATGGTGGGGCCAAAAATCTCTGCGATGCGCAGCGTGCTCATGGCCGGTATTCCGCCCAGGTCTTCGGCGTCTCGCTCACGCGCACCGCCGACACCTCGCTCCAGCGCGTCCGGCACCAGTCGAAAAGCGCCTTGGCGAGAAACTCGGCAGTGACGCCGTCATGTCCGAACACCTCGTTCAGGTGCCGGTGATCGAGCGTGTCGTCGATATGGTCTTTCAGGGGCTTGAGCTCACGGTAGTCGCGGACAAAGCCGTGATTGTCGAGCCGCTCGCCGGCCAGTTCCACCACGACGATGTAATTGTGCCCGTGCAGCCGCGCGCAGGGGTGGTCGTCGGGCAGGTTCGTCAGGCGGTGCGAGGCGGAAAAATGAAACTCCTTGCTGACCCTATACATGCTCTGCCTCCCCGGTTGTCTGCCCGGTGGCGGCAAGCCAGAAGTCCGGATCGTCATAGATGGTGGGGTCGGCGACACCGGCCTCGTGGAAGGCCTCGCGCCGCTCCACGCAGGTGCCGCAGCGCCCGCAATGGTTTTCGCCGCCCTTGTAGCAGGACCAGGTTTCGGCAAAGGGCGTATCGACGCGCGCGCCCTCGCGCACGATGTCGCCCTTGGTGCCGTTCACGAAGGGCGTGTAGAGGCTGACCGCGCCCATGCCTTCGAGCGCAGCATCCTGCATGGCCTGAAACGCATCGATGAAGCCCGGCCGGCAATCGGGATAGATGAAGTGATCGCCGCCATGAACGGCGGCGGCCACGGCATCGGCCCCGCGCGCTGCGGCAATGCCGAAGGCTATCGTGAGCATGATGGCGTTGCGGTTGGGCACCACCGTCACGCGCATGGTTTCCTCGGCATAGTGCCCGTCCGGCACGTCGATGGCGTCGGTGAGGGCGGAGCCCGCGAAATGCCGGCCGATGGCGGAGATGTCGAGAAGGTCGTGAGGGACGCCGAGCCGGGCGGCTGCCTTTGCCGCGAAATCCAACTCCTTGCGATGTCTCTGGCCGTAATCGAAGGAGATCAGGCCAATAAGGTTTTGTTCCCGCGCCACCTTGTGGGCAAGGGAAACGGAATCGAGTCCGCCTGAGCAGACGACGAGCGTTTTCATGATCGGGTTCCTTGTTTTAATGACCGGGTAGGCTGCGACCGGTGCCGGAACTCTCCGGCGGCTGGAGGCGTATCAGACCTTCAGCCCAAAGAAAAGCGGCGATCGGTTTCCCGACCGCCGCCTGGTTTTGTGAGCCTCTATCCGCGCAGCTGCGCGGTGCGCGGCAGGTCGGAGAGTATCTCCGCACCGTCGGCGCGCATGATGACGATCTCCTCCAGCCGCAGGCCGAACTTGCCCGGCAAGTAGATGCCGGGCTCGATGGAGAACACCATGCCTTCGTCCAGAACCGTCTCGGAGGTGGCGGTCATGTAGGGCGGCTCGTGAATGTCGATGCCAAGCCCGTGGCCGGTGCGGTGGGGGAAAAAGTCGCCATAACCCGCCTCGGTGATCACGTCGCGCGCGGCCTTGTCGATGGCCTTTGCTGTGACGCCGGGCTTTGCGGCGGCCAGAGCCGCGGCAACCGCCTGTTCGACGATGGCGTAGACCTTCTCAAACTCCGCATCGGGCTTTCCGAAATAGCCAACGCGCGTCATGTCGGATGGATAGCCGCCAAGACGCCCACCCGTGTCGATCAGCACCGCATCGCCTTCCTTCAGCTTCGTGTCGCCGGTGTGGTGATGCGGGAACGCACCATTGCCACCAAAGCACACGCTGGTGAACACCGGCACCGCACCCGCCGCCTTGTAGACGTCGCGGATCGCGGCGGCCACTTCCAGCTCGGTGACGCCGGGCTTCAGCGCATCGAAACCGGCCATGGCCGCCTTGTCGTTGAGCACCGCGCTCGCCTTCAGGCGCTTGTACTCGTCTTCGTCCTTGCGGGCGCGCAGATGGCCGACCGTATCGTCGGTGAAGCGTCGCTTTGCGCCGGGCATCGCGTCGAGCAGAAGCAGCGCGAAATCGGCGCGCATCGTTTCGTCGATCACCACGCTCGGGGTCTCCGGCAGGTTCGATGCCTTCAAAAGCGCGGCAAGGGCCGCGTCCGGGCCGTCATCGTCGCGCCAGGGGAAGAAGGGCAGGTCGGTCTTCTGACGCGAACTGTCGACATTGAGCGCGGGCATCAGGAAGCCGGCATGATCCTTCGAGACCAGCAACATGACAGGGCGTTCGTCGCCATGCGGATCGAGGCCCGCCACATAAATCATGTGGCTTGAAGGGCCGATGGCGACGAGATCGGTGCCGGTTTCGCGCATGCGCTCGCGCAGGGCCTCAAGCCGCCGGTTGGAGGTGGTGGACATCGGAAAACTCCAGAAATGAGAGAGGCGCTTTGAAAAGAAGAGAGGCCGCCACGACTGGCGGGGCGGCCTCGAATGCTGCGGCGTTCGTCAGTCTTTCGTGACGAGCCGGTAGTAGACGAAGTCGGAGGTGGCGCCGTTGACGTAGCCATTCACCTTCTTGTCCATGGCGACCTGATAGGCGGCCTGGAACATGATGACGATTGGCGACTTGGCCTGCACCTCCTTCTGCAGCTCGACATACATCGCGTTGCGCTTGTCAGCGTCGGATTCGGCCAGTGCCGCAGCGGTCTTGTCGTTCATTTCCGTCGGCACGGCCCAGGCGTTCCGCCATGTGGTGGTGGCCTGGTAGTTGTCGTCGGAATTGTCGCGGTTATAGGCGAAGGCCTTCGCGTTGGAGTGCGGATCCATGAAATCCGGGCCCCAGTAGAGCAGCATCGCCTCGTGGCTGCGCTCGCGATACTTGGTGATGACCTGCGAGCGTGCCGGGGATGATGTCGAAATTGATGCCGGCTTCCGCGAAGCTTGCCTGCAGGGACTGCGCCATGTCGGTGAACGGCGTCGAGTTGATGACGTCGAGCGTGACGTTGATCGGCGTTTCCACACCGGCGTCGGCAAGGATCTGCTTGGCCTTTTCCGGGTCGTAGGTGTAGGGCGTCTCGTCATAGGAGCCGGGGAAGCCCTTCGGCCAGAAGGCCTGATGGATCTCCATCTGTCCCTTGAGGAAGCTTTCGGTCATGCCCTCATAGTTGACGAGGTAGCGCGCGGCCTCCCAGACGGCCTCCGGCTGCAGCGCTTCGGTCTTCTGGTTGAAGGAGACGAAATGCACGGCCGCCTGCGGATAGGTCTCGACCTTGATGTTGTCGGCACTGATGCCGTTGATCTGGTCCGGCGTCAGGTTGCGGGCCATGTCCACGTCGCCCGACTGAAGCAGAAGCTGCTGGGTCGCGGCTTCCGCCACGTGACGGATGATGACGTTCTCGACCTTCGGCGCACCCTTGAAGTAGTCGGCATTGGCGCCCATGCGCACCAGTTCGCCGGGGCGGTAGGCCGTCAGCTTGAACGGGCCGGAACCGGCGGAGTTGGCGTTGAGCCACTTGTTGCCCATGTCGCCGTTTTCTTCATGCTCCATCACCGTCTTTTCGTCGACGATGGAAGCCGGGCGGGCGGCCAGCACGTTGAGCACGAAGGCAGGCGAGAAGTCGCCCTCATATTTCACGACAACCTTGTTGCCGTCGACGGTGACCATCTGGTCCACATTCTCCGCCGTCCAGCCGAGCTGGGCGAGGATGAAGGCCGGGGTGAGGTTCAGCTTGATGACGCGGGCAAAGGAAAACGCCACGTCTTCCGCGCGCACCGGGTTGCCCGAGTGGAAGGTCGCGCCGTCGCGCATGGTGAAGGTGATGGTCTTTGCTTCCGCATCGGCATCCCACTCGGCTGCGAGGCCGGGAGCGAGCACCGTCGGGTCCTCAGCGTCGTACTGCACGAGGCGATCATAGATGTTGGTGACCAGCTCGCCCGACGAGAATTCATAGGCCTGTGCGGGATCGATGGCGACGATGTCGTCGATGTTCTGCGCGACGACCAGCACATTGTCCGGCGTTGCAGCGAATGCCTGCTGCGACAGCGGCATGGTGAGGGCGGCGGCAAGGAGCGCCGTCTTGAAGAGCTTCATCATGTTCTCCTCCTTTTTGGATCAGGAATTGCTCTTGGTTTTTCTTGTGGGTTTGCCGGGGCTCTTGTCCGGCGAAACCAGTTCGATGCGATTGTTGGCCTGGCCATTGGCGCCGAACACGGTCAGCGTGCCGGTCCATAAAAGGCGGGCCGGTGTATCGGTGGTGTTCTTCCACGCATGCGGGGTGTTGCCGCGATAATGCAGGCTGTCGCCGGCCTTCATCACCATTTCCTCGCCGTCGAGATACTGGGTGATGGTGCCTTCGAGAATGTAGATCAGCTCTTCGCCCTCATGGCTCACTGTCTCCGAGGAATAGCCGGGAGGCACCGTCAACACGAAGGAGGAAAGCTGGCTGCCGGGAAACTCCGTCCCAAGCCGCTCATAGATGATAGAGGAGCCGGCAATTGAAAACTGCTGGCGGCTTTCGGCACGGGTCAGCCCGTCCTCGGCGCGGGGCTGGGCGACGAAATAATCGAGCCCGACACCCAGCGCGCGGGCAATACCGGCGAGCGAACCGAGCGTCGGCGTGGCGTTGTCGCGCTCCACCTGGCTCAGATAACCGACGGAGAGGCCTGAAGCCTTGCCGAGCTGTTGCAGGGTCAGGCCGAGCTGCTTTCGGCGGGCGCGTATCAGCACACCGATTCTGGTGTCGACATCGGGTGTGGCGCGGGCCGGCTGCGTGCTCAAAGATTTTTCCCCCACAAAAATTTTTTTGATGTAACCAGATTTTTTTGTATGATCCAAGCACTTTTTTGAAGGTTTTGCAGGGCGCGAGACGGGTTTTTGCGCCGCAAAACTGCATGAAAACAGAATGTTGGCTTCTTGGTGGTGCGCGCGCCGGCTTGCAGGTCAGCCAGGGGAGAGGGGGCGCGTTTGGGGCATCCATTCAAAGAAACCGCGGCCAGAGAGCGAAAAAGCCATGGCATTTGAACCATCCACCGGGGCGGCAAACGCCCGCATCAGCATGCTGGCCGGCAGAGCGATCGAGAGCGCTGCGAGCGTTTTTCGTTTCGCCATCGTCGTCGCCGGCACATTTCTCGGCCTTCTGGCCATCACCTTCTTCATCGGTCGTGTCGTGCCGATCGATCCCGTGCTCTCGGTTGTTGGCGACCGGGCGACACAGGAGGTCTATGAGGCAGCACGTCAGGCCATGGGGCTCGACCGGCCGCTTATCGTGCAGTTCTTCGCCTATGTGGGCGACGTGCTGACGGGCGATCTCGGCATGTCGATCTCCACCGGGCGTCCGGTGGTCGACGATCTGGCGCGCGTCTTCCCCGCGACGCTGGAAATGGCCACCATCGGCATCATCATCGGTGTCGTCTTGGGCGTGCCCATGGGCGTTGTCGCCGCCACGCATCAGGGCAGCTGGATCGATCAGGTGATCCGCGTGCTCGGCCTGCTCGGCTACTCGGTGCCGGCCTTCTGGCTCGGCCTTGTCGGTCTCGCCGTCTTCTATGCGGGGCTTGGCTGGGTTGCCGGTCCGGGCCGCGTCGATATCTTCTATGACGGCCTGCTCGATCCCGTGACCGGGCTCTATCTGGTCGACAGCGTGATCGCCGGCGAGTGGGACATCTTCTGGAACGCGCTCGACCATCTGATGCTGCCGGCGTCGATCCTCGGCTTCTTCTCGCTGGCCTATATCGCCCGCATGACGCGCTCCTTCATGCTCGACCAGCTCGGGCAGGAATATGTGACGACCGCGCGCGTGAAGGGTGTCTCGGAGCGCCGCGTCATCTGGCGGCATGCGTTCTATCCGATCCGCATTCAGCTCATCACCGTGATCGGCCTGTCCTATGCAGCACTCCTGGAAGGGTCGGTGATGATCGAAACCGTGTTCTCGTGGCCGGGCATCGGTAATTATCTCACGACCGCGCTTCTCACCGCCGACATGAACGCCGTTTTGGGCGCGACGCTGGTGATTGGCGCTGTCTTCATCATGATCAACAAGATTTCCGATGTGCTTTACCGCATCCTCGACCCGAGGGCACGCCGATGATTGACTGGCTTCTCGACGATTCGCCTGCCTCGCGCCTGCAGGCCAATCTGGGCCGCGCATGGCGCGTCTGGACCGCGCTGTTGCGCAACCCGCTCGCCGTTGTCGGCGCGCTGATCGTGCTGGTGCTGGTCGTCATGGCGATCTTCGCACCGCTGATTGCGCCCTACTCCCCCGTTGGGCAGGATCTCGCAAACCGCCTCATGCCGCCCTCCGCCGAACACTGGATGGGCACGGATGAGCTTGGCCGCGACATCTATTCGCGCGTCGTCTACGGTGCGCGCATCACGCTTCTGATCGTCACCATGGTGGCCGTCATCGCCGCCCCCATCGGCCTTGTGGTCGGTGCGGTGTCCGGCTATTTCGGCGGCTGGGTCGACCGCGTCCTGATGGGCGTGACCGACATCTTCCTGTCGATGCCGAAGCTCATTCTGGCGCTTGCCTTCGTGGCAGCACTGGGGCCCGGCATCGAAAACGCCATCATCGCCATCGCCATCACCGCATGGCCGGTCTATGCGCGCATCGCTCGCGCCGAGACGATCACCTTCCGGGATTCGGAATTCATCTCGGCGGTCAGGCTGCAGGGTGCTTCGGCGACGCGGGTCATCCTGCGTCACGTTCTGCCGCTCTGCGCGTCCTCGACCATCGTGCGCGTGACGCTCGACATGGCGGGCATCATCCTCACCGCCGCCGGCCTCGGCTTCCTCGGCCTCGGCGCGCAGCCGCCTTTGCCTGAATGGGGCGCGATGATCTCGCGCGGGCGCAACTTCATCCTCGATCAGTGGTGGGTCGCCACCATGCCGGGTTTTGCGATCATTCTCGTCAGCCTCGGCTTCTGCTTCCTGGGCGATGGCCTGCGTGACGTGCTCGATCCCAAGCAGGGAGAAAAGCAATGAGTGCACCGCTGCTTGAAATCGAAAACCTGACCGTCACTTTCCCCACATCCCGCGGACCGGTCGACGTGGTGAAGGGCATTTCATTCTCGCTTGGCCGTGAGCGTCTGGGCATCGTCGGCGAATCCGGTTCCGGCAAGTCGATGACGGGCCGGTCCATCCTGCGGCTCATCCGCAAGCCGGGCCGCGTGACGGCGGACCGGATGACCTTCGATGGCATCGACCTTCTGGCGCAGAGCGAACGGCAGATGCGCGAGCTTCGCGGCGCGCGCATCTCCATGGTGATGCAGGACCCGAAGTTTTCGCTGAACCCGGTGATGACCATCGGCGAGCAGATCGGCGAGGCGCTGCTCACTCACAAAAAGCTGCCGCGCAGCGAATTGAAGGCGCGGGTGCTTTCCATGCTGGAAGCCGTGCGCATCAACGAGCCGGAGCGTGTGGCGAACCTCTATCCGCACGAGGTTTCGGGCGGCATGGGCCAGCGCGTCATGATCGCCATGATGCTCATCCCCGAGCCCGACCTTCTGATCGCCGACGAGCCGACTTCGGCGCTCGACGTTTCGGTGCAGGCGCAGGTGCTCGACATCATCGACGATCTGGTGACCGGCAAGGGCATGGGGCTGATCCTCATCAGCCACGATCTGAACCTCGTCTCGCGCTATTGCGACCGCATCCTCGTGATGAACAGCGGCGAGATCGTTGAATCGTGCAAGGCCAGCGACCTTAACAAGGCGACGCACCCCTATACGAGGGGGCTTCTTGCGGCCATGCCGCGCATGGACGAGAACCGCGACGAACTGCCGGTGCTCGACCGCAGCACCTGGACCACGGGAGCGGGTACATGAAGAACGCCGCAATTCATCTCGAAAGCCTGTCGATCAGCTACGGCAAGACGCCGGTGGTGTTCGATGTGAATTTCTCGGTGGCCGAGGGCGAGAGCTTCGCGCTGGTGGGCGAATCGGGCTCCGGCAAATCGACCATCCTGAAGGCGATCAGCGGGCTTGCGCCCGACTGGACCGGCAGGATCTCGGTGCTGGGAAAGCCGCGCGGCCATGCGCCGGACCGGGCGTTCGCAAAAACCTGCCAGATGGTGTTTCAGGATCCGTACGGATCGCTGCATCCGCGCAAGACGGTGGATGACTGCCTGGCCGAGCCGCTTGCCGTGCACGGCATCGGCGGGCGCGACACGCGCGTGAAGGACATGCTCGACGCGGTCGGTCTCGACCAGCGTTTCCGCTTCCGCTTTCCGCACCAGCTTTCGGGCGGCCAGCGGCAGCGCGTGGCGATTGCCCGTGCGCTGATGCTGGAGCCGCGCGTGATGCTGCTCGACGAGCCCACCTCGGCGCTCGACGTGTCGGTGCAGGCGGAAATCCTCAACCTTCTGAAGAAGCTGCGCCGCGAGCAGGGGCTCACCTATCTGATGGTGACCCACAACCTGCCCGTGGTCTCCTTCCTCTGCGACCGGATGGCGGTCATGCGTCATGGCCGTGTTGTCGAGATCGCAGAGGTGGATGCGTTGAAGACGGGTCGGCTTTCCGATCCCTATTCGCGCGAACTCTACGCCGCCAGCGGCGGCACGCTCCAACCCGCATAACAGAGACTGAAAATGACCGACTACACCGGCCCGCTGGCCGAATTCGACCGAGCGCTTTCACGCGCCACGACCCCGGATGCCCCTTTCGACGCGCTTTTGGAGCTGACGCGTGCCGTGGTCGGCACGAAGCTGTTCACCTTCATGACCGCCGACATGAAGACGGAAACGGCAAGCCGTTCCTACACCTCGCATCCGGAAGAATATCCGGTGTCCGGCACCAAGCCGATCCACTATGACCGCTGGTTCGAGACCGTGCACAAGAAGCGCGAATGCTTCGTCGCCAACACGCTGGCCGACATCGACACGGTGTTCCCTGACGCCACGCTGATCGGCAAGCTCGGCTGCGGTTCAGTCATCAACCTGCCGGTGGTGCTGGGCGACACGCTGGTCGGTACCGTCAACATGCTCGATGTCGAGCATCACTACACGTCCGAGCGCGTGGCGCTTGCGCAGGCCTGGCTCTCGGTGCCGGCAAAGGCCGCCTATCTCGCCAGCCGCCAGTTGCAGGGCTGACACTATTTCCGCCCTCATGGTCAGCCTGTCGAACCATGAGGGCGGATGATCGTCAGACCACGGTCCGGTGCGAGATGGGCATCAGATCCTGGATCGCCCGGAACCGGTCGAAATCCTTACGCTCGCTTGCCGACCACGCCGTTTCCGCCATGGCGGAGATGCGCGGGTAGACCAGATGGGCGAAGAGGCCGGGCGTGGCCAGATTCTCTGACCACAAGCACGTTTGCACACCCGTAAGCTGGCTTTTCAGCTCTTCCGGCCAGTCGCCGCCCGGTTCATAGTCGTAGGCGTCGCGCAGCGTCACGGTTCCGGCCCAGCTTGCGCCGGGTTCCCACCATTCAGTCGAACGGGCAATGTCGAGGTAATAATGCTGGGCCGGTGCCAGCACCACCCGATAGCCCTGTTCTGCCAGAGCGCGTCCGCTCTTCGATTCCTTCCACGCGACAAGCAGCGCGCCCTCCACTTCGAGCCCGCCGCCAAGCGCACCTTCTTCCCAGACTGCGATATCGCGTCCGCGCTCGCGCAGCATCTCCTGCACGCGCTTGAGGAAGTAGGATTGCAGCGAGAAGGTCTCGACCTTGCCGAACAGTTTTTCGCCCAGCGCGCGGGCGAGCGGCGATTCCAGCCAGGCACCCTCGGCAACTTCGTCTGCGCCGGCATGGATGTACCGTGCGGGAAACAGCTCCACCAGCGTATCGAACACATCGCCAAGGAAATTCCAGGTCGCATCGACGGCCGGGTTGAGCGCGTTGTTCGGGAAGTACTGCACCGAGCGGTAATAGATGCGGTTCTCACCCGGATCGCAAAGCTGGGGCAGCGCGCGCAGCACACAATAGCAATGTCCGGGGATGTCGATTTCCGGAATGATCTCGATGCCAAGCCCCGCAGCATGGGCCACCAGCGCGCGAATGTCGTCGCCGGTGTAGAATCCGCCCGAACGCTCGGAAGGCGTGCCCAGAAGAGGCGGGAGAAGCTCGTCGCCACCGCGAAAAGCGGTTCGCGCCGTCAGCGCCGGCCAGCCGGGAACTTCCAGACGCCAGGCCTCGTCATCGTTCAGGTGCATGTGGAAATGGTTGAGCTTGTTCCAGGCAAGGCAGTCGAGAAAATCGACGAGATCCTGCATGACATAGAACTGGCGGGCGACATCGAGATGGGCGCCCCGCCAGCCGAACCGCGGTCTGTCGCGCACAATCCCGGTTTCCGGCAGGGTAAATTCGTCAGGCCGCAGCCGCGCGCCGCGCAGCATCTGGCCCAGCGTGATGAAACCGTGGCGAAAGCCGTTTTCATCGCCGGCGGTGAGCGCGATGCCTTCCGCATCGAAGGCGATTTCGTAACCGCCGTCGGGGAGACCCGGATCCTCCGCCGTTGCAACCACATGGCCGGCGCCATGACCGAAAAGGGGCTCCTCATCGGCAAACAGCCTGCCGGCAAGCGCGCGCACCGCCGAAAATGCCTTCTGCGCGGTAAGCGATGCTTCCGCTGCGGGCACCAAGGGCTGCGCCGTGTCGCGCCGGCCATCCACCTGCACATCCAGCGGTGCGGGAATGACGGATACGGGAGCCGCCCCTTCCGGCAGTGCGGTCGGCTCGAGTTTTTCCCAGTTCGGTTCGCCGGGAACGCCATTCAGCGTCATCGGTTCGACCTCCACGGGGCAGGTGGTTCCGTCTTTCAGAATGAGATGCGCGCTCTTGGGGCCATAGGTGTAATGGCGCAGCACGTGGCTCAGCCGGTCTGCTCGAATAACCCAGCTTTCACCTGGCGCAAGCACTGCGCCCTTCGGCTGGAGGAACACGTGATAGTTCGAGAGCTGGTCGGCAAGCGTTGCCCCCTCGATCTCGCAGTCGGGATGAATGCGGAAGAGCGAGGTGGTGGCGAGCTGCGCGCCGCTGATGGGGGCGCCTTCGGTCATTTCGAGCTTCAGCTCGATCACGCGGCGCTCCGCGTCCCAATTGGTCAGCAGGCGGCAGGCATGGCTGTTCGGCATCAGTATTCCTCCCGAAAGAAAAAGAATGCTTGGATTGATGGATTTCAGTGGTCGGCGGCGGTGGGTTGGTCCTGCCGCTGCCGGGGTGCGTTGGCGATCCGCAGATGCTCACGCAGGCGCGCGAGATCGGCGGGCGAGTTTCTGCGCTTCGGCCTGCCGGTCGGCAG
>NZ_BAMP01000017.1 GCF_000615975.1 Nitratireductor aquibiodomus NL21 = JCM 21793 | reverse complement strand
CGCCTTTTTCTGGCGGGTGCGCGGGCTCGTCGCGCGGCCACGGCTGGACAGCTTGAGGCGGTGGACCTTGCCTATAACGGCGTTGCGGCTGACGCCGCCAAGCTGAGCTGCGATCTGGCTCGCGCTCAGGCCTTCCGCCCACAGTTTCTTTAAGGTTTCGACTCTTTCGTCAGTCCAGTTCATCGGGACACGCTCCTGTCCAGCGTGCGGAATCCGAATCCATTCCCGCTCAGCCAAAGCCGAGGGAGCACCATATAATCATGGTAGGTGTGGTCCGCCGCACAAAATGTAGTCTTTTTGCTTGGGCTGAAACTACCTTATCGGCAGACTCCGTGACAAGAGTCCTTACCGTAAGCTGATTCGGTTTTTGGGGTTTTCCCCAATTTGCTGTTTTTTGCTGTCACTGAGCTGTCGTGCCTGCGTGCGTTGACAGGCAAGCGGAAACAACCGATAAATCTCACGAGTGCCGCCCCTTGGGCGGCATTTTGATTTCATTCTTTCGTACCCGTCGCTGTGCGGGGCGAAAACCAATCTCAGGCTCAGCGGAGACCGTGTGGATGCGTGAATCTGCGCTTTATGGAACTTATGCTCGTCAACCTCTCGCGTTTGAGCGGGGCGAAGGGTGCTGGATAGAGACTGCCGACGGCGATCGTTATCTGGATTTCGCCGCCGGCATCGCAGTCAATTCGCTGGGCCATGCCCATCCGCATCTTGTTGCCGCGCTGACGGAGCAGGCCGGCAAACTGTGGCATGTCTCCAACGTCTATGAGATTCCCGGCCAGGCCCGGCTCGGCGAGCGGCTGGCCGAAAACAGCTTTGCCGACAAAGTGTTCTTCACCAATTCCGGCGCCGAGGCGCTGGAGTGCGCCATCAAGACCGCACGGCGCTATCACCACGTCAACGGGCACCCGGAGCGTTACCGCGTCATCACGTTTGAGGGTGCGTTCCACGGTCGTACGCTGGCAACGATCGCTGCCGGCGGACAGGCCAAGTATCTTGAGGGCTTTGGCCCGAAGGTCGAGGGTTTCGACCAGGTGCCGTTCGACGATACGGAAGCGCTTCTGAAAACCATAGACCCGGAGACCGCGGCCATCCTGGTTGAGCCGATCCAGGGCGAGGGCGGCGTTCGCCCGATCCCCAACGCATCGCTGCGGCGTCTGCGGGAATTGTGCGACAGGCATGGTCTGCTGCTCATTCTCGATGAAGTTCAGAGCGGCGTCGGGCGCACGGGCAAGCTGTTTGCGCATGAATGGGCCGAGATCACACCGGATCTGATGGCTGTGGCGAAGGGCATTGGCGGCGGCTTTCCGCTGGGCGCCTGTCTGGCAACGGCGGAAGCGGCCAAGGGCATGACCCCGGGCACCCATGGTACGACCTTTGGCGGCAACCCGCTTGCGATGGCCGTGGGCAATGCCGTGCTGGATGTCGTGCTGGAAGACGGCTTCATGGAAAGCATCAGCAAGAAGGGTCTGCTGTTCAAACAGAGCCTGGCTGCCGTTGCGGACGAGTTCCCGGATATTGTTGAAGGTGTCCGCGGCGAGGGCCTTATGCTGGGCATCAAGTGCAGAGTGCAGAACCTGCGCCTGCTGGAAGCGCTGCGCGACCAGAAGATGCTTGTCGTGCCGGCCGGCGACAATGTGCTGCGCCTTCTTCCGCCCCTGATCATCACCGAGGATGAGATCCGCGAGGCAGTGAAGCGCATTCACGACGCCGCCGCTGCGGTCAGGGCGACCGAAAAAGCCGATGCTTGAGAAAACCAGGGAGACGGGCATGGCCAGCGGTCTGCGCCATTTCATTGATCTTTCGACCGTTGATCCGCAGGACCTGCGCTTCATGCTCGACGATGCGCGGGCGCGCAAGGAACGCCTGAAAGCCGGTGAGCGTGAAAAGCCGTTCGAGGGCAAGGCGCTGGCGATGATCTTCGACAAGCCGTCGACCCGTACCCGCGTTTCCTTTGATGTCGGCATGCGCCAGCTTGGCGGTGAGACGATCATGCTCACGGGCGCGGAAATGCAGCTCGGCCGTTCCGAGACCATTGCCGATACGGCAAAGGTGCTGTCGCGCTATGTAGACGCGATCATGATCCGCACGACAGCCCATGAGCGTCTTGTCGAGCTGGCGGAAAACGCCACCGTTCCGGTGATCAACGGCCTGACCGACGACACGCACCCCTGCCAGATCATGGCCGATATCCTGACTTTCGAGGAGCATCGCGGTCCCGTCAGGGACAGGCTGTTTGCCTGGACGGGTGACGGCAACAATGTGCTGCACTCGCTGATCGAAGCCTCGGCCCGCATGGAGTTTCGGCTTAACATCGCCGTCCCTCCAGGTAGTGAGCCGATGGAAAAATATGTCGACTGGGCGCGCGCCAATGGCGGCCGGGTGACTTTCACGAAAACCGCCGAGGAAGCGGTGGCCGATGCCGACTGCGTCGTGACCGACACCTGGGTATCGATGGGACAGGAGCATCGCGCGCGCGGCGATAACGTGTTCAAGCCCTTCCAGGTGAATGAGGCGCTGATGAAGCACGCGAAATCCGATGCGCTGTTCATGCATTGCCTGCCCGCGCATCGCGGCGAGGAAGTGACGGACGAGGTTATCGACGGGCCGCACTCGGTGGTGTTCGACGAGGCGGAAAACCGTCTGCATGCGCAGAAAGCGGTACTTGCATGGTGTCTCAACCGGTGACGAGTGAAACGAGGCAGTTGGGCGAATTCGGCTTTGCCGGCGACGATCACGTCGTTCCGTTCGACGTGGATCCGCTGGATGTGCGCGGTCGCGCGGTCCAGCTTGGACCCATGCTCGACCAGATCCTTGCCCGTCACACATATCCCGAACCGGTGGCGCGGCTGCTTGCCGAAGTCATCGTTCTGACGGTGCTTCTGGGAAGCTCGCTCAAATTCGAGGGCAAGTTCATCGTCCAGACCCGCTCCGACGGGCCGGTCGACATGCTGGTGGCGGATTTCTCCACGCCGAGTTCCATGCGGGCCTATGCGCGCTTTGACGAGGCGCGCCTTGAAGAAGCGATCGCCGCCGGCAGGGACGCTCCCGAGGATCTGCTTGGCGCCGGCGTTCTGGCTTTGACGGTTGATCAGGGCTCCGACATGCAGCGCTATCAGGGCATCGTGCAGCTCGACGGCACCACACTCGAAGAAGTGGCACGCACCTATTTCCGTCAATCCGAGCAGATCCCGACCGAGGTGCGTCTCGGCGTTGCCAAGATGGTGCTTCCGGGGGGCGAGAGCGGGCAGGAACACTGGCGTGCAGGCGGGTTACTTCTGCAGTTTCTGCCGGGGTCTCCAGAGCGCATGCGCGGCGTCGACCTTCCCGGTGGCGACGGCGACGAGGACCACGACGGCTCGACCCATCCAGAAGACGACGCCTGGCAGGAAGCGCGTATGCTGCTCGCCACCGCGGAGATGACCGAGCTGGTTGACCCCACGGTCGGCGCCGAGCGCCTGCTTTACCGTCTCTTTCATGAGCATGGCGTGCGCGTTTATGAGGGATCGGACGTGCGCGACGACTGTTCGTGCTCGCGCGACAAGATCAGGTCCGTTCTGGACGGGTTCACGCCGGAAGAGGTGGCCGACAGCATCGAGGATGGCGTCATTCGCGTCACCTGCGAATTCTGTTCGACCGAATACGTGTTCGATCCCGGCGATTTCAGTTGATCCGCGTGGCGGCACCCGGCAGATCGAGCGAGAATGCCGGGATGTCCACGTCAAAAAACGCACCGCGCGGCCCGCGCATCGTATAGCGCCCGACCATGATGCCCGAGGGGGCGGTTAGCGGGCAGCCGGATGTGTAGGTGTAACTGTCGCCCGGCTGCAGCACCGGCTGTTCTCCCACGACACCCTCTCCGCGCACTTCCTGCACCCGTCCCGTTTCGTCGGTGATATGCCAGTAGCGCGCGACGAGCTGCACGGTCTCGGGCGAATGGTTCGTGATCGTGATCCGGTAGGCCCAGACGAAATGCCCGTTTTCGGGGTCCGACTGCGCGGACAGGTAGCTGGGTTCGGCGCTCACTTCGATCGACTGGGTAACGGCTCTGTACATGGTTCAAACTCGCCTTGCGCGCACTCAACGCAGGAAGGATGGGCCCTTCCCGTGAAAGATCAAGAGCATAGCAGAGATGAGATGGCGGTTCATGTATGAGGTTCAATGATCTCCCATGACACCATTGTGAGCGGCATGAGAGGTCGAATGGCGATAAGCATGGGGCATTGAGGACAACGTGCTGGTGAAACATGCTTGACGGTTGGGCACACCGAAAGATCGATCCCGGATTATCGGCCATGGCCGCGCAGCTTGCGGCAGCGGGGGTCCGCGCCAACGCTGTCACCTATGCGGGGCTTGTCCTGGGGTTTGCCGCCGCTGCCGCCATTGCATTTCAGGCTTACTGGGCCGGGTTCGCCCTCATCCTGGCCAGCCGCTTATGCGATGGGCTGGACGGAGCCATCGCCCGAATTCACGGCAAGACCGATTTCGGGGGGTATCTCGATATCGTTCTGGATTTCGCCTTTTACGGTGCCGTGCCGCTCGGCTTCATCATTGCCGATCCCGGCGCCAACGCAATCGCCGGCGCGGTCCTGTTGCTGGCGTTCTACGTGAATGGGGCAAGCTTTCTCGCCTATGCGATCATGGCGGAAAAGCACAGGCTCAAGAGCGATGCGCGCGGTGAGAAATCGCTGTTTTTCACCACCGGGCTGGCCGAAGCGAGTGAGACACTGGCCGTATTCGTGGCCATGTGTCTCTTACCGTCCTGGTTCCCGGTTCTTGCCTACGGGTTTGCCGTTCTGACCGCCTACACCACCGTGTCACGCATTGTTCTGGCGGGCAGACGGTTCGGCTAAGCCCGCTTCAGATCACGTCCAGCGCCCGTTCTATGTCGGCAAGAAGATCGTCGCCGTCCTCGAGACCCACCGAAAGGCGCAGCGTGCCGTCGCCGATGCCCAGCTCGGCGCGTGCCTCGTCAGACAGATTCTTGTGCGTCGTCGTGGCAGGATGGGTAATCAGGCTCTTGGCGTCACCCAGATTGTTTGAAATCTGGAAGATTTTCAAAGCATTCTCAAAAGCGAACGCGCCTTTCTTGCCACCCTTCAGTTCAGCGCAGATCAGGGTCGAACCGCCCTTCATCTGCCGGGCGATGATATCTGCCTGGGGGTGATCCTCGCGTCCCGGGTAGATGACGCGGGCGACTTTGGGGTGGTCGGCGAGCAGATCGGCGATACGGCCGGCGCTCTCGGTCTGCTGGCGCACGCGCAGCGGCAGCGTTTCCAGCCCCTTGAGCAGAGTCCACGCATTGAAGGGCGAGAGGCTTGGCCCCGTATGGCGGAAAAAGTCCTGCAGTTGCTCGTCGATCCACTCCCTGTCCGAAAGGACGACACCGCCCAGACATCGGCCCTGACCGTCAATGTGCTTGGTCGCGGAATAGACGACCACATGCGCACCGAGCTCAAGCGGCTTTTGCAGAAGGGGGGTGGCGAAGACGTTGTCGACCACAAGCCGCCCACCAACTTCGTTGGCAAGGGCCGCTACGCCGGCGATGTCGGCCACTTCCAGAGTCGGGTTGGTGGGGCTTTCAAGGAAGAAAAGCTTCGTGTTCGGCCGCACGGCGGCCTTCCAGTTTTCAAGCTTCGCGCCGTCGACAAGCGTTGTCTCGATCCCGTAGCGGGGCATCAGCGTTTCAACCACCCAGCGGCACGATCCGAAAAGCGCGCGGCCCGCCACCACATGATCGCCCGCCCTGAGCGAGCAAAGCAGCGCGGCGGTGACAGCGGCCATGCCGGAAGACATGGCGCGCGCCTCTTCGGCGCCCTCCAGCGCGCACATGCGGCGCTCGAACATGTCGACGGTCGGATTGGCATAGCGGGAATAGACGAAGCCCGGTTCCTCGCCCTTGAAGCGGGCTTCCGCAGCTTCCGCACTGTCATAGACAAAACCCTGCGTCAGATAGATCGCTTCGGAGGTTTCGCCAAAATGCGAGCGGGTGACCCCGCCATGAACAAGCGCCGTCTGTGCTTTCCAGTCGTTCTCGGAATTCTCTGTCATCGCTTCTACACCCAACAAAAAAACCGGCCGCGAAAAGCCGCATGCCGGTCCGGTGATCGAGCGCGGCCTTTTAGCGACTTCTTTAACGTGGCTGCAAGCCGACCGGCCAAATCACCACGGGATAAAGGTCCATTAGACCTTCAGGCGCCTTGCGTCAACGACAAGCGGCGCTAAACCTCGTTCAATCAAACCCTGTGCAAGGAGAGGGGCGTTGGCAAAAGCGGGAATTCTGCCGGACAAGGACATTGCGGCACTGTTCGACAATGGGGCGCTCGCCTCGGCCCGCCCGCTGGATGGCGACCAGATTCAGCCGGCCAGTCTCGATCTGAGGCTTGGCACCATTGCCTATCGCGTGCGCGCCAGCTTCCTGCCGGGGCCGAACCACCGCGTTTCCGAAAAGCTCGAGAGACTCAAGCTGCACGAAATCCAGCTCGGCGAGGGCGCCGTGCTGGAGACCGGGTGCGTTTACATCGTGCCGCTGCTGGAAGGGCTCGATCTGCCAGATGGCATCTCTGCCTCTGCCAACCCCAAGAGTTCGACGGGCCGGCTCGATATCTTTACCCGTGTGATGACCGACAACGGGCAGGAGTTCGACAAGATCCCCGCCGGCTATTCCGGTCCGCTCTACATGGAGGTGAGCCCGCGCACCTTCCCGATCGTCGTGCGCACCGGATCACGCCTTTCGCAGATAAGGTTCCGCACCGGCAAGGCGCTGCTCGATGAAAGCGCGCTGGCGGACCTGCATGCGCGGGAGACGCTTGTCGCTTCGGACGAGCCCAACATCACCGGCGGCGGTATCGCGCTTTCGGTGGATCTGAGCGGCGGCGAAAACGGGTTGATCGGGTATCGCGCAAAACACCATACGGCGCTCATCGACGTGGACCAGCGCGATCAGCACGATATCGCGGACTTCTGGGAGCCGCTGACCGGCGACGGTGCGGGCGGCCTGATTCTCGATCCTGACGAGTTCTATATTCTCGTGTCGCAGGAAGCGGTGCATGTGCCGCCGCACCACGCTGCCGAGATGACGCCCTTCGATCCGCTGGTGGGCGAGTTCCGCGTGCATTATGCGGGCTTTTTCGATCCCGGCTTCGGGCATTCGTCCGCTGGCGGAACCGGCAGCCGTGCGGTTCTGGAAGTGCGCAGCCACGAGGTTCCGTTCATTCTCGAACACGGCCAGATCGTCGGCCGTCTCGTCTACGAGCGGATGCTTTCACGCCCCCGCGCGCTCTACGGCGCAGACCTGAAGTCCAACTATCAGGGCCAGTCGCTGAAGCTCTCCAAGCACTTTCGCATGCGCTGATCGTAGGGGTCAGCGCTTTTCGCGCGCCTTCTCGACAGTCAGTGCCTGCACCTCTTTGCGCAGGGCGCGGATTTCATTGAGGATGATTTCCTGCTCGGCCTGCAGGGCCGTGCGTTCTGCCGAAGCCTCTTCATCATGCTCCGCCTGCATGGCCGAGACGATAATACCGATGAACAGGTTGAGCACCGTGAAAGTGGTCGAGACAATGAAGGGGATGAAGAACATCCAGGCGAGGGGATAGACCTCCATCACCGGACGGACAATGCCCATCGACCAGCTCTCCAGGGTCATGATCTGGAACAGCGAGTAGGCGGAGAGGCCAATCGTGCCGAACCAGTCCGGAAAAGAAGCGCCGAACAGTTTGGTGGCCATGACGGCGAACACGTAATAGACGAGACCCAGAAGCAGCATGATGGAGCCCATGCCCGGCAGGGCCGCAATGAGGCCTCCGACCACCCGGCGCAGTGACGGCACCATGCTGACCAGTCGCAGAACGCGCAGGATACGCAGGGCCCGCAGCACCGAGAGCCCAGCCGTTGCGGGCACGAGGGCAATGCCCACCACCACGAGATCGAAAACGCGCCAGGGATCGCGGAAGAAGTTCTGCCGATAAACCACCAAACGGGCCAGAAGCTCGGCGACGAACACGCCAAGAATTGCCTGATCCAGCGTCTGGAGCAGTGGGCCGAAAGCGATCATGGCCCGCTCGGAGGTCTCGAGACCGAGCGTAACCGCATTGATGATGATGAGAACGGTAATGACCGCTTCGAAGCGGCGGGATTCGATCAGGCTCTTGAGCGATTGCACGTTTGGCAGTCCGATTGGTGATTTGTAGAATTGAGCGGCAAACAGGTGGGATGGAAATGGGGCGACGTCAAGCCGTCCATAACAGTCTGGCCACAAGCGTATGCTTCATGCGTGCAGACATGCAAACGCACCACGCTTTGTCACGTCAAAAAAAGAGGCAGGGAGCAGTGCTCCCTGCCTCGTTCATCATTCATTTGTGTTGGCGGTTCTCAGCCGATGGCTTCACCATCTTCGCGCCAGACGGAGATCACCGCCGAGCGGGGCTTTCCGTTGCCGTCCGGCCAGTTGCCGCCCGGATGCTGGATGCCGACGAACGCGACCTTCCTATCCGCCGACCAGGTCAGGCCGGTCACTTCGGCGCCGTTCGGCGCAGTGAGGAAGCGGGCGATTTCGCCGGTCTCGGGATTGCCCACCAGCATCTGGTTGTTGCCCTGCCCCTCGAACTCGCCTTCATTGCTGTCGTCGCCATCGGTCTGGATCCACAGCATACCGTCGTAAGAGAAAGCCATGCCGTCGGGCGAGTTGAACATATTGCCTTCGTTCACATTGTCCGACCCGGCATAGACATTGTTATACGCCTTCGGGTTGCCGGCCATGACGTAAAGGTCCCAGGTGAACGTGTCGGCGCCATGGTCCTCGCCTTCCGGCCGCCAGCGAACGATCTGGCCGAAATTGTTGGTCTCGCGCGGGTTGGGCCCCCGACGGGCTGTTCATCGCCACCGGCATTGGCCTTGACGCCGCGGTTCTTGTTGTTGGTCAGGGCGCAATAGGCCTCGACCCGCAGGGGGTTGGCGGCCACCCATTCCGGACGGTCCATTGTGGTCGCGCCGACTTTCGATCCTGCCATGCGTGAGAAGACGAGGATTTCCTCGATCGGCATGCCGGTGGTCTCCGGCGTCAGGGCCAGCCATTCGCCGGTCATGTCGTCATTGAACCTGGCAGCATAGAGCGTGCCGTCCGAAAGCAGCCCATCCGTTGGCTGGCCCTCGGCCCAGGTGCCATTGGATACGTAACGATAGATGAACTCGCCGCGCTCATCGTCGCCCATATAGACCACGACGCGCCCGTCGGCAGCCTGCACCATCTCGGCGTTTTCGTGCTTGAAACGCCCGAGCGCGGTGTGCTTGACGGGTGTCGATTCCGGATCAAGCGGGTTGATCTCCGTCACCCAGCCGTGACGGTTCGGCTCGTTGGGTTCCCTGGACAGGTCGAAACGCTCGTCGAACTTCTCATAGGCGTAGCGGCCTTCGCCGCCGATGCCGTAGCGCACTTCGCCTTCCGTGGCTTCGTGATCGGGAACCTGGCCTTCCGTGGTTTCACGTCTGGCGGTCGTGCCGAAATAGCCGTTGAAGTTCTCCTCACAGGTCAGATAGGTGCCCCAGAGCGTCTTGCCGGAGCCGCAATTGTTCATGGTGCCTTTCGGCGCGCGGCCTTCCGGATCGGCATTGGTCTTGACCAGATCGGAGCCTGCGGCAGGGCCGTCCATGGTCATCGGCGTCTCATGCGTGATACGGCGGTTGTAGGGGCTGTCGAGCACCACGGCATAGCCATCGCCGCTGTCGGCGATTTCCAGCACCGTCACGCCCTGCATGTTCTTGAGCAGTTTCACCTCGTCGGCATTGCGGGGCATGCCTTCTGCTTCTGCCGGCAGGTTGATCTTCGGGTTCACATATTCGGAATTGATGGCAAGGATCGTCCTGTCGCCATCGACAAAGGTCTCCATGCCGTCCGTGTTCTCACCGAACACCCTGTCCGACATTTCGACCGGCACGCCCGTTTCGGGTGAGTAGGCGCCTTCCGCATCCTTGAAGAGCGGGTCGCCCCAGCGCACCAGTGGCTTCCAGCCATAACCCGCAGGAACGTGAATTTCATGGTCGGTGGCAATCCCGATTGGCTCGAAACTGAACGTCGCGCCCTCCGCCTTTGCAGACGACGTGGAAGAAAGAACGCCCGTTCCCATAACGGCTGCAGCAGAGCCGAAGGCCAGCACACCGCCCAGGAACCCGCGACGCGAAATGGCGCGCTCCACAACGGCATCAAAGGCGTTGTTGTCAGGGCGCGGGTCGCGCATTTCGTCGAATTCGTCCCACGACAGGCGAACGATATCCTGCTTGTTCATGACGGCAGTCCTCTGGCTGTTTGGCTGGATCGAGCCGCCTGTGGCGGCATCTGCCGGTAGTCGTAGCGAATGCTTGCGACAGGATTGTTACATCACTGTGTCCAGACGGCGAGACTGACGTTGAACTGAAAAGGCCGACCGTGGCGTACGGTCGGCCTTTCAGATGATCGTCGCATTACCGGTTTCGGAGAGACTAGAACTTCACCGCGGTGTGGAAGGTGAAGGTGCGGCCTGGCGCGTAAACTGGATCAATGCCACCGCGGTTCGAGCTTGCGGCAAAGCCGGTGCGCTCAAAGTAGGTTTCATCGAACAGGTTCTCGACGCCGACGCGGATGGTCATGTTTTCATAGGACGGAGGTGTCCACTCGGCATATGTGTTGACCACCGTGTAGGCTGGCTGGTCGTAAAAACCTTCTGCCGTGGCATACGCATCGGAAATCTTGCCCGCCCACGCCAGCGATGCGCCGAGCTTCAGATTGTAGTCGGGGATTTCATGATCGATGTAGAGCGTGGCCATGTCGCCAATCGGCATGAACGTTCCGCTGTTGGGCAGTGCCGACACACCGCCCACTGTCACCTTGGCCTTGGTGAACGTGGCACCGATCTTCGTATTCTCCCAACGGTAACCCGCATTCAGCGTCACACCGCGTGAGCGGGCCTCGTTTGGAGAATTGTGCAGCGTGGCGCCCGTTCCCCATTCATAAACGGGAAGGCCGTCAATGCGCGTATCGAAGAAGGTCACGCCGGCGTTCCAGTTCTCGCCGCCGAAATTCGCACCCACTTTCAGGTTCTGCGCCGTGCCGGCGCTGAAACCGGGGTCCGTGGTGAAACTGTCGTCTCGGGCATGCACATAGCCATAGTCGCCGATCACATAGCCAAGCCAGGTGCGCGAGGCGCCTGCAAACACCTCGAAATGATCGTTGAACTTATAGGAGACCGTTGCGTTCACGCTGGCGCCGCTGTCGGAGAACTTGTTGTCGTTCCAGTCGGTGAAGCGATGCCCGTCATAGCGCACGCCGGTCGACAGGTTGAGGCCGTTGTCGAATTCGAAGCGCCCCTGCGCGAAAGCGCCGAGCTGAAAGGTCGAGAAGTCGCGGTAGCGGCGATTGTTGTTGCCGTAATTGTCGGTGAAATAGCCATGCCGCCCGAAGTCGACACCGGTCGTGATGTTGCCGTAGTCGAAGGTGAAACGGTTCTGCACCTTACCGCCGAACAGATCTTCGTCCAGGGCCATGTTGCCGTTGGTGCGGTTCTGGTAGTTCGGACGCCAGTAATCGTTCTCGCTGTAATAGAGCGTCACCTCCGGGTCCCACATGTCGGTGGGGGCGGTGGTGGTGTATTTCAGGTTCACGGCATCCCGCGCGACCTCGAGCGGATGCACCGTATCGCCGGCGAGCCCCATGTTCATCTTGATCAGGCGGTCGGCCTTGTCGCGGCTGCGCTCATAACCAAGCTCGATGCGATGACCTTCTGCTTCATAGCCGAGCTTGGCGAGAATGTTGCGGGCCGCGGGCTCGGTGCCGAGGATTTCCAGCCCGTCGCCATTCTCATAGTTCTTGCCGGTTGCACCATGGGTCATGAGGAACCAGTCGAACCCTTCATGCCGGCCATAACCGGCGGCACTGCCCGATAAGCCGCGGCCGTTCGTGCCATAAGAGAGGCCAAGCCGCGCACCCAGGTTCTTTCCGTCTTCAAGCAGATCGAGTGCGCCGACGGTCTCGTAGCGGATCGCACCCGCTGCCGCGCCAAAGCCGGAATCGGCGGCGGCGGCGCCGGCTTCTACCTCGACGCGCTTGAGGAACACGGGATCGACGACGTTGGAGCCGTGTGATGCCAGCTTGTCGCGGTCTGCGGCACGCCGTCGACACTGACAGCCAGGTGCGACTGTTCCATCCCGAGGACGTGAATGCGCTTGGAAGGGCCGCCACCGCCCGAGACGCTGATGGAGGATTCACGCGTGAAAAGCTCGGAAACGTTGCTCGGTTGCAGGATCTCCAGGTCTTCCTGCGTGACGACGGTTCCGCCCGTCGCCTCAATGTTCTCCTTGCCGTCGCTGATGACGGTGATTGTATCGAGGACGGTTGTGGTCGGGCTGTTTTCCTGCGCCTGCAATGCTGATGAAAGCGCAAGCAACGAAACGCCGGTGAGCGGCAGTATCCGCGTGAACGTCATTTTCTTTCCCTGTTAATCCCCGGCCGGCAAGCGCTTGGCCCCGGCTTGGCGGCCATAAGTCTGATGATGCACAGGGCTGGAACCGGATGAGGCGCTGAGACCGTGCAGGCTGATGCAACCGTGCTGCGTCCATGCCCCATCATAGTCGCCCCCTTGCATGCGGACTTCCCAAGCCCCGTGCCGGGTGCCCGTTGCCTGTTTATGGCGGCGGGCTTGCTTCTCGCACCAGCACGGCTTAATCTTGAGAAGATCGGTCATGTATATGTTTGGCCACGAGAAGGAGTCGAGCCGAAAGAGTTTGTCGGGAACCGCAATTTCTTAGGCTCAAACGGCATTGTGCCGGTCCTGGTGCAGCTGCGCCGGATCGGTGTCAGGGTCATTGAATGCAGTACACATCACAGGAACTTTTTGTGGGTGCCCTTGAGGGAGTGCCGAACTGCACGTCCGATACGCGTGAGCTGCACATCTGGCCGAAATTCATGCTGATGGTGCTCTTGCAGGGCGCTCAGCACTTCGTGGTCGATGAAAGGCATTTCGAGATCGACGCAGGCACGGAAGAGGCGAGCTCTCCGGTTGTGTTCATGCTGAACGTGGCCAAGGACAGTCGATTACGTTTCTTCAACGACAGCCGTACCCCGCTGCGCAAGGTCATGATTTCGGCGCCATTACCCTGGTTGCAGCGTCTCTTCGACACGCAGGGTGAGGCGCAGAAATCGGTGTTGCAGAGCTTTTTTTCGCAGCACCTCGCCCACTTTTCGTTTGAGCCCGGTCAACACATCGTGCAATCGGCGCAGAAGATCATGCATCCGCCGCCCGCACTGGAGGGAGAGTTGAGTTCCCTTTATCTGAGAGCGCAGGGGCTCGACTTGATGTGGCAGTCATTGCTCACCATGCTGCTGACAGGAAGGAACATCTTCCCGCGCCGACACTCATGAGCCTGCGCTATTGCGAGCGCGCACGTGATTTTGTCATTGGCAATCTGGACCGGGAACTGACGATAGGCCTGATAGCCCGCGAGGTTGGCTGCAGCGCGTCCACCCTGCAGCGGCATTTCAAGACGCATTTCGGGATGACGGTCTTCGACTTCATAAGGCAGAAGCGTCTCGAGGCCGCACGCACGGCACTCGCCGACGATGGTATCCCGATCTCGCACGCAGCGCATCTGGCTGGCTACAACAACATTTCGAGCTTCACGACGGCCTTTCGAAGGGCATATGGCGTTACGCCGAAACAGGTGCGTGTTTAGCGCAGTTCCAGGAAAGACGGAAAACGGCTTTCTGTCGACGCACCGGGCAAAAAACCCGGCGCGAGGCAGGCATGGCGCCCGTGCTGGCAAGACATTTAAAACGTGACGCCGAGTGTCGCCTTCAGCCCATGGTCGCCGGCATCGGATGCGATCCTTCCAGAATAGGAAAGTCCGAGCCTTGCCGCCGGCGTGAGCGCGACCCGTGCCTCCAGGTCGAGCGCCAGCATGTCCCGGGCCACGGGCACCCCGGCTATTGTGAACACATCGCCACCGGCAAACTGCATCTGTGTTGCCGGATCCGTGTCTCCGAAGGCGTGCTGCCAGCCGATGCCGCCCGTCAGTTCAACGGAGGCTTTTCCGCCAAGGGCGAGCTCGGTCCCGGCGCGAAGACCGAGGTTGGTGAATGTCGTGCCTATTGTCGTTCCAGCAACCGTCAGGGCCGCTCCACCACCGGTCTCGGAGAAGTCTCCGGTCTTGAGCCTCACATGCGCAACGCCGGCATAGGGTTCAAATCGCATCGTATTGGCCTCAAGCCGATAGCCCGCCTCGCCGAAGAACTGCATGGTCGAAGCATTGTATTCCCCGGCGAGCGCATCATTGAATCCGGTAAATGCGACCGCGCGGCTCGTGTCGAGCGCGTGCCAGGCGAATGCCGCACCGCCGCGCACGCTGAAATCGCCCCACTGCTTGCCGCCGTAAAGGCCGAGATGCCAGCTGTCGGCATCGCCTGACGACGAACGGTCGTCTACATCAATGGCCGAACGGCTATAGCCTGCAAGCAGACCGAGCTGCAGGCCTTCGGCGATGAAGGCATCCGCGCCCACGAGCAGGCCACCAATGGTGCGATCTGTCTTTGCGGCGTTTCCGTCACTTTTCCATTTTGCGTCGGCGCCAAAGGCATGTGCCCACAGGCTGGGCCTTTGGTGGGCTTCGTTCATCTCGCGGGCATCCTCGCCATAGGCAAGGATCGGGGTGGACAGGGTGCCGGCGGCTGCATAGCCCCTACGCAGCCGATCATTTGCGGCCTCTCGCGGAAAGCGGCTGTCTTCAAGGAGCGCGGATGTGCTGGAAGCGTAAATCTCGCCTGAGAGCTGATCCAGCGCGCCCGGCAATTCCGCGCTCCCCAGATTGAGCACTGCGGCATGCAGGCCGCCTGATCCGATCGAGAGTACGCCGCCACATGTTGACGTCTGGTTGAATGTCATGCCGGCCGGGCAGCCGGTGCTCTGTGAAGAGGTGAGGAAGACATTGGTTCCGCTGTAGCTGTCGGTGAAGTCCAGCAGGGGATAATCGTCGGTGACGGCAGTAAACTGGCCGGCCACACTGCCTGCCGAGATAATCGTGTAGGTCAGACCGGGTGTATAGGTCGATCCGTCATCGGTTCCGTTCTCCGGTTTGACATGGATCGTGCCCGCGTCGATTGCGACGGCGCCGGAAACGTTCAGGTGATCATTGTTCGTTCCGGCGGTGTTGCCGCCATCGTTCAATTCCACTTCGAACACGGAGCCGGCGTGGAAATTGGCGCTCGCCGCGTTCAACGTGCCAATCGAATTGCCGGGCGCCAGCGTGCCGCCGGCATTGATCGTCGCGGTTTCGAGGGTTCCCGACCCGCCCAGAACGCCACCATCGACGGTGATTACGCCGCCGAGCGTTCCATTGACCAGAAACCGCCCGCCGGAAACCGTACCGCTCCCCGTGAAGGCCGCGCCATCGCCCGTATAGATGGTCTCTCCGGATTCCTGAAGGAACTGGCCCGTCCCGAACATATCGGGGTTGAACAGATAACCGGTATTGGTGTGGTTGAAGACCAGCCTCGCGCCGGGCTCGTTCAGATAGAGTTTTGGCGTTGAGAGATTGCCGGCTGTCGCAGCCGCGTCGCCGGAAGCCGCGCCGATGTTCAGCGTTCCGCTGGAGCCGTCGCTGCGTTGGACATAGACTTCCGTGCCTGCGGACGCCGTCCCATTGTCGGTGAGTGTCAGCGTGCCTTTGCCGCCGCTGCCGACATCCAGCTCATAGGTTGCGTTCAATTGGGAACCGGCGCCACTGATGATGGCCTGCCCTTCCGACCCCGGCATGTCGCCAAGATAGATCGAGGCGGCAGAGACGACACCCTCACTCTCGACGGTAAGGCGGCCTTTGCCCTCGTCGCCCAGATACAGATTCTGCGAACTGGTCCATGTCGATCCGGTATCGGATATATAGACAGAACCATCCGATCCCGTTTCCGAACCGACATAGCCATCCGTGTTGCTCACCGCGCCGCCGCTGTTGATGGCGAGGCTTCCAACACCTTCATAGGCGATTGTCAGCGTCTGGGCATTGATCCATTTCGCATTGGTACCGCCGACGGAGACGCGCCCCTGCGCGCCGGCGGCCGAGCCCACATAGCCATCGCTGTTCTCAACGGTCGCGCCGTCGACGATGAAGAGAACGCCAATGCCCTTTTCGCCAACCGACAGATCGTTTGTGTTGATCCATTTGGTGTTGTTGTCACGTAGGTCCGCAAATCCGTTGACGAGCGCTGCATTGCCGATGAAGCCCTGCTGGCTTGTAACCTTGGCGCCATTTCGCAGGCGCAACGTGCCGTCGTAGGTGTCTCCCACGGTCATGTTTCCGGCGTTGTTCCACTCGGACCCTGGTCCTGAGACCTGCACTGTGCCTTTGCCGGTGGTGCTGCCTGCCTTGTGACCGAGCAGGCCGTGCGTGCTGTTGAGGACGCCGCCATTCTCGATGCGCAGATATCCGCTGGAGGGCTGGCTGCCGTCGAACCCGACATGCACCTCGTGCGCATAGCCGGGCGTCGCCCCCTGAAGGATCGGCACGTTGCTGCCGGGCGGCGTGGAGATATGGGCGGTGTCTCCGGCAACCGGCACGCTGCCACCCCAATTGTCAGCCAAAAACCAGTCCGAGGACACCCCGCCCACCCAGGACGTGTTGGTTTGCGCCAACGCCGCATCTGGCAGAGCGCAGACCGAGCCGATTGCTATGGCGCTGGCGGACAGCATCGCCGCACGCATGGTTCTGCCGAGGGTCGATCCGGTTGAAACGGATTTGCAAGCGTTTTTCGCCGGGGCGGAAAACATGGTCATGAAATCGTGTCCTCTCGATTAGCGGGGACGCGAAAGCCGAAGCGGGCTGCCTGTTTCAGGCACGACCAACCCCGGCAAGCGTCCCCCCGACGCTTTTCCGCACTGTTTACATGTGAGGAAAACATGCCTCATGATGCACATTCACTACGAGCGCGCTTGGCGTTTCGGATACACTGGGGGTGACCGCGCATATCGGCTTGCCTGAGCGGAGGGGGAACTTGGAAGACCGGCTCGCTATACTGACCACGCTGGCCTATGGGGCAGCGCTTGACGACGAAAAATGGGACGCCTTTCTGCAGGCGTGTTCCGATTTGGTCGGTGGCGGCGTCAGGACCTGCCTTTTTGGTTATGATGCAGATGCCCGCATTGAACTGGGCGCCAGGCAGTTTGGATATGATCCCGCGTATCAGCTCTCATATGCGGCCTACTATTCCCAGAAGGACTTTCTGGCAGCCCGGCTGATGGAAGAAGGCCCGGGACGGGTTGTGCCTTATGGAGAGGTCTGGAACGACTTCGGTCTGCGCAACACGGAATTCTATGATGATTGGGTGCGGCCGCAGGAGGACATCATCGGCGGCTGCTCGGTGCTTCTGTTCAAGCAGGAGAAGCGCCTTTTCGCCTTCAGTGGAAGCATTCGCTCTCGGGATTCCGATCAACTTGAAAGACCCTGGCAGCGGATTGTCACCTATCTGACGCCGCATTTGCGCCAGGCCTTCGAGGTGGCAAGAGCGCTGGCTGGTGCAGAACTCGAAAAGAAAGCGATGGTGAACGTTCAAAACCCTGCCAGAACAGGCTGTCTGGTGGTGTCGAGGGATCGCAGGATCGTGTTCGCCAATCGGCAGGCGGAAAACATGCTGGATTCCGGGGAGCTTGTCCGCAGCGATTTCAGACAAAGGCTGCTGTTTGCGGACCCGACCTGGGACCAGCGTCTTGGTCAAATACTGGCGAGCCGGATTCTGACGACACCGCAGACGTTGCGCTTGCTCAACGATCTACCCACGCCGTTCATATGCCGGATCGCGCCTCTGGGAAGCGACGATCTCGGCACACGGTCTTCCGGTATGCTTTTCGGCAGAGAGGAACCCTGCTTCCTGCTGACGATTTCGCAGGAACATGACGTTCCCGATATTGGTGAAAGGCTGCGAAACCGGTTTGGTCTGACCCCGCATGAGGCACAGGTGGTTCTGCATGTTTCATCTGGTTTGCTGGCAAAAGAAATCAGCGAAATTCGCGGTACCAGTGTCCACACGGTGCGAAACCAGATTCATAATGCCATGAGTAAAATGGAAGTCCGCCGCCAGTCCGAGATCGTGCGGATCGTTGCAGCAATGCGGAACCCTTTGCTGCAATAAATATTTATATAAATTTGAACATATGCTCAGATAAAAATACTAAAGAATCAAAAATACGACCGATCCATTCGTACTATAAGAATAAAATAGTTTGCCGATTTAATCGAATCATTACAATTGTTGTGCAGCCTTTCTATGCGGGTGGGTGGCTGAATGAATTCCTGATTCGGGAATTAGCTGAACCATGAGGGGACAGCATGCGGACTCATTTCCTATTCGCTATGACCGCCCTGGGTGTATTCTTAGTAACGCTGAAGCCTGCTTTCCCAGCCACTGCCACTGGCTCGATGAATGTCCAGATACAGATCATTGCCGAGTGTCTCGTCACGTCGGCTACGGATCTCGACTTTGGCACTGAAGGCATTATTGCTTCCAATATTGACCAGACCAGCACGATCTCGGTTCAATGCACTGACGGCACCCCTTACAATGTAGGGCTCGGAGCGGGAGCCGGCAGTGGCGCGACCGTCACCAACCGACTGATGACCGGACCGGCCTCCGCCACGATCAGCTATGCGCTCTACCGGGATTCCGGACGAACGCAGAACTGGGGGGAAACGGTCGGTACCGATACGGTTGCCGGCACCGGAGACGGCAACGTTCAGGCAATTACGGTGTATGGCAGGGTGCCCGCGCAGGCAACGCCGGGCGTCGGCACATATACTGATAGCGTCACCGTTACTGTTACGTACTGATTTAGGGTCAGGAGGGAAAACGCCATGCGAACCCTGCTTACAGGCCTCGGTGCGATCGCACTTTTCGCGCTGTGTGGTCTATCGCCTTCGAGTGCGGCCTCGCTGCGGGTTGCGCCGACGACCGTCGACATGATCGCACCCGACAGCGCCGCAGTTCTCAATCTTCGAAACGAAGCAAATCGACCCATCAACGTTCAGGTGCGCGTCTACAGATGGACCCAGGAAGGCGGTATCGACCGACTCCAGCCGACCAGGGACGTCGTTGCAAGCCCTCCCGCGACCCAATTGCCTGCTGGAGCCGACTATGTTCTCCGCATTGTGCGGGTGGCCAGGCGTCCCGTGCAGGGAGAGGAGAGCTATCGCGTGGTGGTCGATGAACTGCCAGACCGGGCCCGCCAGAGGGCCGGAACGGTGAGCCTGGTGGTCCGACATTCGATCCCGGTCTTCTTCAGAAGTGAGGATGCGGGCGCGCCTCAGGTTGCCTGGAGTGTCAGCCGGAGTGGAGCGACACTGATGCTTGTCGCCCGGAACAACGGAGCTGGCAGGCTCCGGCTTTCGGACGTCAGGGTCAGCCAGGGCGCAAGGCGCATAGGAAGACGCGACGGGTTAGTCGGCTATGTCCTGGGCGGGGCAACGATGCAATGGCCGATTGGAAGTGCCGGTAGCGTTGGGGGCGGGCCGGCGGCGCTGAGGGCACAGAGCCATCTTGGACCTGTCGAGGCAACGGTCCCGGTTCGCTAGCCGACTGACTGTTCTCGCTCTCCTTGCTCTGGTCGCATCACCCGCAATCGCGGAAACTCAGGCAACCGATGCGCCGGCTCTGGAAACGGGGGCAACCAGAATGGCCGACCGGGAACTCTATCTTGAGGTCTTCATCAATGAGGAGCCGACCGATTTGATCGGTGCCTTTGTGCATCGATCCGATGGAGAACTGGCTTCGTCGCAGGAAGAGCTGGCTGAGCTGGGCATCAGGCCACGCACCACGGCGCGGGATCGCACCGGCCTCATCAGCCTCGACAGGCTGCCGGGCCTCACCTATCGCCTCGACGAAGCTGCACAGCGACTTTACGTGTCGACCGGCGATGCGGGTCGGGCTCCCAGGGTGATCGATCTTTCGGTTACGGCAGATCAGGAAAGACTCAAGCCCCGGTCCGACACTGGCGCGGTGCTAAACTACGCGCTGTTTGCAGGTTCGAACGCGCTGTTCGAAGGCGATGGCGCGTTGTTTCGGGGTGTTTCAGGCAGCTTCGATGGCCGCTTGTTCAGCCGGTTCGGAACGCTGAACCAGTCATTCATTGCTGAGTATTCCGACGGTGCTTTCAACGGCTTCACCCGATTGAACACCACCTGGGCGTATTCAGACCCGGAGCGCATGCTCACCTTCAAGGCAGGGGATTTCATTTCCGGAGGACTGTCCTGGACCCGGCCGGTCTATCTCGGCGGTCTCCAGATGCGGCGCAATTTTTCACTGCGGCCCGATCTGGTCAGTCTGCCCCTGCCGTCATTCTCCGGGACTGCCGCCGTGCCTTCGACGCTCGAAGTCTATACGCAGAACGCCAGAACCTATTCTGGAGACGTGTCGTCCGGGCCATTCAGGGTGGTCAACCTGCCGGTCTTCACGGGTTCCGGCGAAGCGCGCGTCGTTCTCCGCGACCGGTTTGGCCGGGAGACGGTGACGACCCTTCCCTTCTACACCTCCAGTATGCTCCTGCGTGAAGGCCTGCTCGACTTCTCGGTTGAAGCCGGGTTCCCGCGGCGCAACTTCGGCCTCAGATCCAGCGACTACGACGAACGCGTCTATGGCATTGCCAGCGTTCGCTACGGGCTCACCAACTGGTTGACGCTTGAGGGGCATGTCGAGCTTGGAGAAGACCTCGTGAATGCAGGCGCAGGAGTGGCATTCCCACTTGGAACCTACGGCGCTGCCTCCGTTGCCGTCGCGGGAAGCCGCAGCGGCGGCCAGACAGGCGGGCTGGTCAACGCAACGCTCGAACTGCGCCACAACGACTGGAGCTTTTACGGGCGCATCCAGCGCGCGTTCGATTCCTATCAGGATGTGGCATCGATCACCGCAGACCGGACCTCGGCCGGAAGTGGGCTTCCGGTGTTCAGCGCGGGCGTGCCCCGGGCTGTCGATCAGGTCGCCATCGGTGTGCCTATGCCACTGGACCTGTCCAGTCTCAATCTTTCCTATACGCATCTGAAGGATGCCGACGGGGACAGAAGCCAGATCCTCGGCCTGTCATACAGCCAGCGAATATTCGAGAGGGGCAACCTCTATGCCAGTGCCTTCACGGATCTGGAAGACGACGACAGTTTCGGTATCTTCGCCGGTGTGTCCTTCCCTCTCGGCGGCGATGTAAATGTGACCACCGGCGTCGAAAGCAGGCCCGCTGGCGTGAACGGATTTGTCGAACTCGCCAAATCCGAAAAGCTGGAGAATGGCAGTTTCGGCTGGCGGCTCCGCACCTCTGAAGGAGAAACGCCGGACCGCAGGGCATCCGCCAGCTATCGCGCGTCCTTTGCGCGGTTCGAGGCGGCGATCCAGCAGCACGACGACAAGGTCAGGGCGACAGCGCAGGTCGATGGAGCCATCGTGGTGGCCGGCGGAGGCGTGTTCGCCACGACCCGTATTGACGATGCGTTCGCGGTTGTTGATGTCGGAGCGAGCGATGTTGTCGTGAAGCACCAGAACAGGCCGGTGGGCAGGACCAATCGCCAGGGCAGAATCCTTGTTCCCCGCCTGAATTCCTATGAGCGCAACACCGTGTCGATCGACCCGGAAAATCTCCCGGTGGACGCCAGTGTGCCAGCCACCAGAGAAATTGTGGTGCCGGCATATGGCAGCGGTGTTGTGCTGGATTTTGGTGTCTCGGACAGCCCGAACGCAGCCCTTGTGGAGTTGGTCGATGCGGATGGCATTCCTCTCCCGGTGGGCCTTTCCGGTAGGCTTCGCGGTGGGGACGAATTCGTCGTGGGGTATGACGGTCAGGCCTATCTGACCGGACTTCGAGCCCGGAATGCCCTCACGGTTCTACGACAGGACGGTACGTCATGTTCCGCAGAATTTTCCTACGAGCCCGACCCGGGCAGTCAGGTGACAATCCAGGGTGTCACATGCAGATAGATTTCCTCAGCAAACCGATGCTCGCTGCGGCAATGCTCGCCTGCCTGGCCAGTGGCCAGATAAAAGCACAAAGCTGCAGCTTTGGCATATCCGGCATGAGTTTCGGTCAGATCGATACGCTGTCCGGCGCACCAGCCGACAGTTCCACCTCAATGAGCATCAACTGTAGCGGCCTGCCGTTGACGCGCATACTCATATGCCCGGGAATTGGCAGCGGCAGTGGCGGTGCAACGGCTTTAGCACGGCAACTGGCTTCTGGCGGAAACCAGCTCGACTACCAGCTCTACGTCGATTCCGGACGCAGTGTGGTCTGGGGATCAAATTCATGGCCATTTGCGCCAGGTCCGCCGGCCTATCCGCTGACACTCGGTGTTCTGGGGCAGGGCAGCGGAACCGTTATGATCTACGGACGATTGTTTGGCGGCCAGGCAAGCGCGCCGCCCGGATCCTACCTGTCGTCCTTCTCCGGAAGCGACGTCGAGGTTCGCTACCGATACACCGCTTCCAGCGACTGCAGCACGTCCCTTGGCAATGTCGAGCGGCCAGGCTTTACCGTGTCAGCGACGGTGCCGGCAAATTGCCAGGTTAACACGCAGGATGTCGACTTCGGTGCACAGGGCGTGCTGGCCACAAATGTCGATGCGACGGGCGGGGTCGACGTTACATGCACGCCTGGCAGCGCCTACACGATCTCTCTGGATGGCGGCAATGCCGGTGCTCCGCCAACACAGCGGGAAATGTCGAAGGGAGCGGAAACCGTGATCTACGGCCTCTACAGGGATGCCGCCCGCAGCCAGCCCTGGGGGAGCACGGCAGGCACGACGGTGTCCGGCAGCGGCAGTGGAAGCGGCCAGAGTTTTACAGTCTACGGACGTGTGCCCCCGCAACACACCCCATCGCCGGGAACCTATGTGGATACGGTGGTCGTGACGGTCACCTATTGACGGGAATGTGCAGCCACTGGATCGTCGGCAGGTCCGTGGACTGGTCTCGAAGCCGGCTTTGTGTGATCATCCAGAAGGGGAGAACGGGAGAACCTCAACAAGATGCGTAAAGCACAGGCTTCGCCTGACCGGCGGTGTACAGGGCGGAGTGCGGGTTAGTGGAAACACCGCAATCGCCTGCCTTACGGTCCTATCATTCATGGATCGCCAATGAGACGCTGGAGGACTATTCGCTGCGCTATGCGGCGCGGTCGTTCCGGCGCTGGTCTCCGTTCGTCATCGCCAACACCGCGCTCGGCGGCATCTCGTTTCTGGCTCTGGAGGCAATCGGCGGGGCGATCACGCTCAGCTACGGATTCGCCAATGCGTTTCCCGCCGTTCTCATCACCTGCCTGTTCGTCTTCGTGACGAACCTGCCCATCGCCTATTATTCGAGCCGCTACAACATCGATATGGATCTGCTCACGCGCGGAGCGGGGTTCGGCTATATCGGCTCCACCATCACGTCGCTGATCTATGCGACCTTCACCTTCATCTTTTTCGCGCTCGAAGGCGCGATCATGGCGCAGGCGCTAAAACTGTTTGCGGATGTGCCTCTTGTGCTGGGCTACATCATCTCCTCGCTCGTCATCATCCCCATCACCTTCATGGGCGTGACGATGATCAGCAAGTTGCAGATGGTCACCCAGCCCATCTGGATTGCCATGCTGCTCGCGCCCTTCATCTACATCGCGGTCGGCCATCCCGAAACGCTCGATCAGTGGATGGCCTTTGCCGGCAGCGAAACGGCGGATGGCGGTTTCGATGTGCTCGCCTTCGGCTCGGCCATCGGCGTTCTGTGCGCGCTTTCGATACAGATCGGCGAGCAGGTGGATTACCTGCGCTTTCTGCCCGACAAGACCCGCGAAAACCGCTGGCGCTGGTGGGCGGCGGTCATCTCCGCCGGCCCCGGCTGGATCGTGGTCGGCGGTTTCAAGATCCTGTGCGGCAGCCTTCTGGCCGTGCTTGCGGTCTCGGCTGGCCTTTCGCCGTCGACGGCGCTTGAGCCGATCCACATGTACATCAAGGCCTATGAATATGTGAGCGACGATCCGCGCACCGTGCTGGCGCTGGCGGCGATCTTCGTTCTCATTTCGCAGGTCAAGATCAATGTGACGAACGCCTATGCCGGCTCGCTCGCCTGGTCCAATTTCTTCTCGCGCGTCACGCATTATCACCCCGGCCGCGTGGTCTGGCTGATCTTCAACATCCTGATCTCGCTGCTTCTGATGCTGCTCGGCATCTTCCAGACGCTGGAGCTGGTGCTGGCGGTCTACTCGGTCATCGCCGCCGCGTGGATCGGCTCCATCTTTGCCGATCTCGCCATCTTGAAGCCGATGGGCGTCAGCCCGCCCTTCACCGAGTTCAAACGCGCCTATCTCTACGATTTCAATCCGGTCGGCTGCGGGTCGATGGCGTTCGCCTCGCTGTTCGCCATCATCTGCTTCATGGGCAGTTTCGGTGATCTGGCGGAAGCCTATGCCGCCCCCATCGCCTTCTTCACCGCGCTTTCAAGCGCTGTTCTGATCGGCGTGGTGACCGGGGGGCGGTATTATCTCGCCCGCTCGCGCGTGCCGCTCGCCGAGCCCGACAAGCCGGTGGTCCGCTGCGAAATCTGCGAGCTGGAATATGAAAGGCCGGACATGGTGCATTGCACCTTCTACCGGCGGCCGATCTGCTCGCTCTGCTGCAGTCTCGATTCCCACTGCCACGATGCCTGCAAGGCTCCCGGCGCAAATCTGGAAGCGCCGCATTATCTGGGCCGCGCCCTGCGCAGCAAGATCGCGCCACGCATGACGCAGCGCCTGCTCAAGGTGAGCGGCGTTCTCTTCTCGCTGGCGGTCATGACGGCGGCCGTGTTCCTGCTCACCTACCGGTTGATAGAGCCCACCGCGCTCCAGCCGCATGTGGAAAGCGGCGCGCTTCTCCTGCGGGTATTTCTGGCGCTTTTGCCGCTGCTCGCCATCGGCGCGTGGTGGATCGTTCTCTCGCATGAAAGCCGGGAACTGGCGGAACGCGATCTCGTCACCTCGCTTGAAAAGCTTCGTCAGGCGCAGCAGGAACTCGCCTCCAATGAACGTCTGGCGGCAATCGGTCAGATCACCGCCACGGTCAGCCATGAGCTGCGCAATCCGCTGGGCACGATGGTCACCTCGGCCGACATTCTGCGCCGCTCGCTCAAGAACGCGGACGAGCCCGTCACCGGCGAATTGCAGCGCCTGCAACGCAATGCCTGGCGCTGCGTGCGCATCATCGAGGATCTTCTGGACTTCTCGCGCAAGCACGCGCCCGTCATGTCGCCCGTCGCCATCGACCGCTGGGTCAAGCAGCAATTGAGCGAAGAGGATCAGGAGATCGCGCATCTCATCACGCTCAAGCTTGATGCCGGGTGTGATGTCCTTGCCGATGCCGAGCGTCTGCGGCAGGCCTTCTCCAATGTTCTGCAGAATGCAGCGCAGGCCTGCGAGGAGCGCGGGAAGCAAAGCGGTCAGATCATCATCTCCACGCAGCGCCTGCGCGACCGCGTCTACCTGTCGGTGTCCGACAATGGCGGCGGCATGTCTCAGGATGTGGCGGAGCGCGTGTTCGAGCCGCTCTTCAGCACCAAGGCGTTCGGCGTCGGGCTCGGCATGCCGCTCGTCAAGCGCATCATGGAGCAGCATGGCGGCGATGTGCTCATCGAAAGCCAGAAGGGTGTCGGCACCACCGTCTCGCTCGTTCTGCCATGTGCGGGAGTGCGTAAAGCATGACCGATCGTGAACTCGACCTCCCCGCAGAAGTCATCGGCGAACATCCGTTGCGCGAGACCACGCCGGCGGAAGACCATTGCGTCCTGATCGTCGACGATGACGAGGATTTCGCCGCAAGCCTGTCGGGCCTCCTGAAACTCGAAGGCTACAGGATCGTGGTCGCCCACGATCCGCAGACGGCACTCGCCTTCCTCGAAGAAGCGCGGATTGCGGTCGCTCTGGTCGATGTGCGGCTCGGCACCGGCAATGGCGTCGATCTGGTGCGCCAGATCCGCCAGCGCGAACCGGATGTGGTGTGCGTGATGGTCACCGCCTACGCTTCTATCGACACGGCGGTGGAGGCGCTGCAGGCCGGCGCCTATGACTATCTCTGCAAGCCGTTCCACAGCGAAGATCTGCTTGCCACGCTGGCCCGCTGCTTCGAGCGCATCCGGCTTCTGGAAGAAAAGCGGCTGGCCGCCGAGCGGCTCGGGCAGAAGCAGCGCATGGAGGCGATGGGCCAGCTCACCAGCGGCATTGCGCACGACTTCAACAACATTCTCGCCGTTCTCCTGAGCAATCTGCGCTGGCTGGAGGAGCGGCTGGCCGATCAGCCGGAACTGGCTGAGCTGGTCACCGATGCGCTTGAGGCCACCAGATCCGGTTCCGAACTCACCGACCGCCTGCTGCGCTTTGGCCGCCAGCGCGCAAAAGACATTGCCGTGGTGCAGCTTGGCGAGGCGCTTCCGCCCCTGATGCGGGTTCTGGGGCGCACGCTGGGGGACACGGTATCCGTCACGCTCAATGTCGCAGACGGGTTGAACAGCGTGCTCATTCCCGCCGGCCAGCTGGAGCCGAGCCTCGTCAATCTGGCGCTCAATGCGCGCGATGCGATGCCGGGCGGCGGCAGCTTGCATTTCGACGCGTCGAATGTGATCGTCCGCCCGGAGGATGCGCGCGTCGCTTCGGGGCTGTTACCGGGGCGCTATGTGCTCCTGTCGGTGCGCGATACAGGTCAAGGCATGCCGGTGGCGGTGCGCCGCCGCGCGCTCCAGCCCATGTTCACCACCAAGCCGCCGGGGCAGGGCAGCGGTCTTGGCCTGTCTATGGTGGATGGTTTCGTGCGGCAGGCCGGTGGCCGCCTCGGCATTCTCAGCACGCCCGGCAAGGGCACCAGCGTCAATCTCTATTTGCCGGCGCACTATTCCTCGGACTGAGGCGCGAACATGTAACCGACACCGCGAATGGTCTTTATAAACTGCGTGTCGCGGGCATTGTCCCGCAGCTTGCGGCGGATCTTGCCGATCATCACATCGATGCTGCGGTCATAGGGGTTCCAGTTGCGGTTGGCGACGATGTCGAGGATCTGCTCGCGCGAAAGAACGCGCCCGCGCCGCTCCACCAGCGCCGCCAGAAGCTGGAATTCCTGGCTTGTCAGACGCACGGATTCTCCACGGGGCGAGGAAAGCTGATGCCGCGCAGGATCAAGTTGCCAGCCGGCAAAACACATGACCGGCGAGCGGCTTTTCTCCTGCGGTTCCGGCATGCTGATGCGCTTGGCAAAGCGGCGCATGACGGTGCGGATGCGGGCCAGAAGTTCGCGCGGCTCGAACGGCTTGGTCACGTAATCGTCTGCCCCAAGCTCTAGGCAGACCACCTTGTCGATCGTGTTTCTCTTGCCTGAAAGCATGATCAGCGGCAGGTCGTGCTGGGCGCGCAGACCACGCGCCAGCGAGACACCGTCCTCGCCGACCGGGAAGGTCAGATCGAGAATGACGAGATCGAAGTCCTCATCCGCCATTGCGCGGCGCATGGAGCGGCCATCCTCGGCACCCGTCACGGCATAGCCTTCGCTCGTGAGGAAACGCTGAAGAAAGCGCCGAAGACGCTGATCATCATCGACAACAAGTACGCGATGTTTTTCGTCCGTGATCCCCATGGCTCATACGATAGTCGCAAACGGTTGCATCGGTCGAGAAGGGAGTTTGCTCCGGCTTTCTGGAAAATGCGCCTTTTGTATCCGGCCAAAGGTAACCGGGGCGGGCACGGCGCTGGCGGCTCTGGATGCGCCGATGGCAAGCAACTGAAATTCCGTGCTTATTTCCGGATGTTCAAGCGCAAACGAATTCTCTGGAATGTCCCCGGCCGGTTACAAAAAATTACAAATCCGGCGTTCTCCAGAGCCAATCGGCTTACAGTCCAGACCTAATCTTCTCCGGCACGGTTTCGTCCGGCTGCATCTTGTTGCCGGGCGCAAAAATGACGGGGGGCTCAAAATGCAAAACCTCCGACTGGCCGTTCAAGAGGAGGAGACCTATGCCTAAAACAGTGTTTTCAGTCGATCTCAACAAGGCACCCGAGGATCAGGCGATCAAGACGCACAATCGCTGGCATCCCGACATTCCGATGGTTGAGACCTTCAAGCGCGGTGAAGTGTTCCGCGTCGAGTGCTACGACTGGACCGGTGGTCAGATCGGCAACAATGACAGCGCCAACGACGTGCGCGATGTCGACCTGACCCGCGTTCACTATCTGAGCGGTCCGTTCGGTTTCGAGGGCGCAGAGCCAGGAGATCTGCTGGTCGTCGACATTCTCGATATCGGCGCAATGCCTGAATCCGAATGGGGCTTCAACGGCCTGTTCGCCAAGGAAAATGGCGGCGGCTTCCTGACGGAGCACTATCCGAACGCAACCAAGTCGTGCTGGGATTTCCAGGGCATCTACACGACCTCGCGCCACATTCCGGGCGTGCGCTATCCGGGTATCATCCATCCGGGCCTGATCGGCTGTCTGCCCGATCATGCGCTTCTGGCCGAAGCAAACCGCCGTGAGGAAGAACTGGTTTCGACCGATCCGAACCGGGTGCCGCCGCTCGCAGCACTGCCTTATTCCGACACGGCGCTCATGGGCCAGATGTCGGGTGATGCAGCACGCAAGGCGGCGGAAGAAGCATGGCGCACCGTGCCGCCGCGCGAACATGGCGGCAATTGCGACATCAAGAACCTGTCGCGCGGCTCGAAGGTCTATTTCCCTGTTTATGTGAAGGGTGGCGGTCTCTCCATGGGCGACATCCACTTCTCGCAGGGCGATGGCGAAATCACCTTCTGCGGCGCCATCGAAATGGCCGGCTGGATCGACATCAGCGTCGATGTGATCAAGGGCGGCATGGCGAAATACGGTGTCGTCAACCCGATCTTCAAGCCGAGCCCGATCGATCCGCATTTCGACGATTACCTGATCTTCGAGGGCATCTCGGTGGATGAGCACACGGGCGAACAGTATTATCTGGACGCGCATGTGGCCTATCGCCGGGCCTGTCTCAACGCGATCGAGTATCTGAAGAAGTTCGGTTACACGGGCGAGCAGGCCTACAGTATCCTCGGCACAGCGCCGGTGGAGGGCCGAATAGCCGGCATCGTGGACATACCGAATGTGTGCGCCACCCTGGCCATTCCGACAGCGATCTTCGATTTCGACATCAATCCAAACTCGACCGGTCCGACCAAACAGGTCTCCGGCGTGGATGTCGCTCGAACGAGCTGATGCTCGCTGCTGTCGTTTTCAGAAGAAACGAGTGGGACAGCCGGGGTGGGACCCGGCTGAACCCGCCTTTCGGGAGGGAGAGCTGCCATGCTGCTCGGATTTGCCTTGCTTTACGTCGGCGCGGTCCTGTTTCTCAACGGGCTGTGGCTGATGGGAAAGATCGACGACAAGGAGATTGTCGTCATCAATGTGGTGTCCGGCTTCGTCACGCTTTGTGTCGCGCTGGCGTCGGCGTTCGGTGCCGGGGCCGATGCGGCGTCGATCAAGTCTGCGGCGCTGACACTGCTGTTCACCACCACCTATCTCTGGGTCGCCTACAACCGCGTGGTCGCGGTCGATGGCCGCGGGCTCGGCTGGTTCAGCCTGTTCGTGGCGATCACCGTCGTGCCCATCGCGATTGAAGGGCTGGCCGGTGCACAGACCTTCACCGACACCTGGCTCGGCCTCAACTGGGCCATCTGGGCGGTGCTCTGGTTCATGTATTTCCTGCTACTTGCCTTGAAGCGTCCGATCCTGCAGGCCACTGCGGTCGTCACGCTCCTCACGGGCATCATCACCGGCTGGCTGCCGGGGTTCCTGCTGCTTCAGGGAATGCTCTGAGCTTTTTCGTGCGGCGGCGTCAGGCCGCCGCACCATGCGAGACAGAATTTTCGGAGACCAATATGCCGCTTTACAATTATGTTTGCGAAGATTGCGGACCTTTCGACGAGTGGACGTCCATGGCTGATGCAGGCAATGCGTGCGCCTGCCCGAGTTGCCAGACGCCAAGCAGCCGCGATGTGGCCGCGCCAAGCCTCAGCCTCATGAACGGCACGCTCCGGCGCGCGCTTGCCCGCTCTGAAAAAAGCGGCAGCGAGCCGCGCGTGGTCAAGAAGGAACATCTGGCCGGCTGCGGCTGCTCGCTGTGCAATATCGGCAAGAAGGGCCCGCCTTCTCCGCGCAAGAAATGGATGATCGGCCACTGCTGATCTGGCCACACGGTCTTTCGAGGCTGGCGGACGCCATAGGGTCATAATCCTGCCTCCGCCAGTCTGAGAGCCACTGTCCAAAGGGCACGGCGCATTGCTCCATTCCGGCGATGTGCCGTCCTTCAAACGCGCGCACGAAAGCCATGATGTCCTGAGGTGCCCGGTTGAGCCGCGCAAACCCATGCGACCTGCTATCGATCAGCAATGAAGGCGACGGTGCCGGGCGGGGATCTCAACTCCTGCCAGCGCGGCGGTGACCGCCACACTTGCCATGACGGCTGCCGTGTTGAACGCGCTGACGAGCGCCATTGAGAGCGCGAGTTGTCTCCTTTCCACTGGACAGGAGAGCGCCGACACGGCCACACTGCTCGCCATGGTGCCGCTCCTCTGGAGCTCTAACGAAATATTCGAAGTGCTGCGGCGCCGCATGGCGGTGCGCTGCATGGAAGGGTGACGGATGTCTGCGAACGGTCGTGTCTTCCTGTGCGTTCTCGATTCGGTGGGCATAGGCGGCGCGCCGGATGCTGAGCGGTTCGGCGATGCCGGTTCCAACACGGTTCTGCACATCGCCGAAGCCTGCGCCACCGGCAGAGCGGAAGAGGGACGCTCCGGTCCGCTTCATCTGCCCAGTCTTTCTGCGCTCGGTCTTGGGGCCGCGCTCGAACTGGCCTGCGGCCAGTCCGCTCCGGGGCTTGCCGCGCCCGAGGCCGGCGCTTCCTGGGCCGCCCTTCAGGAAGAAAGTGCGGGCAAGGACACCCAGACCGGACACTGGGAGCTGGCCGGCCTCCCGCTCTCGAGAGACTGGCATTATTTCCCCCATGAGGTTCCGGCGTTTCCTGAGGAAGCGATGGCGCGCCTTCGTGAGGCCGGCGGGCTGGAACGCACGCTTTTCAACGCGCATGGCTCGGGCTCGGACGTGCTGAAGCGCTTTGGCGCGGAGCACATGGAGACCGGCGCGCCAATCGTCTACACTTCTGCGGACAGCGTGGTGCAGATTGCCGCGCATGAGGAGACATTTGGTCTCGAACGGCTTCTGCAACTCTGTGAGGCGGCGGCCGAAATCTTCCATCCCATGAATGTCGGGCGCATCATCGCCCGGCCTTTCGTGGGGGATGCGGAAAGCGGCTTTACCCGCACTGCCAACCGGCGCGATTTCGCCATCGCACCGCCCGGAGAAACAATCTGCGACCGGCTTGTCGCCGCCGGCCGCACCGTCCATGCCGTGGGCAAGATCGGCGACATCTTCGCCGGCAAGGGCATTTCCCGTGTGCTGAAGGGACCGAGCGACGATGCGCTGTTCGACCGGCTTCTGGAGACCGTCGAAAGTGCCGCCGATGGCGATCTCGTCTTTGCCAATTTCGTCGAATTCGACAGCCATTACGGTCATCGCCGTGATGTGGCGGGATATGCGCGGGCGCTGGAGTGGTTTGATCGCCGCCTTGCCGCGTTCCTGCCCAAACTGCGCCCCGGCGATCTGCTCATGCTGACCGCCGATCACGGCAACGATCCGACCTGGACAGGCACGGACCACACGCGCGAACGCGTTCCGCTGCTTCTCGCCGGAGACAGAATGCCGTGGAGCGGGAGTGCCGGCGTTCTGCCGTTCAGGCAGGTGGCGCAACTCGTGGCAGACCGGCTGTTGAAGACTGAGGCCTGATGTTTGGGGCCGAAGTGAGGGAGCACTTCGGCAACGCGATCTTTGTCCGTGGCGACATTTTTTGGAGAGGCGCATCCGACACAGGTTGAAGCTGCAATCCGGAGGAGAAGCAAATGGAAGGTATTCGTTTCGAGAACACCCGGTTCGATCCCGATTTGATAGAGTTTCATGCATCGCTCAGCAGATGGCCCGGTCTGTGGGATACACGGCGGATTTGAACATCGAGAAAAAGCTCGCCCAGCTCTTGCGGCTGCGGGTGGCGCAAATGAATGAGTGCTCATACTGCCTCATCCTGCACACGCAGGCTGCACATGATCAGGGCGTACCGGCAGCAAAGGTCGCTCACTTACCGAGTTGGCGAGAAAGCACAATGTTCGATGAGCCTGAAAAGGCGGCGCTCGCCTACTGCGAAGGGTTGACCGCCTACGATCTGCCGGGCTTCGCACCGCTGCACGAAGCGCTGACAGCTAATTTCGATGAGAAGCAGATCGCCGAGATTGCCGCAATCGTGATCAACATGAATTTGTGGACTCGATTGAAGCTTGCACAGGGGCAGGTGCCGGTTCTGGATGGCTGATGCCTGCTGAACAGGCAGGCACCCAGAGTGGGCCAGGCAGGCAAAGAGACGTACGACATCCGACACACGCTGTTGAAGACCCGCTTGCCGGCGGCAGGGGGCGGGGCTGGTGCAACCTGAGTGGTTGCTCTTCGCGGGCTCTTTAGCCATTGCCGTTTGAAATGTCCCCGATCTTTCAATTGGTTGCGAATTTGTCAGCGGCCGGACCTCCCGCTGTGATCTTGTTCGGCGCCTCCGTCATCGTGTGCGCGGTTTGCGCGTGGCTCCGACGAATCCGTCAAGGGAGCGGACGAGAACAGATTTACAATCGCGATCCTATTGCTATGATGTCAGACCAATTTGGATGGTGATATGGCAGGCATCAGAGACACCTCGATCATAACCGCATTACCGGCGCAGGACCGGGTTCGCCAGGTCACAGATGCTGTTGCCGCCTATATCGAGCGGGCCGAGCTGAAAGTCGGAGACCGTCTCCCGGCGGAGCGGGAGCTCATGTCTGCGCTGGGGGTCGGGCGGTCGACGATCCGCGAGGTCATCAGACGCTTCGAGGCGCTGGGTGTGATCGAGACCCGGCGGGGAAGCGGGAGCTATCTCTTGAAGCCGGTGGCGGCCGGCACCGTTCACATGTCGCTTTCCCTGAACACCGCGCGCCAGCGCGACGCCCTGTTGCAGACGCTTGAAGTGCGGCGCGGCATTGAGGCCGAGGCCAGCGTGGTGGCCGCACGCCGGCGCACCGCAGCCGATCTCGCCAATATCGAGGAAAAACTCGACGAGATGGAGCGCGTGCATCTGGCAAAGGGCACGTCCGGGCCAGAGGATCTGGCGTTTCACCTTGCCATCTACGATGCGACCCATAATCCGCTCTTCCGCCAGCTTCTCGAACAGATGCGCGAGGCCTTCGAGCGTTTCTGGGATCACCCGTTCGACCGCGAGGATTTCGCCCGGCGCTCGTTTCCATTCCACCGCGAGCTGTTCGACGCGATTGTCGACCAGGACACCGCCATGGCGCGCGAGAAAACACTACGCATCCTCGAAGTGGTCGAGGAAGATATCAGGGAAATGTCCAGATGAGCGCCAGTTTGCACCCCGATGACATGGCTTCGCTGATCGTCGCGCATGACGAGACGAATGCCTTCGATGCCGTCGTGCCTCCCATCGTGCAAACCTCGCTCTTCACCTTCTCCAGCTATGACGAGATGCTCCAGACCTATCGCGGCGAGAAGGTGCGGCCTGTTTATACCCGTGGGCTCAATCCGACCGTTCGCATGTTCGAGGAGATGCTGGCGAAGCTCGAGGGTGGCGAGGACGCCATCGGGTTTGCAAGCGGCATGGCGGCCATATCCTCCACGGTTTTGAGCTTCGTGAAGCCAGGCGACCGCATCGTTGCCGTGCGCCATCTCTATCCCGATACGTTTCGGCTGTTCGGCACGCTGCTTGAACGCATGCGCGTCGAGGTGACTTATGTGGACGGTCGTGACGAGGCGGCGGTGGCGAAGGCCCTGCCGGGCGCGCGCCTTTTCTATATGGAAAGCCCGACGAGCTGGATCATGGAAACGCATGATGTGAAAGCGCTCGCGGCGCTCGCCAGGGCGCAGGGCGTGGTGAGCGTGATCGACAACAGCTGGTCGAGCCCCGTTTTCCAGCAGCCGCTTACTCTGGGCGTGGACCTCGTGGTCCACTCCGCCTCCAAATATCTGGCGGTCACAGCGATGTGGTGGCGGGTGTGGTTGCCGGCTCCAGAGCGATGATCGAGCGCATTCGCGGTGAAACCTATGCCTATCTGGGTGGAAAGCTTTCGCCATTTGATGCGTGGCTGCTCATCCGCGGCATGCGCACGCTCCCAACGCGCATGCGGGCGCACGAGGAAGCAGGGCTGGAGATCGCGCGGCGGCTTGCGGCAAACCCGGTCGTGAAGACCGTGTGCCACCCAGGGCTGGCCAATGCGCTGCCGCCGGGTCTGAAGGGAACATCGGGGCTGTTTTCCTTCATCTTCCACGAAGGGATCGACATCCGTGCTTTCGCCGACGGGCTTCGGCTCTTCAAGCTCGGCGTGAGTTGGGGTGGGCATGAGAGCCTCGTGGTGCCGGCGGAGATCGTCCTTCAGCAGAAGGCACAGCCCAATTCGGCAAGAGCGTTTGGCATCGATCCGCGATCGGTGCGGCTGCATGTGGGCCTTGAGGGAACCGAGGCTCTTTGGCGCGACCTGGAAGGAGCGATCAACGCGGCTTCCGGATCATGAAGCAGAGTGGGGCATCGGTCGAATGTGGAGGCATCGGCCGCGTGCCCAATGGGAGAGAGCAATGAAACAAGAAAAGGGGAATCCGATGAAAAAGTTACTGCTGGCGGCCAGTTTCGCCACATTGATGACGGGAACAGCCCTGGCCGACACGACGCTGAAGCTGGTGGAGGTCATTACCAGCCCGGCGCGCACCGAGACGCTGAAATCCATTGTCGGCAAGTTCGAAGAGGCCAATCCGGGCACGAAGGTCGAGATCATATCGCTGCCATGGGGCGAGGCGTTCCAGAAGTTCGCCACCATGGTGTCCGCCGGGGAAATCCCCGACGTGGTGGAGATGCCCGACACCTGGCTCTCGCTTTACGCCAACAACGGCATGCTGGAGAGCCTCGAGCCCTATCTGGAAAAGTGGGAGCACACGGAGAGCCTGTCTTCGCGGGCGCTCGAACTCGGCCGCGATATCGACGACACGGCCTATATGCTGCCCTACGGCTTTTATCTGCGGGCCATGTTCTACAACAAGAAGCTGCTCGAAGAAGCGGGTGTTGCCGAACCGCCGAAGACCATGGCCGAGTTCCGCACCGCTTCGGAAAAGATCTCCGAACTGCCGGGTAAATATGGGTATTGCCTGCGCGGCGGTTCAGGTGGCCTGAACGGCTGGATGATGTTCGGGGCGATCATGTCCGGCTCGGATGTCTTCTTCAACGAGGACGGCACATCCACCGCCAACAGCGAGGGGTGGGTCGACGGGTTCACCTGGCTGATCGACATCTACAAGGACGGTCTTGCGCCCAAGGACAGCGTCAACTGGGGCTTTAACGAGATCGTCGCCGGCTTCTATTCCGGCACCTGCGCTTTCCTGGACCAGGATCCGGATGCGCTCATCGCGATCTCGGAGCGCATGAGTGCGGACGATTTCGGTGTGACGACCATGCCGAAGGGACCGTCTGGCAAGACCTTCCCGACCATCGGTTATGCCGGCTGGTCGATGATGGCGGCGAGTGAGAACAAGGATCTAGCCTGGAAGCTCATCTCCGCGCTGGACGGGCCGGAAGGCAACAATGAGTGGAACAAGCGCACCGGCGCGCTTCCCGTGCATACTTCGGCGGAGAAGGATCCCTTCTATGCGAGTGCGCAGTTCAAGGGCTGGTTCGAACAGCTGGAAGACCCGGATGCGATTCCGATCTCCATGCCGACCTATCTTGAAGAGTTCGCCTTCTTCAAGGATTCGCTGGCGATCAAGACCACTCAGGAAGCGTTGCTCGGCGATATCACGCCGGAACAGCTCGCCGACCAGTGGGCGGACTATCTGACCAAGGCGCAGCAGAAGTTTCTCGCCAAGCAGTAGCTCCTGCGGTGGACCTGCGGCCGGGGATGAATTCTCCCCATGCCCGGTCGTCTTCACCGGCACCCTCGCGCCCCGGCGCGAGGGTGTGACAGCGACCCGTTCAGCCGGAACCTGCCGATGACCCACACCAGTTCGACGGATATGAGAGTTCAGCCAAAGCGCCCCCTCCTGCAGCGGCTGGCGGGTGCCTGCGAGCCCTATCTCTACAGCGCCCCGTCGCTTGTTCTGATTGCCACTGTGATGCTGGTGCCGCTGGCGCTGGGCCTATCCTATGCGTTTCGCGACGTACAGATTCTCAACCCGTTTTCAGGCGGCTTCATCGGCCTCGACCATTTTCGCGCGCTTTCGCAGGATCAGGCGTTCTACCGTGCCCTGCGCAACACGCTGTGGTGGACCGGCGCGTCGGTCTTTCTGCAGTTCTTTTTCGGCCTGATCCTGGCGCTGCTTCTGGACAAGCCGTTTCGCGGCCGGGGCATCGCGCAGGCGCTGGTGTTTCTGCCCTGGGCGGTGCCCACCTTCCTGACCGGTCTCAACTGGGCCTGGCTCTTCAATCCCGTGATCGGGCCGCTGCCGCACTGGCTCTTTGCGCTCGGGCTTCTGGATGAGCCAGGCAACATTCTTTCCGATCCGCAACTGGCCATGTGGGGCCCCATTGTCGCCAATGTGTGGTGGGGCATTCCGTTTTTTGCGATTACGCTGCTTGCGGCGCTTCAGGCAATTCCGCGCGACCTTTATGAAGCCGCGGCCATTGACGGGGCGGGGCCTTTCCAGCGTTTCCGCTCGATCACGCTGCCTTTCCTCGCGCCGACAATTGCCATCACCGTGCTTCTGAGGACGGTCTGGATATCCAATTTCGCCGATCTGATCATTGTCATGACCAATGGCGGACCGGCCGACCGCACGCAGATCGTGGCGAGCTACATTTTCACACAGGCCTTCAAGCGGCTCGACTTCGGCTATGCATCGGCGATCTCGATGGTGCTTCTGGTGTTGCTGCTCGTCTATTCGATGCTGATCGTGCTGCTGCGGCAGACCATGTTGAACAGGGACTGACGGCATGACGGCAAAATCCATGGTTCTCACCGTCGCGCACCGGCTTGCCATTCTGGCCTATATCGTCTTTGCGCTCTTTCCGCTGTTCTGGCTCCTGAAGGTGTCGCTGACGCCCAACGACCTTCTCTATTCGGAGGGCGTGCGCATGTGGCCCTCCAGGGTCAGCTTCGATCATTTTCGCTTCGTAGTCGCGCACAGCGATTTCCCGATCTTTTTCCGCAACAGCCTGATCGTGGCCGGCTCCACCGCGATCGTGGTGACGATCCTCGCCTCGCTTTCCGGCTATGCGCTCTCGCGCTTCGCCTTCAGGGCGAAATACTGGATCGTCGCCCTGATGCTGCTCACGCAGATGTTTCCGCTGGTGATGCTCGTCGCGCCGATCTTCAAGATGCTCTCGCCGCTGGGTCTGACCAACAGTCTGACTGGACTGGTGATCGTCTATTCGGCCTTCAACGTGCCCTTTGCCACCTTTCTCATGCAGTCCTTTTTCGACGGGATCCCGAAAGATCTGGAGGAGGCTGCCAAAATCGACGGGGCAACACAGTTCACGGCATTCCGGCAGATCATCCTGCCGCTGACACTGCCGGGCATCGCTGCGACCATCGGCTTCGTCTTCACCGCCGCCTGGAGCGAGCTTCTGTTCGCGCTGATGCTGATCTCCGGCAATGATGCGGCGACGTTCCCTGTCGGGCTTCTTTCGTTCGTATCGAAGTTCTCGGTCGATTTCGGGCAGATGATGGCCGCGGGCGTGCTGGCGCTCATACCGGCCTGCGTCTTCTTCTTCCTCATTCAGCGGTATCTGGTGCAGGGGCTCACCGCCGGCGCGGTCAAAGGTTGAAAAGGAAACGTCATGGCTTCCATCGACATTCAGGATATCCGCAAATCCTATGGCGCCGTGCAGGTTCTGCATGGCGTCGACCTGAACATCAGGGATGGTGAATTCATCGTTCTTGTCGGACCTTCGGGATGCGGAAAATCCACGCTGCTGCGCATGATTGCCGGGCTGGAGGAGGTAACCGGCGGCGATATCGCGATCGCGGGCAAGCGGGTCAACGACCTGGCGCCCAAGGATCGCGACATTGCCATGGTGTTCCAGTCCTATGCGCTCTATCCGCATATGAGCGTGGCGGAAAACATGAGCTATAGCCTCCGGCTACGCAAAACGCCGCGCGAGCGCATCCAGTCTGCCGTGTCGGCAGCGGCGTCGAAACTGGGGCTCGACCCGCTGCTGGAGCGGCGCCCCAAAGCACTTTCGGGCGGTCAGCGTCAGCGTGTCGCCATGGGGCGGGCGATCGTTCGCCAGCCCAAGGCGTTTCTGTTCGACGAGCCCCTGTCCAATCTCGATGCGCGACTGCGCGAACAGATGCGCGCGGAGATCAAAAAGCTGCATGGCGACCTTGGCGCAACGTCCATCTATGTCACCCACGACCAGATCGAGGCCATGACACTGGCCGACCGCATCGTCGCCATGCATGGCGGGGTGGTGCAGCAGGTGGGCAGCCCGCTCGACCTTTATGACCGGCCTGCAAACCTCTTCGTGGCCGGGTTCATCGGTTCGCCGGGGATGAATTTTCTTTCTGCGCATTATGTTCCGGGCGAGAACGGAGCGTCGGTGCGCCTGGGGGATGGCACGCTGATCGCACTCCCGCAGAAATATACGCTTGCGGCCGATGAGCCGGTTACAGTGGGAATTCGTCCCGAGCACGTGGAACTTTCCGATGCAGACGGAACAGGTGTGGATGCCGGCGTGGAACTGATCGAGCCGACCGGTTTCGGCACGATCCTGCATCTCACGCATCATGGATTGCCGTTCAAGGTGTTCACTGTCGACCGCACGCATTTGAACGCGGGGCCGGCGGTGAAGGTCTCATTTCCGCCCGGGCATCTTCATCTCTTTGATGGTGAAGGCGACAGGGTTACTTCATAGACCGTGGTTGGGCCGGACCGTTTCCGCCATTGAAGCCCGGCGGGGGATCATGCCAACGATCGCAACGGCGCATAGGGTATACTGGAGCGGCGGCCTCTCGAACTCCACTACAGTATGCGTGAAGGCGGCCGCGCGACGGGCAGGTTTCTCAATCCGCCTGATCGGAGCCCCCTGATCAGAGCCCGTGGCGTGAAGGGGCACCCGCACACCAACTGCTGGAAGGGAATTTGCGTTTTTAGAGTTATGCGCGCAAAGCCTCGACGATGCGCAGAAACGCCAGTTGACCGGGATCGAGCAGGCCGATGCTTCGCTCACCGAACATTCGAGCCCGCCCGAGCTTGTTGGGTTTGCCTCTATATTGCTCCGCTGTTTCCGCCGCAGCGGCAATCGCCACATTGATCATCTCTTCAAGGGGAGCGTGATCCAGGGCATTGGCTACAGCGTCAAGACTGTCGAGCACCGTTTTGTCGCCGAGATGTCCCTTGCCCCGCGCCATCATGGCATCGCGGGCGGCAGCGACGAGGCCGGGAATGCCTGCAGGATCGATTTTTGTCTTGCCTTTCTCCATTTTTGCCGCCGCCATGAAGCCGGTCGCGAGCAGTGTCCCGTAGGAAGAAGAAGATACACGCTGGAATGCCTTAGCGATCGCAAGCAGAGCCATACCGATATCCTCGGGCAGGTCGGTGGCGGCGGCTTCCGCAAATCCCTTGGAGACAGTGATCCCAAGATCTCCATCTCCAAGCGCACCATCGGCGCTGCAAAGCTCTTCACTTGCTGCTTCGGTGTGAGACGCGATGCGCGCGAGGGCTGCGGACAGTGTTTTGCTCGAAATCATCGTCCTCTCCCTATACGCGCCAGAAGGCGCATTCTGCCGGGGCCTTGAGCAGGCTTTCAAGCTCTTCGTCCAGCTTGATGACCGTGATGGTCGCGCCCGTCATCTCCATGGAGGTCGCGTAGCGGCCAACCAGCGGCATCACGATCTCGACACCGAGCGCATCAAGCTTCTTTCTTGCATGGCGATAGAGAATGTAGAGCTCTTCGGCGGGTGTTGCGCCAAGCGAGTTCACGAGAATGGAAATGCGGTCGCCCTTTGCCAGAGGCTGGTCGGCCATGAGGCGCTCCAGCATTTCTTCTGCAATCTCGTCGGCGGGCTTGATCGCGTCGCGCCAGATGCCGGGCTCGCCATGGATGCCCATGCCCATTTCCATTTCCGTCTCGCCGATCTCGAAGGTCGGCTTGCCGGCCTGCGGGATGGTGCAGGGCGTTAGCGCCATGCCGATGGAGCGGCAGGCATCGGCGGTTATCTGGGCGATGCGGGTGACTTCATCCAGATCGTCGCCACGCTCGGCGGCAGCGCCCGCGATCTTGAAGGCATAGACCATGCCGGCCACGCCGCGCCGCTTCTCGGCCTCTTCCTTCGGGGCCGAAACCACATCGTCGGTCAGAAGCACGGTGGTGGTGCGGATGTCGTGTTCCATCTCGGCCATCTCGCCGGCCATGTCGAAATTCATGACATCGCCGCCGTAATTGCCATAGAGGCGCAGCACGCCCGCGCCGCCATCGGCCAGCCGGATGGCTTCCGCCATCTGCTCGGCGGAGGGGCTGGCGAACACGTCGCCAATGGCGCAGGCATCGAGCAGGCCGGTGCCCACATAGCCGGTGAAGATCGGGAGATGGCCGGAGCCGCCGCCCGTCACGATGCCGACCTTGCCCTTTTTCGCGCCCGCTGCCCGGGCAATCACGCGGCGCACCGGCTGCGCATAGGTTCCGGGATGGGCTGCGACCATGCCTTCGAGCATTTCATCGACATAGTCTGCGGGGTTGTTCAGGATCTTTTTCATACCTTGTGCTCCCAGGGGGTTGCGTTCAAGCCGGCGTTCAGGCTTCCAGCGGACGCGCCATGCGCTGGCGGTGTTTTGCGAGACGGTCGAAGACGATCGGCAGGCCGGTGCCCACGATGATCAGACAGCCGATGACGAATTTCTGCCAGTAGGACGGAACACCGGCCATCAGCAGCGTGGTGTTGATCATGGTGATCACGAACACGCCGAGAAGCGTGCCGAGCACGGTTCCGTGCCCGCCGGTGATGCGCGCCCCGCCCAGAACCACGGCGGCGATGACGTTAAGCTCCATGCCGACGAGGTCGAACGGATTGGCCATGCGCGAGAGCGTCACATGGGTCATGCCGGCAAGACCGGCAATCGCGCCGGCAATCACATAGATCAGCACTTTGACCCGCTTGATGCGGATGCCAATGCGCTGGGCTGCTTCTTCCGAGCCGCCGATTGCGTAGACCTTCCGCCCGAACAGGGTGAAGTTCATGATGATGGCGAGCGCGATGGTGACCGCCACGAGCACGAGGAAGGAGGCGGGAAGCGACACCATCTGACCAACCGCGTTCTCGATGCGGATGAGGATGGTGCGGGAGAAATTGATCACTTCACGCGGCACCGAGGTGATGTAGGTGGTGCCAAGGAAGGTGAGCAGCGCGCCGCGGAAGAAGGAGAGCGTGCCGAGCGTAACGATCAGCGTGTTGAGACCCAGCCCGCCGATGAGCAGGCCGTTGATGAGCCCCAGCCCCGCGCCAATGGCGGCGGCGATGACGAAATAGGCGATGATCGGCAGGTCGAGATCGATGCCCAGCACGATCTTCATGGTCGCATACATGGCGAATGCGCCGATGGCGGTGTGCGAGACATCGATACCGCCGGAGGCGAGAACCATCATCACACCAAGCGCAAAAATGCCGGTCACCAGACCGTTGCGAGCAAGATCGATCAGCGTGGCGGGTGTGAAAAAGGCCGGGTTGATGAGGCCTAGAACGACTGCGAAAAGCACCGCGACGAGGAACACGATGCCTGCGGGGTTGCAAAGATGCGGGCAAGCGCGTTCATGTCCGGTCCTCCCTGATGACTTCGTTGTAGAGTGTGTCTTCGTCCACCGTTGCAGCGTCGAAACCTGCGGTGATGCGCCCGCGCACCATCACCAGAATGCGGTCGGAGAGCGCGAGCGCCTCGGGAATGTCGTCAGTAACGACCATGACCGCCGTGCCGTTGCGGCTCAGTGAAACGAGCAGTTCGTGGATCTCGCGTTTGGACCCCACATCGACGCCGACCGTCGGGCCGTTGAGGATGAGAAGCCGGGGATCGATCTCCATCCAGCGCGCCAGCACGACGCGCTGCTGGTTGCCGCCCGAAAGTGTTGCCACTGCGGGCGTGACGTCAGGCGTCTTGATCCGTAGGTTCTTCACCGCGTCGCGTGCCCGCTGCAACAGGCTTGCGGCGCTGACGATGCCGAAATGGGTCGACTTCTCAAGGCTGGAGACGGTGATGTTGTCGCGGATCGGCTGGTTGAGGAAGAGACCTTCCGTCAGCCGGTCTTCCGGCACATAGGCGATGCCCCGCTCGATGGCGTCGTGCTGGCTTTTGAAGGTGACGGCCTCGCCATCGATCTCGATGCGCCCGGCATCCGGCTTCATGTAGCCGAACAGGGTCTGGGCGAGTTCGGTTCGGCCGGAGCGAGAAGGCCGACCACGGAGACGATCTCGCCCGGGCGCAGCTCCAGATCCACATCGACAAAATTGCCGCGACGACCGAGGCCGCTGGCGGCGAGGAACGGGCGCTGGACCTGGCTTTCCTCACGCGGCAGTCGCTGGCTGTCCACGGAACGGCCGGTCATGGCCTCGACGAGGCGCTCGGTATCGAACTCGCCGATGGGGCCTTCTACCACCACGGAGCCATCGCGCAGCACGGTGACTGTGTCGCAGACGGCGAAGACCTCTTCGATCTTGTGGCTGACGAACAGGAATGAAACGCCTTCCTTCTTCAGTGCGCTGACGATCTCGAGAAGATGGGCGACCTCGCTGCGCGTCAGCGCGGTGGTCGGCTCATCCATGACGATGATGCGCGCCCTGTTGGCGAGCGCCCGGGCAATGGCGACGAGCTGTTTGGATGCGACGGGGAGAAGTTCAACCGGAGCGTCGGGGTCGATCTCCACCTGCATGCGCTTCAGCGTGTCGATGGCCAGTCTGCGGCGCGCGCTGCGTTTGTGCAGCACGTCTGCGGAGGTAACCGAGGTCAGGAAGCCGATGTTCTCCCAGACGCTCAGATTGGGAAACAGCGAAAAGTCCTGATAGATGACCGAAAGGCCGGCGGTGATGGCGCCCATCGGGTCGTTGCCCAACTGGCGGCCGTTCAGCGAAACCTGGCCTGCGTCTGCGCTCACCACGCCTGACAGGATCTTGATCAGTGTCGATTTGCCTGAGCCGTTCTCGCCGGCCAGACAGCGCACCTCTCCGGTGCTCAGTTCGAGATTGACGTCCTCGAGCACGCGCACCGGCCCGTAGGCCTTGCGGATGTCCCGCATCTGCAGGATGGGCGTGCTTCCGCTCGCTTCGTCGTTCATGGGAAATCTCTGTTGTTCAGGCAAGGCCGCCGGGCGGACAAGGCCCGGCGGCGGTTGGATCGAGAGGCGCGCAGACGACTGCCGGTCCTGATGGCAGGACCGCAGACGGGCTCCATGCGTCTCTCGTTTCCGGTCACGTCAACACGCTACGATCAGAAGTCGTATTCGCTCATGTTGTCCGTGGTGACATCGACCCAGGCCTGGCCGTAGAGCACCTTGCCGTCGAGCTTGATGGCGTTGTAGCCCTCGACGCCGAGGTCCATGCCGTCGGTGACCTCCTCACCTGCGATGGCCATGGAAGCGACCTTGTTCATGGCGATGCCGGCCTTCGCGGGATCCCAGAAGGAGATCATCTCGATGGCGCCGGTCTCCAGATAGGGGCCGGCGACCGAAACGAGGCTGGTGCCGACGATCTTGACCTTGCCGTCGAGACCGGCTTCTTCAACGGCCAGAGCCGCACCCACGACATCTTCACCAGCCGAGCCCTGAATGCCCTTCAGGTTCGGATAGGTGCGCAGAAGCTCCTTGGTCTTCTGGTAGGCGGTCTGCTGCTGCTCGTTGCTCTCCAGCTTGTCGGTGACAAGCGTCATGTTCGGGTATTTTTCTTTCTGGTACTCGATGGCGGCGTCGACCCACTCATTGTGGGTCTTGGCGGTCAGATGGCCGACGAACACGGCATATTCGCCTTCGCCGCCCATGGCCTGTGCGAGCGCTTCCATCAGATGACGGCCATAGGCCGCATTGTCGAAGGCTTCCACGTCATAGGTGATGTTCTGGAGGCTGGACGCCTCGTGGCCGATGACCTTGATGCCGGCGTCGAGCGCCTTGCCGAGAACGGGCTCCAGAGCCTCGGGCGAGTTCGGCACGACGGTGATGGCGTCGACCTTCTTGGCGATCAGGTCTTCGATCATCTGCACCTGCAGCGCCGCGTCGGCGGAAGCCGGTCCAACCTGCGTTGCATCGTGGCCGGTTTCCGCGGCGTATTCATTCACGCCCTCTTCCATGCGGTTGAACCAGGCAATGCCCGAGAGCTTCACCACCGTCACGATGGAGTGCTTGGCATCCTGCGCGTGCGTAACGGCGCCGGCCCCGACGATCAGCGCGGCGCCAAGCGCCACGCCGGCGGTCAGTTTCCTCAAATTCATAGCCATGTTTTTCCTCCTCTTGATACACTTCTCATGCGCCCCGCCGGCCAGGATGGCCGCCAGTCAGGCTTCATCGGACGTCCGCTGTTGAGCTCCCCTTCATCAGATCGCTGTTGCGGGCGTACAATTCCTTGAATGTGCGATAGCGCGCGTCATAGACGGCGCGGTTCTCCTCCTGCGGTGCGATCCTCCGCTCCATAGGGTTCCAGCGCCGGATGTCTTCGCGACCGGCCGCTCCTACAGCGACGGCTGCGAGAAACGCGTTGCCGAAGGCTGCGCCGACCGTGTTGGCGGCCACGTCCTGTGTCTTGCCGCTCGCATCCGAGATGGCCTGCGACCAGACGGCGTTCTTGGTGCCGCCACCGACCGCGGCGATGCGCTTGATCGATGCGCCGGCGCCCTCATAGGTTTCGATCACCGAAGTCACGCCATAGGCGATGCCCTCGAGGAAACCGCGATAGATGTCTGCCCGTGTGTGGGTGAGGTCGAGGCCGAAAATGATGCCGCGCGCGTGCGGATCGTGGATCGGCGTGCGTTCGCCGGAGAAATAGGGCAGGACCACGATGCCGTTTGCGCCGACCGGCGCGCCCTGCGCCTCTTCGGCGAGCAGTCGCAGCGCCTCCTCGGAATCCAGCTCGCGGGCGAACTGTTCCTGAAACCAGCGGGTGAGCGTGCCGCTCGTGGATGTGCCGGACATGCAGGCGTGCTGTCCTTCGAAAAGCCATGGCGCATACCACAGCCGCCCATCCTCCACGCGGTGATCGGTCACCAGAATGATGAACATGGTCGAGCCATACATCATCATCATCTCGCCGGTTCCCAGAACCCCGACGCTGACGGCCTCCGAAGCCGCATCGATGGTGCCGGCCGTTACAGGCGTGCCCGGCGCAAGCCCGGTTTCCTTCGCCGCCTGTTCCGTAACATGGCCGGCAATCTCGGTGCTCCAGAGAAGCTCCGGCAGACGCTCCGGCGCGATGATGCGGTCGGCGTAGCGATCGGTCCACCGGTTGGTGTGGATGTCGTAGAGCGGGCTGGAAGACGCGGCAGAGTAGTGATCGATGACGAAGCGTCCCGTCAGCCGGTGCACGAGGAAGGAAGACGAGTTCATCACCTTGTGGGTGCGGGCGTAGATCTCCGGCCGGTTCTTTTTCAGCCAGAGGATTTTCGGACCGACCGACTGCGAGGTGAGGGCGTTGCCGCATTCGGCAAGCAGCCTCTCTTCGCCGATTTCGGCGGTCAGTTCCTCGATCTCTTCCGCCGCCCGGGTGTCGACGCCATAGAGCACGGCGTTCATCAGCGGCTTGCCGTCTTCATCGACCGGCAGCATGCAGGGGCCGATGCCGCTCGCCGCCACCGCCTTGATGCTTTCAGGGGCGATGCCGGTGGAGGCGATCAGTTCCCTGCTGATGGCGCAGAATTCGCCCCACCAGTCTTTCTCGGCGTCATGTTCGGCCCAGCCGGGCTGCGGCACGATCATGTCGTGTCGTCGCTTCGCCGTGGCCAGAATGCGTCCCTGACCATCGGCCAGAACGCCCTTTGTCTCAAAGGTTCCGATGTCGATGCCGAGATAGCAATCCATCAGGTGTAGTCATCCCGGTTCAGGCTGAAATCGGCGTCGACCCGGCGGATCGCGGCGATCAGCAGTTTCGTAAGGGCTTCCAGATCGCGCAGGTCGCACATTTCAAGCGAAGTGTGCGTGTAGCGGCAGGGGAAGCACATATCGATACAGGCGACGCCTCATTGACGAGCTGCACATAAGAGGAATCCGTCAGTGCACCGGTGTGTGCCGTGCGCTGCAGATTGATCCCCTCGGCTGAAGCCGTGTCAGAGAAGAGCTTCGGCAGGGCCGGGTGCGGAATGGTGCCGTTCAGCGTGCCGCGCCCGTGGAACGAATAGAGGCTCATTGCAGGGCCATTGCCGAGCGCGACTTCGCCGCGCTGGGTCATGTCGGGCGTATCGGCGTTGAGCGCCAGATCGAGCTGGATGGCAATGTCGGGGTTGATCGCGCGGGCCGCGACCATCGCCCCCTGAAGGTTGAACTCCTCAAGCACGGCGAAGACGAAATGCACCGTGGGGCGCGGGCCTTCTGCGGCGAGTGCGCGGGCGACCTCGACGATGACAGCACAGCCGGCGCGGTCATCGACCGAGGTGCCGATCAGGCGGTTTTCATTGAGTTCAATGACACGCGGGTCATAGACCACCGGCGTGCCGATCTCGATGCCCAGCGCCTTGACGCCCGCAGCGTCTTCCGCGCCCACATCGATGAACACGTCCTGATAGGGCGTAACCTTGTATTTCTCGTCCGGCGGCGTGGCGTGATGGCTCTTGTTGGCGATGACGCCCTGCACGTCGCGACCCTCGCCGACGCAGAACAGAACGGCCTGCGCGGGCAGGGCCTTTTCCGGGATGCCGCCCAGCCGCTCGATGCGCACCAGACCGTTATCCTCGATCTTGCGCACCATGAAGCCGAGCTGGTCGGTGTGGGCGAACAGCATGACGGAGGGCGCACCTTCGTCACCTTCCAGTGTGGCGATCAGGTTGCCGAGGCGATCCGTGCGAAGGACAAGCGGCAGATCGGCGAGCTCTTTCTCGATGCGGCGGCGCACGCGGTCTTCATGACCGGACAGGCCCGGCGTCAGCATCAGGGTTTTGAGCAGGGAGCGGAGACGCTCTTTCATGATTGGTGAGCCTTTCGTTTGAAGAACGCCTTCACATCGAAGGAACCGAAAGCCGCGCGATAGGACATGACGGCAATGAGCAGGCCGCCGAAGAAGAGGTCGCGGGAGAAGGCGCTGAAGGAGAGGATGTTGAGCCCGCTGGAGATGAACTGCAGGCAGATCACGGCCAGGGCCACGCCGGTGACGGTGCCGAAGCCGCCGGCCGGGCTGACGCCGGCAAGGATGTTGATGAGGATGACGAGCAGCAGATAGGAGCTGCCATAGTCCGCATTGGCCGAGTTGACGCGTGCCAGAACCACCAGACCGGCAAGTGCGGCGATAAAGCCGGCGATTGCGTAGATCTGGATGATCAGCTTCTTTCCGGGCACACCGGCGAAATCGGCGGCGACCGGGTTTGCGCCGAACAGGCGCAGGCGCATGCCCACCGGCGTGCGGCGCAGAAGAAAGGCGAGGCCCGATGCAACGAGCGCAAACAGCACGAGCGGAAGCGGGAGCACGCCGCCGATCGTCCAGTTGCCGAACGCCGTGTACCAGTCGGGAAGACCGGTGATGGCCGGGCCGCGCGTGATGATGATGCCGATGCCGGCGAAGAGCTGCATGCTGCCGAGCGTCGCGAGGATGGGTGGCAGCCGCAGATAGGCGATGAGAAAGCCGTTGAACGCGCCGCAGACGAGCCCCACAGCGAGACCGGCAGGGATGGCGAGCCATGCCACTTCCGGTCCGGCTTTCATGGTCACTGCGGCCACGATGGAGGCCAGATTGGCGATGGCGACCACCGAAAGGTCGATGCCGCCGGAAATCATCGTCGGCAGGACTGCCAGCGACAGAAGCCCAAACTCGGGGAACTGGAAGCCCATGGACTGCAGATTTGACGATGACAGGAATGTCGGGCTGGCGATTGCGAGCGCAACGAAAATCAGCGCCGTCAAAATACCAAGGCTTCGTAAGTGTGAGCCTGTGGTGTCCTGTCTTGCGTCCATGGTCTTCCTCCCCAGGTCCCGATGGTTAGCCGCCGCGGGCGGCTTTTACGATCTGCATGAACTCCTTGGCCCGCTCTGGATCGACCGGGTTCCAGGTGTTGCCGTCGACCTTGAGCGACGAGCCCACGATGCAGCCATCGGCGATCTTGAGAATGTCGGCCACGGTGTTGTGGCGCACGCCCGTATTGGCCAGAACCGGTGTGCCGGTGACCTTTTCCTTGACCGATTTGAGATCGGTCATCTCGGCGGCCTCGCCGGTGATGGCGCCAGAAACGAGCACGGCATCGGGAATGGAGGAGAAGACGGCAGAGCGGGCGCGATCGGCCAGCGGGCGCTTGTCCATGGAATCGGCGAACTCGGCCGACACGTTGTAGAGCATCACCAGATCGTCGCGGCCAAGGCGGTTGCGGTAGCGCAGCGCCTCGCCGGCATTCGGCGTCCACGGGCCCATGTCGGAGGCATAGGTGCCAGTGAAAATTTCGCGGACGAAGGAAGCGCCGGTTGCCGTTGCAAGCGCGACGGTGCTCATCGGATCCCACAGAACGTTCACGCCGAAAGGCTTCTTGATCTCGTTGCGCAGCTGGCCGATCACATAGGCCATGGCGGCGGTGGAGGCGATATCGACCTTCAGCTCATAGGGGCGGTCGTTCTCATTGCCGAACATCACCGCGTCGACATCGGCTTCCTGCAGGGCGGTGAGATCCTTGCGCGCTGCGGCGACAATGCCGTCAATGCCCGCATCCGCATCATAGAGCGGCGAGCCGGGCATCGGCAGAAGATGCACCATCGAGATGATGGGTTTCTTGTCGCCGAAGAGCTGCTTGAACTTTGACATTCCGTGCCTTTCTTTCTTTGTTTGGGCCATCCCCTCAGACGAGGGTGATGGCCGGTATCAGTGGTCGATAGGATGCGACGAGATCCGCGCCGCCTCTGTCGGTGATCAATTCGTCGATGGCATCGAGCCCGCAAACTTGCGCAAAGGCGCGTTTGCCGAACTTGCCGTGATCCGTGATCACGACAATGCGCTTCGCGCGTTGAATGGCCTTCTGCTTGGTTTCGGCTTCTTCAAATGTGGCGGTGGTGATGCCGTCATGGTCGACTGCGTCTGCGGCAAGGAAACAGATGTCTGCCCTGATGCTGGAAAGCGCCTCCTTGGCCCAATTGCCGACAAGGCTGAAATAGCCATTTCTCACCCGACCGCCGACAATGTGCACCTCTGTCGCCCCCACCGAGGCTGCCTCCGCCACCTTGAGATCGATCGCCACGATCGTGACACGCCTGCCTGCAAGCGCGTGTGCGGTTGCGAGCGCGGTGGTGCCGGAATCGAGAAGCACCACCTGGCCGTCAAGAACCTTTGCGGCAGCGGCCTGACCGATGCGTTGCTTGAGATTCTGGTTCTGTCGGACCTTCTCCAAAAACAGCGGCTCGGTAGCATCCTCACCAACACCGCGCGCGACAACGCCGCCATGGGTTCGCGTCACCACGCCCGCCTGTTCGAGCACGGCAAGATCGCGGCGCACGGTGGGGAGGGAGATGTCCAGAATGGCGGATAGGTCCGCATTGCTCACGCGCTTGCGCTCGATGATGACGTCAATCATCTGCTGCTGTCGCTTTTGCGGAAACCGGTGGTGCATACTGCCTCCCTTTCTTTGATCGTTAATGATCGTATTGAAAGAGTCAATAGCTAAAGAACATTGACTGAAGCCGACCGTGGCTGCGACCTGCATGAAAGCCTGACGCCTGTTGTCGCCAGCGCCGGGTTTCCAGCATTGCTTGGGTTTTCCTTACTGCGGTTTCCGCTCAGGCCTTGACCAACCGCTTCAACAGGGAGTTTGGGCAGTTATTGATGCAATTGCGTTCGCTCTTTCACCGTCGCCCGTTGCCAGCCGAGACGCAATTGTTGGCTTCGCCTTGCGTCTTAAGGACCGCGCGGTCGTCAGATAGGAGGCGATGAGCGCGGCCGGTGCACGACTGATTCGTGCCGCCAGCCAAAGCCCGTGCGCGACTGGCCCATCTACCTGGGGTGTACAGCACTGCCCAGGTTGGACTTATGGTCAACCGCTTTGTCAGTTCTGGGAGGTTGAAAAGGTCTTCAGACGGACTTTGACAGCAATCCAGCCAGGACGTCGCGCCCGATCTCTCGTCCGCGTTCCAGTGCTCCGGCCACACCGTCGCGATTTTTCAATGACCGTGTCTGCTCCATTTTGGAGATTCCGGTCAGCGCTTCAATGTGAACGCGGAAGCCCACGATTCTCGGCATCATGCGGGCGATGTCCGCTTCAGAAATCCTGTCGAGCCGCCAAGTGCCGCCGATGCGGCGCTCGGACAGGCGAACGATGTCTTCCATCAGGGAGCGCATATCCGCACCGCTCACCGGCTCTATTTCCCCGCGCAGATGCACCGCCTGATAGATCCAGGTGGGCACGTCCTCGTCTTCCACATACCACTCTGGTGATACATAGGCTGACGGGCCGTTGAACACCGCCAGCATCGGCCCCGGTTCCATGACGTCTTCGGCCTGTGGGTTGATCCGCGCGATATGGCCGATAACGGTGCTGCAATCGTCTGCGTCGCTTTCGAAGAAAAGCGGTGTCTGTGTTGCTTCCATCGTGCCGCGGCGGGAGGTCATGATCGTTGCGAGCGGATACGCGCGCACAAGGTCCCGTGTCTCCGCGTCACTCGCTCGATAGAGAGGCGGTACGTAGGGCCGCTGGATTTTCCCTGTCATTGCCATTCCTTCTGGGCCACCGCACCACGCAGTGCAACGTAGTGCCCGGGGGCTGCCTCGGTGAGATGATACGGGGCCTCGGCGCCAGCCGCGTCGTAATAGGGGAGCTTGTCCATCGCGGCACCGCAAATGTCGTCGCTTGATGCCAGCCGCACCCCGTCCTGCGCCCGTTCCAGCCGTGGTGAAGCCGACAGCAGCTGCCGTGTATAGGGGTGGCGCGGTAGATCGAAGAGCGCACCGGTTTCCGCCTGTTCCATGATGCGCCCCTTGTTGAGCACATAGAGGCGCGCGCAAAGCTGCTCGACGATATGGAGGTCGTGGCTGATGAAAAGGCAGGCGAAGCCGAACTCGCTCTGCAGCTGTTTGAAGAGCGCCAGTATCTGCGCCTGGATCGTGACGTCGAGCGCCGAGACGGGTTCGTCCGCGATGACGAGGTCAGGCTTGCTGATAAGGGCCCGGGCGATGGCCACGCGCTGGCGTTGGCCGCCGGAAAGTGCGTGCGGAAAGCGCTGCGCCATTTCACGCGGCAGCCCCACCGCCTCCAGCATCTCTTCGGCTTTTGCCTGTTTGGCCGCTTCGGACATGGTCTTGTCCTGCCGCAGGCCCTCGCGCACGATGCGCCCGATCCGCATGCGCGGATTGAGGGAGGAATAGGGGTCTTGAAACACGAAGCGGATGCGGCGGCGAAGCCGGCGCTCCAGCGCCGGCGGGCAGTCATCCATGTCCTGCCCGTCAAAGACAATCCGGCCCCCGGCCTTGGAGACCAGCTTGCCGACCGCGCGGCCTATGGTGCTTTTCCCGCTGCCGCTCTCGCCCACGAGCCCCACGAACTCGCCGGGTTGCACCGTCAGGGACACATCGCGCACCGCATGGGTCGTCGTGTCTGCCATAAGGCCGAAGAAGCGCTTTTCCCGGAACTCCACCCGCAACCCCTCGACGGCAAGCAGGGGAGGACCTTCCTCACCTTTGACCGGACTGGGCTCCCCAAGCTGCGTGGCGGCAAGAAGTCTGCGGGTATAGTCGTGCACAGGCGCGCGAGCACGGATTGCGTGGTGCCCGCCTCGACAAGGATGCCCCGCTCCATGACCGCAATCCGTGCCGCATAGGCCGCCACGACCGCCAGATCGTGCGAGATCAGTATGACCGCCGTGCCATTGGCGCGGGCAACCTCGGCCATGATGTCGAGAACCTCCTTCTGCACGACGGCATCAAGCGCCGTGGTCGGCTCATCGGCGATCAGCAGCGCCGGTTTCAGCATCATCACCGAGGCGATCATGATCCGCTGCCGCATTCCGCCGGAGAACTCGTGCGGATAGCGCTTCAGAAGCGCTTCCGGGTTTCGCAGCTTCACCTGCCGCAGCATCTCCAGTGCGCGTTCGCGGATCTGCGCCTCGGTCAGGTCCGTATGCTCTCGCATCGCCTCATACATCTGCTCACCGATCCGCATGCTCGGATTGAGCGAGGAGAGGGGCTCCTGAAAAATCAGCCCGACCTGCCTGCCACGCATCAGCCGGAGCTCTTCCTGCGATCCCTGTGACGTCACCTCCTGGTTCTGGAACAGAATGCGCCCGCGGGTGACCGCTCCCCCGCCCGGCAAAAGCCCCATGATAGCCCGCCCGAGCATGCTCTTGCCGCTGCCGCTCTCGCCGACCAGCGCCATGATCTCTCCGGGGGCGAGTTGAAAGCTTACGCCCTTCACCACCGGCCGCGCGCCGAAGGAGATTTCCAGATCATCGACTGAAAGAACGGGCGTGTGTTCAGTGCTTTCTGCCATGTCAGATAACCTCCTTCGAGGTGGTGGACTTCGGATCCAGCTCGTCACGGAGGGCGTCGCCGAGGAAATTCACGCCAAGGAGCGCAACCGAGATGCAAAGCCCCGGCAAGAGCCCCAGCATCGGGTAGCGCATCAGATGCGCCTTTGCTTCAGCGAGAATGTTGCCCCAGCTCGGCTCCGGTGGCGGTACGCCGAGGCCGAGAAAGCTCAGGGCGCTTTCTGCCAGAAGTACCCAGCCAAACATCATCGTGGTCAGCACGATGAGCGGCGCAATGCAGTTGGGGAGCACATGCACCAGGAGCGTATAGAAGCGCGAGTTTCCCATGGTCGTCGAAGCCTCGACGAATTCCGACTGGCTCACGGAGAGGACGGAGCCGCGCACCACGCGCGTAACGGCGGCAGGTAGGCCACGGAAAGCGCGAGGATGACGCCGTAGCGGTTCGGGCCGATGATCGCCATCAGCCCAAGCGCGATAAGCAACCCCGGAAAGGCCATCAGCGCATCCAGAACGACGATCAGCACCCGGTCGAACCAACCGCGAAAATAGCCCGCCGCCGCACCGAGCAGTGTTCCCAGAACCACCGGGATCAGTAGGGTGGAAAGACCGATCGAAACGGAAACCCACGCGCCACGCATGAGGCGCGACAGAATATCCCGGCCGAACATGTCGGTGCCCAGCGGATGCGACAGGGAGCTTCCGGCGAAGCGGTTCAACAGGTCGGATTTGAGCGGGTCATGGGGCGTATAGACGTTGCCCAGCACTGCCACACCCAGAACGAGGCTGACGAGAATGACGCCGGCCAGTCCGTTGGCCTTGCCCAGAATACGGTTCGCGAAACTCATGAAAGACGCACCCTTGGGTCGAAGAAGGAATAGGCTATGTCGACAAGGAGATTGGTCAGCACATAGACCGCGGCGATGAACAGAAGTGCGCCCTGCAGCACCGGATAGTCACGGGCGTAGATCGAATCGACCAGAAGCTTGCCGAGGCCGGGCAGCGTGAACACCGTCTCAGTCACCGCTGCGCCGGCCAGCAGTCCCGCAAGCATCACGCCCACCATTGTGAGGGTTGGCGCGAAAGCGTTCGGAAAGACATGGCGCCACAGGACCTTGCGCTCCGGCAGGCCCTTGGCGCGGGCATGCGTGATGTAATCCCGGCCCATGATCTCGAGGCTTCCAGCCCGCATCATGCGGGTAAGAACCGCTATCTCCGAAAGGGCCAGCGATGTGACCGGCAGAATGAGATAGAGCATGCCCCGGCCCAGATCGTCGCTGATCGAAACGAAGCCGACGGTCGGTAGCCAGCCCAGTATCGCCCCGAAGAGGACAAGAAGCATCAGCCCGACCCAGAAGCTCGGCATCGAGAGTTTGAGGATGGTCAAGAAGACGATGGCGTAGTCCGTGCGGCTGTTATGGCGGTGCGCAGCCAGAAGCCCGGCGGGGATCGACACCAGAAGTGCCGATCCCATAGCCAGGAGCACGACCGTCGCCGTCACACCGAAGCGCTGCCACAGGAGGCTGCCCACCTCCTGCCCGGTCATGATGGAGGTTCCCAGATTGCCGGAGAAAACCTCGCGCAGCCAGACAATGAACTGCACCGGCATTGGCTGGTCGAGCCCCAACTGGCTGCGCATCTGCTCCAGCGTCGCCTCGTCGTCGATATTGCCGCCCAGCATCATCAATGCCGGGTCTCCGGGCAGCGCCCGCACCAGCGCGAAGATGATCACCGCCACGATCACGAAAGTGGGGATGGACATCAGCACGCGCTTGAGCACGAAGATGGGCATGGTCGCCTCCCTGGCCTGCGGTCAGTCTTTCACCTTGAGCATCCAGCCGCGCAGCAGCCCAGCGCCCCAGTTTTCAAACCCGTCGATCTTGCTCGACATGCCGGTGAAAAGGGTGCGGTGCCCAAGGCCGATCGCCGGAACTTCCGCGATGAAGGCTTCGTGCAGTCTGTCGATGATCGCCTGCAGTTCTTCTGGATCGCCCGTCCGCAGGGATTCGTTCATCATCGCCACTGCATCCGGGTTCTTCCATGCCTTGCGGTCAGCGTCTCCGGTGAACATCTCGAAGCTTAGCCCGGCGTGCAGGCGCGGCGAGAAGGTGAAGCTCTGCATCTGGTAGCCGGAGCCGTTGCGATAGGCTTCGAGCTGACTGCCCCATTCGACCACTTCGAGCCTGGCATTGATGCCCGCATCCATCATCATCGCCTGCGCCATCAGGGCCCGTTCGTAATAGGCGCCGTTGCGGCGGGTTGCGAGGATGGTGATCTCTTCTCCGTTGTAACCGGCTTCTTCGAGCAGTGCCTTGGCTTTCTCCACGTCATAGGTCAGATACTTCGCCTGCACGTCGGTGTAATTGGCCGACATCGGCGGCACCGGCGATGGCGACGCCTTGCCGAAACCCTCGGTGATGGCCGCCATGATGCGCTGCGGGTCGATCGCATGCGCCATGGCGCGGCGGATGCGGACATCCGAAAGGACCGGGTCGTCGGAGTTGAGGAGATAGGTGTCCCAGACGGCCGACTCCGCAGCGTCAACGCTGAAGTTCGGCTGGTCCTTGAGCTCGGCCGCAGTCATGGCGTCAATATCGACCAGATCGAGATCCCCGGCGAGCAGCGCCGTCTTCGACACCGCGCCTTCGCCCACAATCTCCCAGCGCAGCACGTCGACCGTAGGGTTCTTGCCGCCGCCATAGCCATCGGGCGCCCCGTCGCGGCTGGAATAGTCCTCGAAGCGATTCAGCTCGACATAGCGCCCCGGAGCGTGGTCTCCCATCATGTAGGGGCCGGTGCCGATTGGTTTGTTCCAGCTGCCGTCGGCGTTGACGGAATCGGGATGCAGCACCGCCATCGAACCGCAGTCGAAACGTGCCATTGTCGCCAGAAACACCGCATAGGGTTCGGCAAGCGTGATGACGAAAGTGTCGTCGGCCTGTGCCTTGGCGGACGTCACCTTGATGTTGTTCTCGCCATTGAAGAAGTTCTTGCAGTGGGATTCGGAAGCCTCTCCTGCGAGCCGGTTCCAGGACCATTCCACATCACTGGCGGTCATTTCTTCGCCATTGTGAAACTTCACGCCCTTTCGGAGCTTGAATGTGTAGGTGCGTCCGTCCTCGGAAATCTCATAGCTCTCGGCCAGCATGGGGATGATGCTGAAATCGCTCGCATAGGTTACGAGCCCTTCGATCATGTGACCGTGCACTTCATCGGTGTTGCCGTCGCGCGTCACACCCGGATTGGTGCCGCGAATGTCGGCATTGAGCGATGTCCTCACCATGCTGTCGGCCATGGCCGGCGCGACGCCGCCGAGGCCGACTGCTGCCGCAAGCGCAATTGAACGGAAGTTTGTCGTTCTCTGTCTCATATGCTGTTCCCTCTTGTTTTCATTATGGTTTTTATTGTCAGTGGAGCTGATAGCGCACCGTTTCGTCGGACGTGTAGGGCAACTGGCGCACACGCATTTCCCCGGCGCCGGCGTCCATCAGGATCATCGCCACGGTGGCGGAGAGGTAGGCGTTGGTCTCGCCTTCATTGCCCTCCGGCGTGCGGATGATGCCGCGCGGCGAACCGAAGCGGTCGTCAAGCGCGCGGCTCAGGCTGTCGAGGTCGTGCCTGTGCCCATCTTTCTCGATGAGCTGGCGCAGGCGCCTGTCCCGGAAAAGCGTGTCGGCACCACGGGCAATGCCCCTGTCGCGCTCCCGTATCCGCGCCTGAGGCGTGACGAAATGATTGGAGTGAGTCAGACACGCTCCGTCCGGCGCCTGCCAGTAAATTTCGTCCGGAGTGGTTTCGAAGTTCAGGCAGTCGCCGCTGCGAGCGCAACTGATTGTCATGTTGTTGGAAACCGTGCGCGGCAGGCGATAAAGCTCGGTCAGGGCCTGGGAATAGCCGCCTGCCTCCAGAACACGCCGCCGGATGACGGAGAGGGGAATCCCATAAGGGCGGGTTCCATCCTGCGCACTGACCAGATTGTTTCCTGTTATGGCCACGCCCTGATCGTTGAACCCGGCGCGCGCGAGGCCTCCGGCTTCGACATAGGTGAGAATATCCGGGTGCCGGTCTGAGCGGATCTTCAAAACAACCGTGCTTTCGGCGCATTCCGGCAGCCAGTCCCAGTTCTGAACGTGCAGAAGGCGGCCGTTTTCGGAGAGACCGGGGAGCACGACGGCAGCCGTGCATCCGTCATCGAGCGAAGCGGTGTCCTTGGGGGCCTGCGCATGAAGGTTGATGATTTCGCTCCGGCCATTGATGACCAGAACTTCCTCAAGCTTTACCCCCGCGCCCTCGGCAATGCCGCGCAGTTCCTCAACCGCGTCTGGAACCTGAACGGCCAGCGCCTCGCGCAAGCGTGCGGAATAGCCGAGCACACTGTCCCAGCCGAGTTCGTGCTGCCGGAACAGATCCTGATAGACGGCGAGCCCGTGACGCAGTTGCACATCGGCCTGCCGCCCGTAGGAAAGGCCACGTTCGAAGGCCGGCCCTTCGATCTCGACGAGCTTGGGAGCGGCCACCATCAGCGCGTTCCCGGAGCGGGCAGTCGATCCCGCAACACGCCGGTGAAGAAGCTCTCGACATAGGGAAAAACGCCCATCATATCGTGTGTGACACCGGGCACGGTGTCATGCCAGACATCCACGCCGCGCGCCTCCAGGCTTTCGCGCAGGGCGTGCAGGCGGTGGTTGCGGTTGCGGCCTGCGCTGTTCGCACCGGGAATGAATTTGGGTGAATTCTCGGGAAAGGTGATTTCCCATTCCTCGGTATCCAGCGCTCCGACCGACATGTGCACCCTGACATCTTTCAAGGCCGTGAAGTCGATGCCGCGCCCGAACACCTCCCCGAAATTGCGAATACCCGGCCACCAGTCCATCGTTTCATCGAGCAGCGTCACCGATCCAGGGGCGCCAATCGAGACGGCCTTGAGCCGCTCGGGATGCAGATAAAGGAAGCGATGCGTGAAGTGCCCTCCGCCGGAAAAGCCGAAGAGCATGAATTTCTCGAACCTGCGATTGATGAGTTCGCCCGCTTGCTCGACCATGGCCAGCAGAACCTCATCATAGCGAATGTCGCCCTCGATCATGTATTTGTAGCCGCCGGCTTCCATGTCGCCCCGCACGCCAACGGGAAACAGCGGCGCAAGAATCACGCAGTTGTTGAAACGGCCGAAGCCGGAAAACGCGCCGCGATAAAGCGACTGCAGCCGCATGGTCCCATGCACGGAGACCAGCAGGTCAAGCGTGCGCTCCGGCTCGCTCCAGGCGCTTTCAGGAACGTAGAGCATGAACGAAAACCGCGGATCCTGCCGGCAGGCGATGATCGTCGTCTCACCGGTCAAATACAATGCGCGGGCCCGCTCCTGCGGACTGTCCTGCACGCGTGGCAGCATGTGGAAAGCCTCCTGAACTCATTCGTAGGGGACGTTAACCGCGGGATTTTTTGGTGTCAAAATAATTTTACAAATTGGCGCCAATTTTGAAGATGATATTGCTTCGCCGATTTTTCCCGATTATGTTCGCCACGAAAGAAACGTGGGGGCCGGCTGGGCGATGGCGCGAAAACAAGATCCAAATGGCGAGAAGACCCGGCCTGACGAAATTTCCCAGCGCATCATGGCGGACATCAATGCCGGCGTCCTGCGCAGGAGAGTGGCTGAAGCAGATTGATCTCGAGCGCCGTTACGACTGCACGCGGATCAAGGTGCGCGATGCGCTGGCCTATCTGCATTCCAAGCGGCTGGTGGAGCACATTCCCAACCGAGGCTATCGTGTGCCCGAGCCGGACGCCGTCCGCGAAAGTGAGATCGGCGAGGTTCGCGCACTTCTTGAAGCCCATGCGGCCGCCGATGTGATCGATCAGGCGACCGATGGCGATGTCGCCCGTCTGCGCGAGCTCGCCGAGGCCTTTCGCGAGGCCGCATTCAATGGCACCTCGTTTTCGCAGATCGAGGCCAACTATGCGTTTCACGCGGTTCTCTATGGTTTCTGCCGCAACGCCGTGTTGCGCGAACTGATGCTGGACATGCGTCAGCAGGGGCCTGCCGCTCCCGTGGGGCAATGGCAGACGCTTGCCCAGTTGCAGCGCGCGACACAGGACCATTTCGACATAGTCGATGCGATCGAGCAGAGGGATCTGAATTTGCTGCGCCGCCGCATCATGGCCCATATCGCCGGTGAGCGGCGGCAGGAAGAGAAAACCGATGACGCTTGATCCGGCACTCCGCCGTATGCTCGACCGCTCCCAGGCAGCGGGCGGACCTCCGCTCCAGGACATGGCGGTGGAAGATGCGCGCTCGGCCATGCGCACCATGTTCCGCAACAATGGCTATCCGACCCGCCACGAGGTCGAAGCGGTTCATATCGCGGCATCAGACTGCCGGGGCACGTTCGATATCCACCTCTACCGACCCGAAGGAACAGAAGGGCCGCAACCGGCCATCGTCTATTTTCACGGCGGCGGCTTCGTGCTCGGCGATGCGGAAACCTACGATGTGCATTCGCGCGCTCTGGCGCATCTCACGCAGGCCGTGGTGGTCTTCATCGGCTACCGTCTGGCGCCGGAACATCCGTTCCCGGCCGCCGTGGAAGACGCGGCAGATGCGATGGAGTGGCTGGCGGAGCGCACTGAAACCCTCGGTCTCGATCCGGACAGGTTCGTTTTGATGGGAGAAAGCGCCGGCGGCAATCTTGCGGTCAACGCGGCTCTCCATGCGCATCGCACCAATTGCCTTTCCCTTCGCAGCCTCGCACTGATCTATCCCGTCACCGACATGCGTCCTTTTACAGGCGCGGATCAGATCTACCCCTCCGTCGAGACCTATGCGAAAGGCATGAACCTGGATGCGGACGAGATGCGTTGGTTCTGTGAGACCTACCTGAAAGTGCGTGACGAAGGCGTGTTGCCGGAAAACACGCTTTTTTTCCAGCCGGACCTGCATCTGCTGCCGCCCACGCGAATTTACAACGCTGAATGCGATCCCCTGCGCGATATGGGCCTCGCTTTCGCGACATGCCTCATTGAAGCCGGCGTGGAGGCTCAGGCGGAATGCTTTCCGGGCATGCTGCACAGCTTCATGTGCCACGGTGGAATATCTTCCCGTGCGTTGAGGCATTTCTTTTGCATTGTGGAAGATATTTCAGCGGCGCTCGCGCGATCCGGCGCCCACCACGGCAGGTTCTCCGCCACACGCTCACAAGCCCGCTCGGCGCCGGTCCCCGGGTGAGCTGAATGCGGAGCGCATTGCGTGCTAGGTCCAGGGGATGATTGATAACATCGGGGCGGTTACGCCTGGCATTGCTCAGGTTGCGAGGCGAAGGGCATTGCTCGGCATTGCCATA
>NZ_BAMP01000018.1 GCF_000615975.1 Nitratireductor aquibiodomus NL21 = JCM 21793 | reverse complement strand
CCCGCGGCGAACATCGTCTTCAACGTGTCGACGCCGGACGCTGCATCGTTTCGCAAATCGGAGGCCCAGATTACGGGCATGCTGGCGCGGGCTGTCTCGCGTGGCGCCAAAACCTTTTGAGGCAGGAGAAGAACCGGCATGAACGCCTTTCATGACGTGCGGTTTCCGCTGGCTATCTCGTTTGGGGCCACGGGCGGGCCAGAGCGGCGCAACGAGATTGTGCAACTGGTGTCGGGCCGCGAAAAACGCAATGCGCGACAGGCGCTGGCGCGGCGGCATTACGACGCCGGGACCGGTTTGCGCTCGCTCGATGATGTGCATGAAGTGCTTGCCTTCTTCGAGGCGCGGCGCGGCTCGCTGCACGGCTTTCGGTTCCGCGACCCGTTCGACATGAAATCATGCCGGCCTTCGGAGACACCGACAGAGCACGATCAGACCATCGGTACGGGCGATGGCGTGACGGAACGCTTCGCGCTGACGAAGACCCATGGGGAGGGGGCGGAGGCGGTCAAACGCCCCATCACCCATCCAGTGGCCGATACGGTGCTCGTCGCCGTCGACGGTGTGCTGAAGGAAACGTCACTCGACTATGCAGTCGACGGTGAGACCGGTGAGCTTGTGTTCCAGCCCGGGGCCGTGCCGGCTGTGGGTGCAGTCGTAACAGCCGGGTTCGTGTTCGACGTGCCCGTGCGCTTCGATATCGAACGGCTGTCTGTGAGCCTGAGTGCTTTCAGGGCAGGGCAGATCCCCTCGATCCCGCTTGTGGAGATACTTGCATGACATCAACGGGCGAAACATTGGCCGCGCACATTGAAGGGGAGGTCACCAGCCTTTGCAATTGCTGGCGATTGAGCCGGTCCGATGGCACCGTGCTCGGCTTTACCGATCATGACAGGGCGCTCCAGTGCGACGGAACAAATTTCCAGCCGGAGACGGGTTTCACGGCAAGCGAGGCCAGATCGTCGTTCGGGCTTTCGGTGGACACGGTGGACGTGGCAGGAGCGCTTTCCGCCTCTGATATCCGGGAGGAAGACATTCTGTCCGGGCTCTATGACGGTGCAAGGGTCGAGACACTGCTCGTCAACTGGCGGGACCCTTCGATGTTTCAGAGACTGCGTGTTGCCGTGATCGGCAAGGTGACGCAGCGGGATGGAAGTTTCGTTGCCGAGCTGGAAAGCGAGGCCTGGGCGCTCGATCAGCCGAATGGGCGGACCATCGGGCGCGGCTGCGACGCCGAACTTGGGGACCATCGATGCGGCGTGAACCTGAACGATAGTCGCTTTGCGGGTAGCGGCACGCTCCTTCGCGTCGAAGACGGCGGCATCGTGGTTGTTGCGGGGATTGGTGCCTTTGAGACGGGCTGGTTTGACAATGGGGTGTTGACCTGGACCAGCGGTGCGCATTCAGGCCGGAAAGAGCGCGTGGTCAACCATGTGAACGCTGGTGGTGAGGCTCGGCTGTCACTGTGGCGGGAAGCGCCGCTGGCTGGGGATGCGGGAGACGCATTCACGATTGTCGCCGGGTGCGACAAGCGGTTTTCCACCTGCAAGGCGAAATTCCTGAACCAGCGGAATTTTCGCGGGTTTCCGCATCTTCCCGGTGACGATGCAGCCTATAGCTATGTGCGGGACGAGGGTGTCTTCGACGGCAAGGCGCTGGTGAAATGATGCAGCCTCAATTTCCGACAGAAGCGGCCCTGCGAAATGCCATTGTGGAAGAGGCGCTGAGTTGGGTCGGGACACCCTATCGTCATCAGGCAAGCCGTAGGGGCGTGGGCTGTGACTGCCTTGGCCTGCTCCGAGGCGTATGGCGCAATGTTTTCGGCCGCGAGGCCGAGGATCCGGGCGTTTACAGCGCTGACTGGGCCGAATCCGCAGGAGAGGACCGGCTCCTGGCGGCAGCCAGACGGCACTGCCTGGAGGGGGCGCTTTCAGAACCGGGACCGGGCGACATGGTGATTTTTCGCTGGCGCCCGCATCTCCCCGCCAAGCATGTGGGCGTCATGACGGCGGGGGACGCATTCGTGCATGCCTATGAGGGAAGCGCAGTCGTGGTTTCGCCACTCGTGCCGCAGTGGCGCAGGCGCATTGCGGGTGTCTTTGCCTTCCCGATGCCTGCGCCCTCCAGATCCGGAAAGTAGGAACTCATGGCTACACTCGTCTTGCAGGCGGCCGGTGCATTCATCGGCGGCCTTCTTGGCCCTGTCGGCGCGACCATCGGAACCGCCGCAGGTGCCTTGGCCGGCTATGTTGTGGACCGGGCCCTTTTTGGAGGGTCTCAGCACTACGAAGGGCCACGCCTCTCGGCGGCAAGGCCGTTTTCGGGGGAAGAAGGCGCGCCATTGCCCCGGCTCTACGGCACTGTGCGCACCGGCGGGACACTGATCTGGGCGACGCGCTTCGAAGAAACCAGCACCACGGAGCGCCAGGGGGGCAAGGGTGGACCAAAGGTAACGACATACGCGTATTTCGCCAATGCTGCCTTTGCGATCTGCGAAGGGGAAATCGCTGGCGTGCGGCGCATCTGGGCCGACGGGCAGGAGGTGGATCAGAGCAAGGTCAACATCCGGATCTATCGTGGAACCGAGGACCAGTTGCCCGATCCGCTGATCGAGGCGAAACAGGGGGCGGGCAACGCGCCAGCCTATCGGGGAACCGCCTATGTCGTCATCGACCGAATGCCGATCGACGATTATGGGCGGCGCATACCGCAGCTCCAGTTCGAGGTTCTTCGACCGGTTGGCGCGTTGAACGGGAAGATCGGTTCCGTCGCCCTCATTCCCGGTTCCACGGAGTTCGGCCTTTCACCTGATGCGGTAAGAATCCATGAAAGACCCGGACATCATAAAGTAATCAATCGCAATACGCTGGTTGCGGAGAGCGATTTCGAAGCCTCGCTTGACGAGTTGCAGGCGCTGCTGCCCAACCTGAAAAGCATATCGCTGGTGGTTTCCTGGTTTGGCACGGATCTGCGGGCAGGCAACTGCCAGATCAAACCCATGGTGACCACGCATGGCGGGAGCGCTTTCCCGAATCATTGGGGAAACATCTGGTCGCTCATGGGGGTTCCTTCGTCGTTCTCCAGTCACCTGTTCGGCGGTGGCGAAAATGAGAGGTGGCGGGTTTCCAGCCTCATGCGATGGAACGCACCGATCGTCTCATTCACCGAAAACGGTGCCGCCTATGGGGGCACGCCGTCAGACCATACGGTGGTGGCTGCCATCCGGGCAATCAGGGCGCGGGGGCTCAAGGTCTGGCTCTATCCGTTCATCATGATGGATGTGCCTGCCGGCAACAGTCTTCCGAGCCCCGACGGAGCGGCGCATCAGCCGGTCTATCCCTGGCGGGGGCGGATCACGTGCTACCCGGGGCCGGGGCGCCCGGGAAGCGCCGACAAGACGGCAGCGGCTGCCGCGCAGGTAAGCGCTTTGCTCGGCAATGCCGGCACCGCAGAATTTGCGCAGGCAGGTGATACGGTCGATTTCACCGGTGAACCGGAGGACTGGGGCTACCGGCGTTTTCTCCTGCATTATGCCCATCTGGCGGCGGTGGCCGGTGGTGTGGATGGTTTCCTGATCGGTTCGGAACTGCGCGGGCTGACAGGGCTACGGGATCAGAACGGTCAATTCCCCTTTGTCGAAGGCCTAAAGGTGATGGCCAACGAAGTGCGCGGACTTCTGGGGCCGCAGACCACGATCACCTATGGCGCGGACTGGACCGAGTATTTTGGGCATCGTCCTGCCGATGGCAGCGGTGATGTGCTGTTTCACCTGGACGGGCTCTGGGCGGACGATGCCATCGACGCGGTGGGCATCGACAACTACATGCCGCTCGCCGACTGGCGCGACGAGGATTATGCCGGCGACAGCCCGGACGGGTTTTCCGGGCCCTACGACCCGACCGGACTGAAAGCGAACATCGCCGCAGGCGAAGGTTACGACTGGTACTATGCGAGCGAGGCGGACAGGAACGCGCGGCTTCGCACGCCCATCACCGACGGCGCGCACGGGAAACCCTGGGTTTTCCGCTACAAGGATCTGGTTTCGTGGTGGTCGAATCAGCATTTCGACCGTCCAGGTGGTGTGGAGCAGCTCTCGCCAACGGGATGGGTGCCGGCCTCCAAACCGATCATTTTCACCGAGCTTGGCTGCCCCGCGGTCGACAAGGGGCCGAACCAGCCGAACGTGTTCCCGGATGCCAAGTCGTCTGAGAACGCCTTGCCGTACTTTTCAAACGGCGGACGTTCTGACCTGGCGCAGCATCGTCTGCTCGAGGCGCATTATGCCTATTGGGCGCAAACAGGGTCTCACAACCCTGTTTCGCCCGTCTATCAAGGGCCGATGGTCGATCCGAAGATGTTCAGCCTGTGGGCATGGGATGCGCGGCCATTCCCGGCCTTTCCCAATCGCGGCGACATCTGGGGAGATGGTGAAAACTGGGCATGCGGACATTGGCTCAATGGTCGCGCAAGCAGCATGACGGTCGGGGACCTGATCAACGCCATTCTGAAGGACCATGGTCTGGCGCCAGCGGAAACGATGCATGGCGATGGCGCGATCGCGGGTTATGTAGTCGCCAACCCGGCCACCGCACGGGCTGCCATCGAGCCGATTGTCGATCTGTTCGGGATCGGTGCCCATGAGCGGGACGGGGAACTCGTTTTCCGCTCGCTGGGAGCGGCCCTGAAGGATGCTCGGGAAGTTTCGGAGCTGGCAACGGAAGCCGATGGCGCCGTTTTCGAGCGGATACGCGAACCCGACCATGCGTTGCCTGCTGAACTGCATGTGGATTTCCGCCATGAGATGCGCGACCACCAGGCCGCGACGACGCGCGCGGTTCATATCGGCGCCAGAGGACGACGAAAGCATTTTCTGAGTTTCCCGGGCGTATTGGCAGCGCCGGAGGCTGAAAGACAGGCAAAGGACTGGCTTCTGCGCCACTGGGCGGCGCGGGAGGAAGCCCGCTTTGCGCTACCGTTTTCTGCAGGTCGGGTGCAGCCGGGTTCGATCCTGCGTCTTCCGGAGGTTTCGGGGCCGACCCGATATCTGGTCACCGAGGTTGAAGACGGCCTGTTCAGCAGCGTGAAGGCGCGGCGTGTGCACGCCAATCCCGCGCCCGCGGCACGAGCGGCTTCAACGCCACCGGCAGACGATGGCGAGCAGGGCGAAAGCGCTGCCTTCGCGCTGTTGTTGGACCTGCCCTGGCAGCCGGGAACAAGGGAAGCGGAAGAGCAGTTTCGTGTCGCCGTTCACGCAACCCCATGGAGCAGCCACGTCGCGTTCGCCTCACCCGAGGAGAGCGGCTTCGAAATGCGGAGCCGGATTGCCCGGCGTGCCACCATAGGGTTCCTGAGAGAGGGACTGGATGTGGGCGTTTCAGGCCGACTGGACCGGAGCCGGACAATCACCGTGGAGCTTCTTTCCGGCGCATTGGAGAGTGTTTCGCCGGCGCAGCTCGTCAATGGCGCGAACGCGGCCGCGGTGTTCAGCGGGGCCGGAGTCTGGGAAGTGCTGCAGTTCACGTCCGCAGAAGAGATCGAGCCATCGGTATGGCGGCTTGACGGGCTCCTGCGCGGGCAGCTTGGTACCGACGATGCAATGCGGGCCGGTGCCCCGGAGGGGGCGGGATTTATCCTGCTCGATCAGGCCGTGCAGGCCGTGGGACTGCGTGCCGCAGAGATCGGACTTGAACGCCATTGGCGCATAGGCCCCGCCGGCGAGGCGTTTGGCAGCGCCCGATTCTTTCAGATGCGGGCGGCGGGTGGTCTGAGAGCGCTGATGCCCCTGTCACCGGTGCACCTCAGGGCCCGTGAGGCCTCGTCGGGTGCGGTCGTACTTTCCTGGATACGACGTGGACGCATGGATGCCGACAGCTGGCTTGGCGACGATGTGCCGCTTGGTGAAACGAGCGAGCGTTATCGGATCGACATAGCCGGTGACGATGGCGCTCCGCTCCGCAGGGTGACTTCCGAGACTGCGGACTGGACTTACACGCCGGAAATGAGGGCTGCTGATTTTCCGGTGGCGCCGTCTGAAATCCGGTTCACCGTGCGTCAGCTAAGCGCGCAGGTCGGCCCGGGCATACCGGCGGCAGTTTCCGTCGCCGGCTGAGCACCAAAGGAGCGAAAGGAAAAAGGATGAATGACAGCAAACCCTGGTACCTGTCCCGCACGATCTGGGCGTCGATGGTGACAATTGCAGCGACGGCGGCAACCATGCTGGGCTATCCGCTGGGCGATATTGACAGTTCCGCCGTATCCGACGGGCTTCTGCAGGCCGTTACCGCAATTTCCGGCCTGGTCGCCATCTTCGGCAGGATCCAGGCCCGTAGCCGTATACGGTGACACAACGAAGCAGCGGCGCAGCGGGCGGTTGCGCCGCTGCTTCGAAAGGGCAGGATCGGGGTAAAATGACATGCTGTTCATTTCCTATTCAGCCTCGATGGGGTACATCGGATACATGTTCTGGCATCGCGCACATAAACCCGGCTTCCTCGCGGCTCTGGCTCTTCTGCCGGTGCTGCTCTGGCCCACGGCATCGCCAGCCCAGGCGGGCGTCGATTGCTACTCGGTCGGTTCACGGGTCGCCTCCCAAAACGGTGGTAGCTTGTTCAGGCAACTGCGGAGACACAGGGAGGACAGACCGTCTGCAGGGTGGTGGTGGTCATTCCGGGGGGCAACGGGGAACGTCCGAAGCGGGCCGAATTCGTTGTACCCGCAAATTAGAGCGTTTTCGCTTATCCTGGAATTGCTCTAGTGTCGCGCAGCGGCGGCGACAAAACCAAATTTTGAAACGAACCAGGTCGAGGGGTTAATGCGCATTCTCGTTGTCGAAGACGACAAGGATCTGAACCGGCAGATATGCCAGGCGCTGACCGACGCCGGTTACGTTGTGGACAGGGCATTTGACGGCGAGGAAGGACATTTTCTCGGCGACACCGAGCCTTATGACGCCGTGGTCCTCGATATCGGCTTGCCGCAGATGGATGGCATCAGCGTGCTGGAACGCTGGCGCCAGGACGACCGCAAAATGCCCGTTCTGATCCTCACCGCACGTGATCGCTGGAGCGACAAGGTGGCCGGCATCGATGCGGGAGCCGACGATTACGTGACCAAGCCGTTTCATATCGAGGAAGTGCTCGCACGGCTGCGCGCGCTCATCCGACGCGCAGCAGGTCACGCCTCGACGGAACTGCGCTGTGGGCCGGTGCGCCTCGACACCAAGGCCTCCAAGGCCGATGTCGACGGAATCCCGCTGAAGCTCACTTCCCACGAATATCGGCTGCTTGCCTATCTGATGCACCATCGGGACACGGTTGTCTCAAGGACGGAGCTGGTCGAACATCTTTACGATCAGGATTTCGACAGGGATTCCAATACAATCGAGGTTTTTGTCGGTCGGCTGCGCAAGAAGCTCGGAGATGTGGACCTGATCGAAACCGTGCGCGGTATGGGATATCGATTGCGCGAACCGGAGGCCGGTTAGGCCCCGGTGATGACTGATCCGAAGACGCAGTCCTGGCTCAGGCGCATCGTATCCCGCTCGCTTGCGGTGCGCGTCATCGCGTTTTCATCTTTTTGGGCAGTCATCGCGCTGGTTGTCATCGCAACGATCATCTCGGCCTTGTTTCGACAGGTGTCCGAACGTGGTTTTGACAGTGTTCTTTCCGCCTATCTCAACAATGTAATCGGCTCGGTGGGCATCGCTGAAGACGGTGACCTGCAGGGCAGTCCCAATCTCGACGATCTGCGTTTTCTGCAGCCCCAATCGGCTGGTACTGGGCAGTAGAACCGGTGACCAGCGATCTGGGTGGGGCACTGCGCTCGCCCTCAATGGCGACGCCGATCCCTTCACCGGATAGCGGTGAGGTGCCGTTTAATACGGGGTTCCAGCGCAGCTACATGACGGTGGGACCCGGCGGCGATACGATCGAGGTGGTCGAGGCCGAACTCGTTGTGGGAGATCAGGGGCAGGTGGCCCGCTTTCGTGTCATGGGCAATCGAAGCGAGCTGGAGGAGGAGGTCAGTCAGTTTGTCCGCAAGCTCTATGGCTACCTCGCCATATTCGGTCTTGGCATGATCGCGATCAACGTCTTCGCCATCCTTTACGGTCTGCGCCCGCTCAATCGCGTGCAACAGGCCCTCTCGGATATTCGAGCGGGTTCTGCGCAGCGTCTGGAGGGGCCGTTTCCGACGGAGATCGAATCGCTCGCTGATGAAACAAATGCGCTGATCGACAACAACCGCCGCATCGTTGAACGCTCACGCAAGCAGGTGGGCAATCTGGCGCATTCTCTCAAGACGCCCCTGGCGGTGCTTATGAACGAAGGGCATGCCGTTGGCGGCGAACGCGGGAAGCTGATCACCGCACAGGCGACCGCGCTGCAACAGCAGCTTGATCATTATCTGCAGCGAGCGCGGGCCGCCGCACAGCGCGACAGTCTTGTTTTTCGCACGCCGGTCAAGGCATCGCTGGAGCGAATGGCGCGCGTGATGGGCAAACTAAATCCTTCCATCGACCTTCAGGTGCAATTTGCGGATGAACCTCTGATCTTTGCGGGAGAGCGGGAAGACCTGGAGGAAATCAGCGGCAATCTCATGGAAAATGCCATGAAGTGGGCCCGAAGCCGGGTTTCTCTTTCCGTTGAGGAAGGAGAAATGCAGGGCGATGGGCATGGCGTTCTGATTCTCATCGAAGATGACGGCCCGGGCATTCCGGAGGAAAAGGCGCGCGATGCGTTGAAGCGTGGACGGCGGCTCGATGAAACAAAGCCGGGAACGGGGCTTGGGCTTGCGATTGTCGCAGACCTGGTGGAAGAGTATGGTGGTTCTCTCGCTTTGGAACGATCCTCGCTTGGCGGGCTCAAGGCTGTTGTTTCCTTGCCGCGCGCAGAAACCCAAGGTGCCAGCTGACGAGAACTGCCTAAATTGGGCCAAATCGACGCCTTAAATGCCTTGCAACGATAAGTGTGTCTCAGGGGACCATCGGGATCAATGAAAGTCGCAGCAGTTTTTGCAATAGCCTTCTCCGCGGTTTTGTCGGGCTGCCTGAGCCGCGACATGTCGGGTTCGCAGCTTGAGCCAAATCAGTTCGCGGCATCCCAGGCGGCGGCTGACAGCTCCGCCATTCTTGGTATGGAGGGTGGTGGCCTGATCGGTGGTGAATTCGGTGAGGCACTGTCACGCCGGCAAAAGCGCCTTGCGATAGAGGCTGAATACAAGGCGCTGGAGAACACACCGGCCGGACAGGATGTTTCCTGGCAGGACACTGGCTCGAGCCGGGCCGGGACGGTGCGCGCGGCACAGCCTTACCGCGTTGGTTCCCAGGATTGTAGGCAATACACCCATACCATCCAGATCAACGGCACACCGCGCGAAGCGCGCGGGACCGCATGCCGAAATGAGGATGGAAGCTGGATGCTGCTCGGTTAGAGCAATCCCCGGAGAAGTTGGCGCCGGTTCTCCATCCGGAACTGCGTGAGAACAATATGATTGAGCGCTTCTGCGCTCTATTGAAAAGTGGAAGCGCTCCGGGAGCAGCCCTGCTGCCATGGCGGCAACCCCCGCGGCGGGACGGGTTTGCCAAATGGCCGCAGGTGCGCCGAGTTGGCAGCGTCTTCCCCGACCGCTATTTAGAGCCCATGTTGTTCTGGATACTCGCAGCTTTTCTGACCTTCGTCGCAGCCTTTGCAGTGCTGCGGCCTTTCGCCATGCGCAGCACGATGTCCGAGGACGCGCGCGCTCACGATATCGAGGTCTATCGTGACCAACTCGAGGAAGTTGAGCGGGACGCCGAACGCGGGCTGATCGGGCAGCAGGAAGCCGAGCAGGCGCGAGCCGAGATCGGACGCCGCATTCTGAGGATTTCAGAAGCGGTTGGCGGCCAGAAGGAACATCTGGCAAGCCAGCGCGTGACACGCCTGACGGCAGCGATCGCCGTGCTCGCCGTGCCACTGGTGAGCTGGGGGCTCTATGTGTTCACCGGGTCGCCGGAAATGCCCGCGCAGCCCCTGCATGCGCGGATGGCCGAGGAGCCCGCCGAAGCGCCGATTGATGAGCTGGTTGCACGGGCCGAGACACATCTGGCAGACAATCCCGACGATGTGCGCGGCTGGCAGGTGCTGGCGCCGGTTTACATGCGTCTGGGGCGTTTTGGCGATGCACAGACAGCATTGCGCAACATCATGCGCCTGTCGGGCGATACGGCGGATATGAAAGCGGCATTGGGCGAGGCGATCGTCGGTAGTGCACAGGGCATGGTCACGGCTGAGGCCGAGACGGTCTTTCAGGAAGTGCTTGTTCTTGATCCCAGGGAGCCGAAGGCACGCTTCTTCCTGGGGCTGGCGCGTGCACAGGACGGCGCGACTGACGACGCCCGGTCGCTCTGGCGTGAAATGCTCGACGATCTGCCGGAGGTTTCGCCGTGGCGCTCGGCGGTTGAGCAGGCTATGGCGCGTTCGGGTGGTGCCGCCGAATCCGGCGCGGGGCCCAGTGAAGACGAAGTTGCGGCCGCTTCGGACCTCTCCGGGGCTGACCGGCAGCAGATGATCGAAGGCATGGTCGCTGGACTGGACGAGAAGCTGCGTGAAAATCCGACCGATCTGGATGGATGGCGGCGTCTCATTCGTTCATACATGGTGCTGCAGCGTCCGGAGGCCGCGAAAGAAGCCTTAGAGCGGGCCGTGGCGGCATTCGGCCCGGAGGCTCCCGAAAGCGGCGATCTCAAGGGATTTGCGGCCGATCTCGGCGTCGTTATCGAATAGGTTTGATGTGACACGGAAGCAGAAAAGACTGGTGATCATCGCAGGCGCGATCGGCTTTCTCGGTGCCGCCACCGGGTTGACCCTCTATGCTCTGGGGGAACAGACCTCTTATTTCTACATGCCCGGTGACCTGGCGGAAAAGCCGGTTGCTGCGGGCCAGCGCATCCGCCTTGGTGGCCTCGTGGAAAAGGGGTCCATCGAGCGCTCCGACGATACCCATGTCCGCTTTGCGGTGACCGATGGAAGCGACACGGTGACGGTGCGCTACAACGGCATCCTTCCCGATCTCTTCCGGGAGGAGCAGGGGGTGGTCACCGAGGGTGTGTTTGACGAGAGCCAGACCTTTGTCGCCGATACGGTGCTCGCCAAGCATGACGAAAACTACATGCCACGTGAAGTGGCCGACAGCCTCAAGGAAAAGGGTGTCTGGCAGGAAAACTGACGCTGGTTGAGAGTCCGTCGGGACGAGGCCATAAACGGCTTGATTGGAGCGCATGAAAGAATGAGCATCGAACTCGGTCACTTCGCCCTTGTCCTGGCTTTTGCGCTGGCGCTGGTTCAGATGACGGTGCCGATCGTTGGAGCGCAACTCAAAAACGACACGCTGATGCGCGTGGGCGAACCGGCCGCTCTGACCAACTTCATGCTGGTGGCGCTGTCCTTCATGGCGTTGACCTCGGCCTATATCCAGTCGGATTTCTCCGTCTTGAACGTCTGGGAGAATTCGCATTCGGCCAAGCCGCTTCTCTACAAGATCACCGGCACATGGGGGAACCACGAGGGCTCAATGCTCCTGTGGGTGCTGATCCTTGTCTTCTTCGGTGCACTGGTTGCGGTTTTCGGGCGCAACCTGCCCCTGTCGCTGCGTGCCAATGTGCTGGGGGTGCAGGGGGCGATCAGCTGTGCGTTCATCATATTCATTCTGGCAACATCCAATCCGTTTGCGCGCCTCGACCCGGCGCCGATGGAAGGGCGTGATCTGAACCCCATTCTCCAGGACATCGGGCTTGCCGTTCACCCGCCTCTTCTTTATCTCGGCTATGTCGGGTTTTCCGTTGCCTTTTCCTTTGCCATTGCGGCCCTGATCGAGGGGCGGCTGGATGCGGCCTGGGCGCGCTGGGTGCGGCCCTGGACGCTGGCGGCCTGGATGTTTCTGACAGGAGGCATCGCAATGGGCTCTTACTGGGCCTATTACGAGCTTGGCTGGGGCGGGTTCTGGTTCTGGGACCCGGTCGAGAATGCTTCCCTGCTGCCGTGGCTGGGAGGAACGGCGCTGTTGCACTCGGCGCTGGTGATGGAAAAGCGCTCGGCGCTGAAAATCTGGACCGTCCTGCTCGCAATCCTGACATTTTCGCTGTCGCTGCTCGGAACGTTCCTGGTTCGCTCCGGTGTCCTGACGTCCGTCCATGCCTTCGCTACGGATCCGGCACGCGGTGTCTTTATCCTGTGCATTCTGATCCTGTTCATCGGGGGGTCGCTGGCGCTCTTTGCGTGGAGGGCGGCAACCCTGACGCCGGGCGGCCTTTTTCAGCCGGTTTCGCGCGAGGGTGCGCTTGTCCTCAACAACCTCATCCTGACGACGGCGACCGCCACCGTGCTGATCGGCACGCTTTATCCGCTTCTGGTTGAAGCCGTGACGGGCGACAAGATTTCGGTCGGCCCGCCCTTCTTCAATCTCACCTTCGGCCCGCTCATTCTTCCCTTGCTGCTGATTGTGCCTTTCGGGCCCTTGCTTGCCTGGAAACGCGGTGATTTATGGGCCGTTTCGCAACGCCTGTTCTGGGCTTTTGGCAGCGCACTGGCGATTGCGCTTCTCGTCGTCCTGATGATTGACCGCGCCTCCGTTCTGGCGGCACTCGGCATCGGGCTGGGCGTCTGGCTGGTGCTCGGCGCGCTGACCGACCTTGTGGTCAAATCCGGCTTGGCAAGGCAGCGCCGTCCGTGGCGTTCAGCCGTTTCAGGGGGTTGCCGCGCTCGGTGTTCGGGACGGCGCTGGCCCACGCCGGCATCGGGCTCACGACAATCGGGATCATCTCCGTAACCACGCTGGAAACCGAGCAGATCGCGGCAATGCAGCCGGGCGAAACGGTGGAGATGCAGGGATACAATCTACGGTTCGACAGCCTGCGCCCCTTCACCGGACCGAACTACACGGAAGATCAGGCAACGTTCATCCTGAACCGTGTGACCGGGAAACCGCTTGGCGAGGTGGTGTCTTCCAAGCGTCTCTACACCGCGCGTCAGATGCCCACCACCGAAGCTGGCATTCGCACACTTGGCCTGAGCCAGCTCTACGTTTCCCTCGGCGACCAGACCCCGAACGGCAAGATCGTGGTGCGAATCTGGTGGAAGCCGATGGTCACGCTGATCTGGCTGGGTGCGCTGGTCATGATGATTGGTGGGACGGTGTCGCTGCTTGACCGCCGGCTGCGGATTGGAGCGCCGATGCCACGCAGAAAACCGGCTGCAGAGGGCAGGGCGGCATGAGGCGGTTGATTTCCGGCGCGTTCTTCGCAATCTGCGGGCTTGTGTTTCTGGCGCTTCAGCCGCATTTGCCGTGCAGCCCGACGAGGTGCTGGATGATCCGGCGCTGGAGGCGCGCGCGCGCGACCTTTCTGCCGAGTTGCGGTGTATGGTCTGCCAGAACCAGTCGATCGACGATTCCGATGCGGAGCTGGCACGTGACCTCCGGGTCTTGGTGCGCGACCGCCTGGAGGCGGGCGACAGCGACGAAGAGGTCATCGCCTATGTGGTCGATCGCTACGGCGAGTTCGTTCTCCTGAAACCGCGCTTCAGCTATCGCAACGCGCTTCTCTGGGGCGCTCCTGTCATACTCTTGCTGTTCGGAGGGGCATTGATTGTCGCAAACGCACGGCGCAGGAAGACCGGAGAGGCTATCTCTGGCCTGAGCGCTGAAGAGCAAAAGCGCCTTGACCAGATTTTGAACGACCGTGACTGAAATTTTGCGTCGCAAACCTGTACGAAGGGTCCGCGCCCACCTAGCCTGAAACCGGCCTGCCTGTTGGCGGGTTCGGGCACAAGCGAAAGGGGACCCCATGACGGCGAAAACACAGAAGCTTGCGTTCAAAGGCCACTCCGGCGCTGATCTCGCTGCGCGGCTCGACCTGCCGAACGGGCCGATCCGAGCCTACGCACTGTTTGCGCACTGCTTTACCTGCTCGAAGGATCTGCTTGCTGCGCGGCGTATTGCTGCCGAACTGGCGCGGGCCGGCATCGCCGTGTTGCGCTTCGACTTTACAGGCCTCGGGTCCAGCGAGGGCGAATTCGCATCGACCAATTTCTCCACCAATCTCGAAGATCTGCTCAGTGCGGCAACCTTTCTTGAAAAGCATTATGAGGCGCCCTCCGTTCTGGTCGGGCATTCTCTGGGCGGTGCGGCGGTTCTTGCCATTGCCGGGCGCTTGCCCTCCGTAAAGGCGGTCGCAACCATTGGAGCGCCTGCCGATACGGCGCATGTGCTGAAGAATCTGGGCGCTTCGCTTGAGAGTATCCAGCAGGAAGGCGAAGCGGATGTTTCGCTCGGCGGTCGGCAGTTTCGCGTGCAGAGACAGTTTGTCGAGGATGTCCGGTCGCACAGTCTTCTGGATGCCGTCGCCGGCATGCGCAAGCCGCTGCTCGTTTTGCATGCGCCGCTCGACGAGATTGTCGGCATCGACAACGCCACGCAGATATTTCTGGCGGCAAAACATCCCAAGAGCTTCATATCGCTGGACCAGGGCGATCATCTTTTGACAACCCCCGAGGACGCCTCCTTTGCCGCAAGTGCGATGTGTGGCTGGCTCTCGCGCTATCTTCCCGGCGACGAACCGCAGGGCACGGTGCCGGTCGAGCATGTGCGCGTGATGGAGACGGGACAGGGCAAATTCCAGAATGCGGTACAGGCCGGCCGGCATCGTCTGTTCGCCGATGAGCCGGAGAGTTTCGGCGGGCTCGACACTGGGCCGTCACCCTATGACTTTCTGTCTATAGCCCTCGGCGCCTGCACCACGATGACGCTGCGGCTCTATGCAGATCGCAAGAAGCTGGATCTCGGGCGCATCAGCGTCGACGTCTCGCACGACAAGGTCCACGCCAGGGATTGCGAGGACTGCTCCGAGGCGGCGAAGGCACAGGGGCGTATCGACCGATTTGAGCGCGTCATCGAAGTGGAGAAACCCGTATCCTCCGAGCTGCGGGACAAACTGATCGAAATTGCCGGCAAGTGCCCGGTCCACAGAACGCTTGAGAGCGTCGCGCATGTTCATACAGGTGTTCGCGGGGAGGAAAGCGGAGCGGAGTGACCCGAAGCGGGCCCGAACATTACGAAAATTTCATCGGCTGGAAATGGCGTTGTAATGTAGGCACCGCTACTTCATCACCCTAAGACGCGTTTGCGCGCCGAAATGAGATTTTCCAAGAGGATAGGTTACCATGCACCAGGACGCGGATAACAAGGCACCGGAGAAGGGTATCATCACAAAGAAGCGCGGGCGCCTGATGGCGACAATCGCTTCCGTCGCCATTGCCGGGGCGATTGGCCTGGGTGCCGTTACCAGCGGAACGGCGCCGGTCATGGCTGAAGCCGTCCGGCTCGACCAGCCGGTTCAGGCTCCGAGCTTCGCCGATATCGTCGAGAAGGTTTCTCCTGCGGTGGTCAGCGTGCGCGTCAAAGCCGATGTCAAAATGACATCGAATCCTGGCGGCTCGGGTTTCTTCGACATGCCGGGCTTTGAAGAACTGCCGGACGGGCACCCCCTCAAGCGCTTCTTCCGCGAGTTCCGCGGCGATCGCGGATTTGAGCAGGATCGCCGGTCCGAGCGTCGTCGTCCCCGCCCGGTTTCTCAGGGGTCCGGCTTCTTCATTTCCGAAGACGGTTATCTCGTCACCAACAACCATGTGGTCGATGGCGGCAGCAACTTCACCGTCGTCATGGATGACGGTACCGAGATCGACGCAAAGCTGGTCGGCACCGACCCGCGCACGGACCTTGCCGTGCTGAAGGTCGATGAGGAACGCAAGTTCACCTATGTCGATTTTGCAGACGACGAGAAGGTGCGTGTCGGTGACTGGGTGGTTGCCGTCGGCAATCCGTTCGGTCTCGGCGGCACGGTGACGGCAGGCATCGTCTCCGCCCGTGGCCGCGATATCGGCGCCGGACCGTATGACGATTTCATCCAGATCGATGCGGCCGTGAACCGCGGAAACTCCGGTGGCCCGGCCTTCAACCTTACCGGTGAGGTCGTTGGCATCAATACGGCGATCTTCTCGCCCTCCGGCGGCAATGTCGGCATCGCCTTCGCGATTCCAGCCTCGGTCGCCAAAGAGGTTGTCGGGGATCTGATCAAGGACGGTACGGTTGAACGCGGCTGGCTTGGCGTCCAGATTCAGCCGGTGTCCAAAGACATCGCCGAATCCGTTGGCCTGGATGAGGAGAAAGGCGCGCTGGTCGCCGATGCGCAGGAAGGCGAACCGGCCGCCAAGGCCGGCATCCGCTCCGGCGACATCATCATCGCCGTTGAGGACAAGCCAGTCGCTTCGCCGAAGGAACTGGCCCGCCTGATCGCGGGCTTCGCGCCGGGCAATGAGGTCGACGTCACACTCTGGCGCAATGGCGAGACGGAAAACGTCACGGTGACGCTTTCCGAAATGCCGGGCGTGGAGACGATGGCATCGGCGCGAGGCGGTTCGCAGTCGAGCACGATGGATGCCCAGTTCGGCCTGAAGGTGACGCCGGCAGAAGACGGCGATGGTCTGGTGGTGACGGATGTGGAGCCCGGGAGCCCGGCAGATGACCGCGGAATCCGCCCTGGTGACATTATCCGCACCGTCAACTCGCAGGCGGTGAAGTCGGGCAAGGATGTCGAGGAAGCCGTCTCGGCTGCCGTGAAAGCCGGTCGCAAGGCCGTGCTCGTGCAGATCGAGCGCGACGATGCCAGCCGCTTTGTCGCCCTGCCGACCGGGGAAGGCTGATCTCTCGGGCAGGTTTCGAACTCCCCCGCTGTCGCTGTGGGGGAGTTCGGTTGTCATCCAGACCTTTCAGGAAGACGTCTCATCTGTGAACGGGTTATAACGACCGTATGAAGATTCTTGTCATCGAGGACGACCGGGAAGCGGCGGACTATCTCAGGAACGCCTTTGCCGAGGCAGGCCACACAGCGGACATCGCGCGCGACGGCGACAGCGGCTTTTCCATGGCCGAGACCGGCAGCTACGACGTCTTCGTCATCGATCGCATGCTGCCGCGCCGCGACGGTCTTTCCATCATTGCCGAGCTGCGTGACGGCGGTAACGACACGCCTGCGCTCATCCTCTCGGCGCTCGGAGAGGTGGATGACCGGGTGACCGGCCTGCGTGCCGGTGGCGACGACTATCTGACCAAGCCATACGCCTTCTCCGAACTGCTCGCCCGCATCGAGGTTCTGCGCCGGCGGGCGGGCACCAAGGATGTCGAAACCGTCTACAATGTCGGCGATCTGGAGCTGGACCGCCTGTCGCACACGGTGCGACGCGCGGGGCAGGAAATTGTTCTCCAGCCACGCGAGTTCCGGCTACTCGAATACATGATGCGCCATGCCGGGCAGGTGGTGACCCGGACCATGCTCCTCGAGAATGTCTGGGACTATCATTTCGACCCGCAGACCAATGTCATCGACGTGCACATCTCGCGTCTGCGCGGCAAGATCGAAAAGGGCTTTGAGAAGCCGCTGCTTCACACGGTGCGTGGCGCCGGCTACATGCTGAAGGACTGATGGCGCGGCTCCTTTCGATCCTCAACACGACGGCAGCGCGCCTTTCTGCGCTCTATCTCATCCTTTTCGCCGTCTGTGCCACATTCCTCGTCATTTACATGACATCTCTGTCGGCCCGCATGCTGGTCGGGCAGACACATGAGGCCATCAACGAGGAGGTGCGCGGCCTCGACCGCGCCTATCGCCGTGGCGGCCTGCCGTTTCTCGTGCGGGTGATCGAATCGCGCGCGCGTCAGCCCGGCGCCAATCTCTATCTTCTGGCCGATGCCAACGGCCGCATCCTTTCCGGCAATGTGGAAAGCCTGCAGCCAGGTGTGCTCGACGTGATGGGCTGGACCGAACGGCCTTTCACCTATAGCCGTTTTGGCGAGGGCGAGGCGCGCCTGGACCCAAGAGCGCGTGAGGCGGAACACAAGGCGATGGCCGTGGTCTTTCGTCTGCCCAACCAGATCATCGTCATGGTCGGGCGCGATCTCGGCGAACCGGAAAAATTCCGCAATGTGATGCAGCGCGCCCTTGTGGTCACGCTCGCCATCATGTGTGCGGGCGCCCTGCTGATCTGGTATTTTGTCGGCCGCCGCGCGTTGAAGCGCATCGACCGCGTCTCCGAGGCAAGCCGCAGCATCATGGGCGGCGATCTCAACCGCCGGCTGCCCGTTTCGGGAGCGGGTGACGAGTTCGATCGGCTTTCCGACAATCTGAACAAGATGCTCGATCGTATCGCGGCCCTGAATGAAGGGTTGCGGGAGGTTTCCGACAACATCGCCCATGATCTAAAGACGCCGTTGACGCGCCTGCGCAACAGGGCAGAGGCCGCGCTCGCCGGAAAGCAGAAAACGGCGGACTACCGCGCTGCTCTGGAGCGCACCATCGCCGAATCCGACCAGCTCATACGCACGTTCAACGCCATTTTGATGATTTCGCGGCTCGAGGCGGGTTACTCTGCGGAAGCCACGTCGACAATCGACCTGCGCGCCATTCTGGCCGATGTGGTGGAGCTCTACGAGCCGCTCGCCGAGGAGCAGGGCGTGGCGCTTGAGGCCGAGATTGACGGTGCCGTCACACTGCAGGGCAACCGCGAACTGATCGGACAGGCGCTATCGAACATCGTTGACAACGCGATCAAATACTCCGCGGGTTCTGGCGAGACGCCGGCGGTGCAGGTCTCCCTGGAAACCGCAGCCTCTGAAATTCGGCTGACGGTGCGCGACAATGGTCCCGGTGTCCCCGACGCGGACCGTCGCCGCGTGACGGAACGTTTCGTGCGCCTTGAGGAAAGCCGTACCCAGCCGGGGTCCGGTCTGGGGCTCAGTCTTGCCAAGGCTGTCATGACATTCCATGGTGGACGTCTCGAATTCGCCGACAACGAGCCCGGTCTCGCCGTGACAATGGTGTTTCCCGCTGAAGCGCCGAAACGGAAAGTCGAAACGGTTTTCAGGAAACGTGAAGCCTCCGACTGAGAGGGATTGGGCGAGCGAAAATGCTTGACCGGAGAGGGGGCCTTGATGGGGCGTGATGCGGTTGCTGATGGAAGCCTCTGGTTTGGGGCGCCGGTTCTTGTCCTGAAGCCGGTGGATGACGACGAGGCCGCGGAAGCGCTTGAGATGGTCCGTGAAGCAGCCGAGGATGCTCAATGCGCGCGCCTGTGCGACCTCCTCGGGAGCAACACCGGTTTAACGGGTTTCCTCTCGGGGGTGTTCGAGCTTTCGCCATTCCTGCGCGATTGCGCGCGCCGCAACCCGCACGCTCTCGAAGCCCTGTTCGACGCGCCGGCTGACGAACGGCTCAAAATGCTGTTCGAGCACATTGATACGAGTGCCTTTGCCGAGGAACAGACCGAAAGCGGTCAGATGAAGGCGCTGCGCGACCTGAAGGCGGAGGCGCATTTCCTGATTGCGCTCTGCCGGCTTGCCGATGTTGCGGACACGGCCACAACCACCGAGCGGCTGAGCCTTCTTGCAGACAAATGCATTCGCGCCGCCGTCAATTTTCTGCTTCTCGATGCGGACCGGGCGGGGAAACTGAAACTCCCCGATCAAGCGAGACCGGCAGAAGGCAGCGGCTGGATCCTGCTTGGCATGGGCAAGCTCGGTGCCAATGAGCTGAACTTCTCTTCCGATATCGACCTGATCGTGCTGGTCGATCCGCACGCGCCGGCCATCATCGATGCCTATGAGGCCATCGATCTCTTTGTCCGCCTGACACGCAGGCTCGTTCGAATCCTTCAGGACCGGACAGAGCATGGCTATGTCTTTCGCACGGACCTGCGGCTGCGTCCCGATCCGGGCTCCACCCCGCTGGCAATACCCGTCGAGGCGGCGCTTCACTATTACGAAAGCCGCGGCCAGAACTGGGAACGGGCGGCGATGATCAAGGCCCGCCCGATTGCCGGCGACCTTGTGGCCGGCGAAAGCTTCCTGAAAGAACTGCAGCCCTATGTGTGGCGCAAATATCTGGATTATGCGGCCATCGCCGATGTCCATTCCATCAAGCGCCAGATCCATGCGCACAAGGGACATGGGGCTGTGGCGGTGCGCGGCCACAACGTCAAGCTCGGGCGCGGCGGCATCCGCGAGATCGAGTTCTTCGTCCAGACCCAGCAATTGATCGCCGGCGGCCGTTTCCCGGAACTGCGCGGCCGGCGCACCGTCATTATGTTGAAGGAACTCGCTCGTTGCGGCTGGATCGACGAAGAGGCGCGGGAAGCGCTGACGCGTCAGTACTGGTTCCTGCGGGATGTCGAGCACGCCCTGCAGATGGTGGCTGACGAGCAGACCCACACGCTTCCCGAAGAGGACGATGAACTGGAGCGCATCGCGCATCTGCTCGCCTTCGACGATGCAGAAGCGTTTTCAGAAGCCTTCCGCGAAAGCCTGCGCCTGGTCGAACAGCACTATGCTGATCTCTTCGAGACCGCACCGCAGCTTTCGCGCGGTGTCGGCAATCTGGTCTTTACGGGCGATGTGGACGATCCGGGCACGCTGGAAACCCTGAGCGAACTCGGTTTCGAGCGGCCAAGCGACATGTGCCGCGTGATCCGCGGCTGGCATTATGGCCGCTACCGCGCGACGCAGTCGGCAGAAGCGCGCGAGCGTTTGACCGAGCTAACACCGGCCCTTCTCGAGGCTTTTGGAAGCACGCGGCGTGCCGATGAGGCGCTGTTGCGCTTCGATGCCTTTCTGGCAGGACTGCCGGCCGGCATTCAGCTTTTCTCGCTATTGCAGTCCAATCCGGCCCTGCTCAACATGCTGGTGAGCATCATGGGCGCAGCGCCACGCCTGGCCGCGATCATCACCAGGCGGCCCCACGTGTTCGACGGACTTCTCGATCCGGCGCTACTCTCCGAGCTCCCCGACCGGGCCTATCTCTCTGAGCGGCTGGAGACCTTTCTGGCTGGCGCGCAGATCTACGAGGAAATACTCGACAGGCTGCGCATTTTTGCGGCCGAGCAGAAGTTTCTGATCGGTATCAGGCTCCTGACCGGGGCCATCGATTCCGCGCGCGCCGGCAAGGCGTTTTCGGACCTGGCCGATCTCACGGTTGAGTCCGCGCTCGAGGCGGTGGTTGAGAACTTCGCCGGGCGCCACGGTCGCATCGCCGGCGGACGCGTCGCCATTCTGGGCATGGGAAAGCTTGGCAGCCGCGAGCTGACGGCGGGTTCAGACATAGATCTGATCCTGCTTTACGATCACGACGAGGATGCCGACTATTCGGACGGGCAGAAAGCGCTGGCGCCTTCGGAATATTACGCGCGCCTGACCCAGAGGCTGATTGCCGCCGTCTCCGCGCCGACCGCAGAGGGCGTGCTCTACGAGCTCGACCTGCGCCTTCGCCCCTCAGGCAACAAGGGGCCGGTCGCCACGCATATCGATGCTTTTGCGCGCTATCAGCGCAACGATGCCTGGACCTGGGAGCACATGGCACTCACGCGTGCGCGCGCCTTCGCCGGTGACAGGGCGCTGATCGAGCGTGTCGAAAAGGAGGTGCACGACATCCTCGCCCTGCCACGGGACACGCAGAAGATCCGCAACGAAGCAGCCGAGATGCGTCGGCTACTGGAAGAGGAGAAGCCTGCCCGCGACGTCTGGGATCTGAAGCTTGTTCCGGGCGGCCTCATCGACCTCGAATTCATTGCCCAGGTGGCCGTGTTGACCAGAAACACCCCGTCCGAACGCGAAGCGACTGCCACCAGTGAGGTTCTGTCCTCTCTTTCAGAGACGTTCTGCGCGCCTCAGGCGCGCCAGGAACTCGTCGATGCGCATCACCTCTATATGACGCTCACGCAGACCACACGACTTTGCCTTGAAGGCGGTTTTGATCCGGACGAGGCGCCGCCCGGCTTCGCCGACCTCATGTTGCGGCAGACCGACCTGCCGGAACTCGGCATTCTGGAAGCGCATGTGGAAGAAACGGCGGGCAGGGTGAGGCGGCTGTTCGAAGAACTGGTTGGTCCGGTCGTTTAACTCAGGCGGCCACGGCCGGCTTCTTGCGCTCTTCCGCAGGCAGGCGCACCGATACGATGGTGCCGACGCCTTCCGTCGAGCGGATTTTCAGAACGCCGCCATGCAGCTCTGCCAGCGAGCGGGAAATGGCAAGGCCAAGGCCGGAGCCCGTGTGGTTCTTGGAAAACTGGTTCTGAACCTGTTCGAAGGGGCGGCCGAGCTTTTTCAGGGCATCCCGCGGGATGCCGCAGCCTGAATCCTCAATGGTGAGCGTGACCGCCGGCCCGACCTTGCGCGCGCGCAGCGATATATGCCCGCCTTCGCCGGTGAACTTTACGGCGTTGGACAGCAGATTGATGACGATCTGCTTGATTGCGCGGCGGTCGGCAAAAACCTGCATCCGCTCTGGGATGTCCATCTTCATGGCGATCGATTTCTCCGCTGCCTGGAGCTCTACCACCCGCACGGTCTCGCGGATCAGTGGGCACAGATCGATTTCCTCGCAATCGACCGAGAACTGGCCGGCTTCGATCTTCGACATGTCGAGAATGTCGTTGATGACGCCGAGCAGGTAGGAACCGCTCGAACAGATGTCGCGCACATATTCCTCGTAGCGCTCAGATCCGAGCGGCCCGAACATGCCCGACTCCATCACTTCCGAGAAACCGATGATCGCGTTGAGCGGCGTGCGCAGCTCGTGCGACATGTTGGCCAGGAATTCGGATTTTGCCCGGTTTGCCGCCTCGGCACGCTCGGTCTCGCGCATGTATTTGCGGTTGAGCTCACTGAGTTCGCGTGTGCGCTCCTGCTCGGCGCGGCGCGCGAGGCTGAGATCGTGAATGGTCGCCATCAATCGGCGCTCGCTGTCGACAAGCTTGCCCTGGTGCTGCTTGAGCTGGGTAATGTCGGTGCCGACGGAGACCGTGCCGCCGTCGCGCGTTTTCAGTTCCGTCACCTGCAGCCAGCGCCCGTCCGCGAGCTGTCGTTCATAGGTGGCGCCATTGCCATTGCCCGAGGGCACAGCCAGTCTGCGTTCTGAGCGGAAGGCCGGTGCCAGCGCTTCGATGTCGCGGCGACGCGCGCCGGAGACGATCACGCTCTGGTCGACGCCCAGATCCTGCTTGTATTTGGTGTTGCACATGACGAGCCGCTCGGCATAGTCCCACAGCACGAAGGACTCGCCGATGCTCTCGATCGCCGTGCGCAGCCGCTGATCGGCCGCTTCCGTCTGCTGCACAAGCGTGCGCTGCTCGGTCACATCCACGGCGATGCCGATCAGGTGCAGCTCAGGCGCGTTCGGGTCTACCACCTGCGCCCGCGCGCGCACCCAGACCCACTGTCCGTCGGCGCGTTTCATACGGAAGACACGATCCACATGATCGATCTCGCGCGCCATGATGCGGTTGGCCAGATCGAACAGATCGCCATCGTCGGGATGGATGATTGCCGCGACCTCACCGAAGGAAAGCATCTCGTCGGTCGTCTCGTAGCCCAGCATCTCGAACATGGAGCGCGACCAGAACATCTTGCCGCGCACCATGTCCCAGTCCCAGAGGCCGCATTTGCCGCGCACCATGGCCATGTCGATGCGCTGGTGTGCTTCCATGTAAATTCGGTCGGCAGCCTGGCGCGCGCGGCCTGGCTGAAATAGGCGTAGAGGATCACCATAAGGATGCCCGCGGTCAGGGCAAACAGCGAAACATTCATCGAAACGGAGCGGCGCCAGTCGGCAAAGAGACTGTCGCGTGAGGTGAGGGCGACGGCAGCGCCCTCCTGACCGGCAACATGGACAAGCGACGCCAGCCACTGCTCACCAGCAATCTCCACATTCATCACTCCGGCGCGCGCGCCGAACAGGAAGAGCGGCTGGCCGCCCGTCAACACGTCTTCGAGCGAGCGACCGATGAGGTTCTGTCCGTTGGGCGAGGTGGCCAGGACGCCAAAATGTTCATCGGTGATGGCGAGCACGCGTTCGTCTTCCGATCCGGCGCGGCGCATCGCTTCTTCGATGAGCATGCGCGCCTTCTGTGCCGGCTCGGTCTCGGTCGTGTCGATTGCCACGCTTGCGGCCAGCGAATCCGCCGCCAGCGCGAGCATGGTCCGTGCGTCGCGTTCGATGTCGTCGCGCCAGGTGAAGAGCGAGAGAAGCCGTGCTGCCGCCAGCACCAGAAGAAAGATGATGATCAGAACCGGAATGGAACGGCGCAGATAGGGCTCTATGGCCAGAAGACGTTCATAGGCCGGAGCTGCAATAATCTTGGCGTTGCCTGCCAGTCCCATGCGCCTTGCGCGTCGGGTTCGTGGCCCGGCAGCCATGCCCGCAATCAGGGGCAAAGCCCAACCCCCTGCCTTCGCCATCCGACGGGCTCCCTCGTTCCTTGTTAAGTTCGGTGATTCGGCTCCGCCTGCTGCCGAATCATCCATAAGGAATCAAAGGTGATTCGCCTTGTCCAGTGGTCTTGGTAAAAAAGATATTAACGCCCGCCCTCAGGCGAGCGTTCGTTCCAGAATGTCGGCAAGGTCGCGCGAGAGGTCTTTCCGCTTGGCCATCTCGGAAAGAAGCTTGCGCGCGTGCTCGCGCCGGCCCTTTTCAAGCGACCGCCAGGAGCGGAACGCGGTGGCAAGACGCGCCGCCACCTGTGGATTGTGACTGTCGAGCGCGGCGACCGTCTCAGCGACGAGACGATAGCCTCGCCATCGGCGCTATGGAACGCCGTCTGGTTCGCCATGGAGAACGTGCCCACGAGCGCCCGCACGCGGTTCGGGTTTGCAAGCGAGAAGTGCGGATGCTCCATCAGGCTGCGAAGCAGGGAAACCGTCGCGGCCGATGGGATCATCGCCTGGATCTGGAACCATTTGTCGAGCACCAGCGGGTTGTCACGGTAACGTTTCTCGAAAGCCGCGAGCGCTGCCCGCCCGACGTCGGTGTCGTGGAAATGCTGCGCCAGAACGGTGAGCGCGCCCGCGCGCTCCGTCATGTTGTCGGCGTCCTCGAACTGCCGGCATGCGGCGTCGGGGCCGGCATCCTCCAGCGCGAGAAATTCAATCAGCGTGTTGCGCAGGGCACGGCGGCCCGCGCTGCGCGCATCCGGAGAAAACGGCGCATTGTCGAGCAGACGCTCGTAAAGCGCGCGGAAAGTCTGGCTTCCCGCCTGCGCAATGGCCATCAGTAGCGCCCCGCGTGCGGTGTGGATCGCATCCGGGTCGATGTCCCGGCCGATTTCGCGTGCCACATCGGCTTCACCCGGAACGCTCAGGATCAGCGCGCGGAAAGCCTCTTCGAGCGTTTCGTCTGCAGCGAGGTCGATGGTCACCGAGATGAGTTCGTCCTCAAACACCGGCTTCTTGCCGCCGCGCACCGCATTGCTCGCGGCAATCAGCGCATCCGTCAGAAGCGTGTTCAGCGCCTGCCAGCGCGAGAAGGGGTCGCTGTCGTGGCGGGCGAGGAAAAGCTGTTCATCGGCCCGGCTTTCAACCGAAAGGGTCACCGGGGCCGAAAAACCCCGGTTGATCGACAGGACGGGACGCGCCTTCACCCCCTTGAACACGATCTGGTGTCTGCGCTTGCGCAGGTGGATCACACCGTTTTCGACGCTCGCCCCTTCCGCGCTCTGGTAGTCGAGGTCTCTCCCGTCAGGCCCGACAAGGCCGAAGGCGAGCGGTATGTGCATCAGGCGTTTGCGGCTTTCGGAGGGCGTGGGCGGCACCGATTGTTCGATCTCCACTGTCAGCGCTTTTTCCTTGCCGTCATAGCGCGATGAAAGCGCCACATTGGGCGTGCCGGCCTGATGGTACCAGAGCGAGAACTGGCTGAGGTCCCGCCCGGAAGCGTCCTCGAAGGCTTTTACAAAATCCTCGATGGTTACGGCCTGCCCGTCATGCCGCTCGAAATAGAGGTCCATGCCGGCCCGAAAGGCGTCCTCGCCCAGAATGGTGCGCAGCATGCGGACAACTTCCGAGCCCTTCTCGTAAACGGTCGCCGTGTAGAAATTGTTGATCTCGCGGTAGCGACGCGGCCGCACCGGATGGGCCAGCGGGCCCTGATCCTCGGGAAACTGATGCGCGCGCAGGCCGCGCACTTCGGCGATGCGCTTGACGGCGCGCGAGCGCTCGTCGGCGGAGAATTCATGGTCGCGGAAAACCGTCAGACCTTCCTTCAGGCAGAGCTGGAACCAATCCCGGCAAGTGATTCTGTTGCCTGTCCAATTGTGGAAATACTCATGCGCGATGATCGCCTCGATATTGGCGAAATCGACATCCGTGGCCGTGTCCTCGTCGGCAAGCACATACTTGTCGTTGAAGACATTGAGCCCCTTGTTCTCCATCGCGCCCATGTTGAAATCCGAGACGGCGACGATGTTGAACACGTCGAGGTCGTATTCCCGCCCGAAACGTTCCTCGTCCCAACGCATCGAGCGCTTCAGCGCGTCCATCGCGTAGGCCGCCCGTTTTTCCTTCCCGTGCTCGACATAGATGCCGAGGTCGACCTCGCGCCCGGAAGCGGTCGTAAAGCGGTCTTTCACCACACCGAGATCGCCGGCCACGAGAGCGAACAGATAGGAGGGTTTTGGGAAGGGGTCGTGCCAGACGGCGAAATGACGCCCGGCGGCGAGATCACCGCTTTCCACCGGATTGCCGTTCGACAGAAGAAGCGGCGCGTCTTTGCGATCTGCTTCCATGCGCACGGTATAGACGGACAGAATGTCTGGCCGGTCGAGGAAATAGGTGATGCGGCGGAAGCCCTCGGCCTCGCACTGGGTGCAGAAAACACCACTGGAAACGTAGAGCCCCATCAGCGTCGTGTTCTTCGATGGCGCGATCCGGGTCACGATGGTCAGCTCGAACCGGCGCGAGGCCGGCAGCCGGCTGATCGTCAGTCGGTCGGGAGAGGCATCATAATCGGCAGGCTCCGCCTCGGTGCCATTGACCGCAAGGGCTTCCAGCACCAGCCCGTCGCCATCCAGAATCAGGGGAGCGTCGGCGGGAGCGCGGGCGATGCGTTCCACCTGAAGCCTGGCCGTTACCAGCGTTTCCTCGGCGTTCAGCTGAAAATCCAGCGCTACCTCCGGAATGAGGTAGTTGCTCGGCTGGTAGTCTTCGAGACGAAAAATCTGGCCGCTTTCTGTACGCATCTCAACTCTTTCTAGGGCCCGGGGCGCAGGCCGGCAATCTGTGGGCTGTCTGGTCCAACAAAATCGAATTGTTGCTCTTTACACAATCATTAGGCTCGACAAAACTAAGACAGCATATGTCGCTCGACTGTTTCCAGCCAGCTCACCGAACATCGGCCAATTCGCGATTGGCCAGAAGGGATTCCGCATGACTGTGATGACGCCGAAATTCGGGATGGGTGCCTCCGTGCGCCGCAAGGAAGATGCGGCATTCATTACGGGCCGGGGACGCTACACGGACGATTTCCTGCCCGAAGGCACGCTGCATCTCTACGTGGTGCGTTCGCCTGTTGCCAAGGGCACATTCACCATTGCGTCGGTCGAGGAGGCAAGGGCAGCACCGGGTGTCCATCTGGTGCTCACGGGTGCGGATGTGGCGCATCTGAAGGATCTGCGCTCCGGCGCCATGCAGAAACAGCCCGACGGAACACGCGCCCCCACGCGCGACATTCCTATCCTGTGTCGTGATCGCGTGCAGTATGTGGGCGATGCGGTGGCGCTGGTGGTGGCGGAAAGCCGGGCGCAGGCGCAGGACGCAGCTGAACTGATCGAAATCGATTTCGACGATGAGGAAGCCATAGCCTCGACCGCCGCCGCCCTTTCCGAGGATGCTCCGCTGGTCTGGCCGGAGCTCGGCTCAAACCGCGCCTTTCTTTACCACGTGGGCGACAGGGAAAAATCGGACGCGGCATTCGCCAGGGCTGAGCATGTCACCCGTATTGAATTCGTGAACAACCGTCTCGTCTGCAACTATATGGAGCCGCGCGCGGCACTTGCCGAATGGCGCGATGACGAAAACCGCTACGTGCTGACCACCGGTTCGCAGGGCGTTCATTCCATGCGCGGCATTCTGTGCAAGACCTTCGGCATCGAGCCGGAAAACCTGCGCGTGATTACGCCGGATGTCGGTGGCGGTTTCGGCCCGAAAACCTTCGTCTATCGTGAATACGCGATGGTCATGGAGGCGGCGAAGCGGCTTGGCCGCCCGGTCAAGTGGACCGGTGACCGCAATGAGCATTTCATGACCGATGCGCAGGGGCGCGACAATGTTGTGACCGCCGAGATGGCGATGGATGGCGACGGGCGTTTCCTTGGCCTGCGGGTCGATCTCATGGCCAATATGGGCGCCTATATCTCACAGTACGGCCCATTCATCCCGTTTGTCGGCGTCTCCATGTCGACAGGCGTCTATGACATTCAGGCGCTCGATGTGACGATCAACGGCGTCTACACCAACACCTGCCCGGTGGATGCCTATCGCGGGGCGGGCCGCCCGGAGGCTGCATTCCTGCTTGAGAAGCTGGTGGACGCCTGTGCGCGCGATCTTGGCATCGGGCGTGACGAAATCCGCCGCCGCAACTTCATCAGGCCCGAGCAGTTTCCCTATCGTACCCAGACTGGCCGCCTTTACGACGTCGGCGAGTTCGAGGGGCACATGAACAAATGCATGGAGAACGCCGGCTGGGCCACGTTCGATGAGCGGCTTGAGGAATCGCGGCGCAACGGCAAACTGCGCGGCATCGGCATGGCCACCTATATTGAAGCCTGCGCCTTTGCCGGTTCGGAGCCTGCCCATGTGCGGCTGAACGACGATGGCACCGTCACGCTTCTGATCGGCACCCAGTCCAACGGCCAGGGACACGCCACCGCCTATGCGCAATTCGTGGCCGACAAACTCAATATCGACATAGACCGGATCACCGTGCGTCAGGGCGACACGGACGAGCTGGCATCCGGTGGTGGCACGGGCGGGTCGCGCTCCATTCCGCTGGGCGGCGTCTCGGCCGCGCGGGCCGGCGAAGACCTCGCCGAGAAAATCCGAAAACTGGCGGCGGACGAACTGGAAGCGTCCGTCGATGACATCGAACTGTCCGGCGGTGCAGCGCGCATTGTCGGCACGGACCGCGCGGTCGATTTTGCAGCCATCGCCAGGGCCGCAAAAGCGCCTGAGGATTTGGAGGGCTTCGGCGAGTTCGTGCAGGAAGAGGCGACCTATCCCAATGGTACGCACATCTGCGAAGTCGAAATCGATCCGGAAACCGGCCGCACGCAAGTCATTGCTTATTGGATCGTCGACGATTTCGGCGCTACCGTAAACCCGATCCTGCTTGCCGGGCAGGTCCATGGCGGTGTTGCGCAGGGCCTCGGGCAGGCACTGACGGAAGACACGGTCTACTCGGAGGATGGGCAATTGGTCACTGCGAGCTTTATGGACTACGCGATGCCGCGTGCCGACGATCTTCCGTTCATTCATTTTGAGACCCGCAACGTGCCCTCGACCACCAACGCGATGGGCATAAAGGGGGCAGGCGAGGCTGGCACGATCGGCGCCACGCCGGCGGTTCTCAACGCGGTGACGGATGCGCTCTACCGTGCCCATGGCATTGCCCATATCGACATGCCCACCACGCCATCGCGTGTGTGGGAGATGATCCGGCAGGCCAGGGACGCGGCGTGATGCAGCCACGCTCGATCAATTCGATGCACTGTCCTGCGTCCTTACCGGCCTTATAGGAAAACAGATCATGCCCGCTGTGACCGAAGTCGGCGCTGAACGCCAGCCATTAATGGGCATCGCGCTGAAGGTCATTTCGGTCTCCGTGTTCGTCATGATGTCCTCGCTGATCAAATCGGCGGGGATGGTGCCGTCCGGCCAGATCGTCTTCTTCCGCTCCTTCTTTGCCATATTTCCGATCATCGCCATGCTCGCCTGGCGTCGGGAACTGGCAACGGCGTTTCGCACCACACACCCCGTCAGTCACATCATGCGCGGCCTTGTCGGCGTCACGGCCATGGGGCTCGGCTTCTTCGCGTTGACGCGCCTGCCGCTGCCCGATGCAATCACGCTCAACTATGCGCAACCGCTCATCGTTGTGGTGCTGTCGGCAATCTTCATGGGCGAGGTCGTGCGCATCTACCGCTGGAGCGCCGTCGCCGTCGGTTTTGTTGGCGTTATCATCATCGCCTGGCCCAAACTCACTCTGCTTACCGGCGATGCCGGCCTTGAAGCCGCTCAGGCGGTGGGTGTCATCGCAGCCCTGTGCGGGGCGACGGGCTCGGCGGTCGCCATGCTCCTCGTGCGCCGCCTCGTGCAGACGGAGAAGACCGCCACCATCGTCCTGTGGTTCTCGGTCACGGCCACCGTGCTCTCCCTGTTTACCATTCCCTTCGGCTGGGCCGATCTCTCGCGTGAGCAATATCTCGCTCTGGCGGGGGCTGGTGTGTGCGGGGGTGTGGCGCAGATTCTCATGACAGAGTGCTACCGGCACGCGGAACTCTCGACCATCGCGCCGTTTGAATACACCTCCATGCTTCTGGCCATCGTCATCGGCTATTTCGCCTTCGGCGATGTTCCGACCCTCTACACGCTGGTGGGCGGCATGATTGTCATCGGGGCAGGGCTCTTCATCATCTGGCGCGAGCGCCGGCTCGGCCTCAAGCGCGTGGCAGCCCGTCGTTTCGTGCCGCCGGCCTCATGAAGCGCCATCGTGCAATTGCCGCAGAAAGGCGGCGGTTGCAGCGTCGGTCGGGAAAAAGCTTTCAATGGCGATTTCCGACAGCGTCACGTCGAGCGGTGTGCCGAACACGGTCGTTGTGGTGATGAACGAGAGTTCGGTTTCACCAAGACGCAGCCGAAGCGGAACAGCTATCATGTCTGCCGCCTGGGGCCGCGACTCCGGCCCGTTCTTTTTAACGGGATAGGCCGCGAGTTCCTTTTCCAGAGATGTCAGTTGCGGATCGGCGGTCTGGTCGATGAGCTGGCGCAGCTTTCCAGAACATGCGCCCGCCAGGGGACGAGATTGACAATGCTGGGCGCAAGGCCCTCGGGATGCAGGCTGAGGCGTAGCACGTTCACGGGCGGCTTTAGGAGTTCCACGTTCGTTACGCCCCTGAGCAGCGGCGCGATGGCCCCGTTCGCGGCGATCATTGTCCAGTGGCGGTCGATGGCGATGGCGGGGTTGGGCGCATGGCCGTCGAGCACGGTCTGCACCGCGTCCATCGCCGGCTTCAGTGTCGGATCATTCAGGTCCCGCTCGGAAAAGCCGGGCGCATAGCCTGCGGCCAGCAGAATGCGGTTGCGTTGCCGAAGCGGCACGGAGAGGCTTTCCGACAACAGCAGAACCATGTCGCGTGACGGGTTGGATCGCCCGCTTTCAACGAAGCTCAGATGGCGTTGCGAGATGCCGGCTTCGAGCGCCAGGTGAAGCTGGCTCATGCGCCGTCTTTCGCGCCATTCTTTGAGCAGGGAACCGGCATTGCTCTTCGATGCGATGGTGTTTTCAATCTCCATGGCGGAGACCCTAAAGCTGTCCGCCGCACATTTCCATTACCTCTCACGTAATCGCCAGGCGGCGGTTCATCCCACAGGCTTCACTGCGTCAACGCCGTAACTGGCTCGCCACAAACCCCTTGCAGGAAGGACAAGAACATGTCGCTCGCCCTTACACCCACACTGAGGAAAACGCTTCGGTTCGACGCTGCCATGAGTGGCGGTGCCGCGCTGCTCCTTGTTGTCGCGGCCGGCCCGCTATCGCGTCTTCTCGCCCTGCCTGAAGCGCTTCTGTTCTGGGCCGGTGTTGTGCTGGTGCCGTTCGTGACGATGCTTTTGGTGATTGCCGCGCGTGCGAAAACACCGCGCCTTGTGCTGATCGACATTGTTCTGCTCAACGCCGTCTGGGTTGTGGCGAGTTTCGCCCTGCTCGCAAGCGGCTGGGTCGCTCCCAATCCGCTTGGCATAGCGTTCGTCTGCGTTCAGGCCGTTGCAGTCGCGGTGTTCGCTCTGCTTCAGCTGGCAGCTCTGCGCGCCGCACGAGGTTGAGAGGGTCCGGGACCGCGCAACCGCACGGCCCGGCCTTCGATTCTTCAGTAATCGAGATATGGCGCGGCGGTCCAGAGCGGGCCGTTGCGCTCTTCGTCTTTCAGGCTGGTGGAACCGAAATGATAGCGAAACCCTGCCACGATGCCGTGAGATTTCATATCCTCGCTATGGGTCTCGCCCGATGTCAGCGAGGAGGAACGGTAGCGATATCCGCCAAAGGCAGTGACTGGTCTGTTCGAGAGCCGATAGTTGGCGGCGGTAGACACGGAGTAGGTCTTCAGCGCCGCATCGTCGCTCAGCAATTGCTCAAATCCGGCATCCAGATCGAAACGCAGATTGTCTGTGTGATAATAGCGTGCGCCGATAAGGCCGTTGAGCTTGGACGCATCCTGCTCTTCCAGACGCCCCTTGCCCAGGCCCACCCGGCCCAGAACCGTCGACTGGCTGAGAAAAACCGCACCTTCCAGCCCGGCTGACGTTTCCATGGGCCCAAGTGCCAGGGTCTCGGCGGATAGCCGCTCATATTGTGCGTAGAGACCGACGGCGTAGCGGTTCTCCCTGCGATAATAGGCATGCGCTCCGAAATCCATCGTCTGGTCGGAAAGGTCTTCGAACTTCAGTTTTGCGAACTGGCCGTCGAGCTGGACATTCCAACGCTCCCTGACTGGCAGGTTGACCGCTCCGCGTAGTGCCCAGCCGCTGCTTTTGCCAGAATCTTCATCCAGGCTCGCCTTACCCAGGGCAGAGTTGACTTCAATGAAGCCGGAAAACCGCGGTCCGAATTTGAGCAACAAGGGTGCGTTTTCCACGCTGGGTGGCACAGGCGGACCGCCGATCACCAGATCAGCGCCGACCGCGGCTCTTGGTCCAAAAATGAGGAAAGGTAACAGAAAAATCAGGCGCCCCCCGGAACTGACGCGAACAAACATGCTCGACTCCGGGACGTTGTTGAGATGCGCCACTCTGCGCCAACAGCGTTAATGCGGCCTTAATTCGCATTCGCTTGCAGTCTCAGACTGCTTCTTCCAGCTTGAGTTTGATGGCCAGGAAATCATGCCAGGCGAGCTTCTTGTGTGCCGGGTTGCGCAGGAGATAGGCCGGGTGCAGCGTCGGCATCGTTGGGATTTCGAGGCCCGACGGCGTCCTGTGCTCGGCCCAGTTGCCACGCATCCGCATGATGCCGGTCTGTGTGTTCAGGAGTAGCTTGGTGGAAGGGTTCCCGAGCGTCACGAGAATTTTGGGCGAAACAAGCTCGATGTGCCGTTCGATGAACGGGCGACAGATTTCCGTCTCCAGAGGGGAGGGGTCCCGGTTGCCCGGTGGCCGCCACGGGATCACGTTGGAGATGTAGACGGATGTGCGGTCGAGCCCGATTGCCACCAGCATCCGGTCGAGCAGCTTGCCGGAGCGGCCGACGAAGGGCAGGCCCTGAATATCCTCGTCGCGGCCCGGCGCTTCGCCGACGAACATTACGCCGGCCTGCGGGTTGCCATCGGCAAAAACGGTGTTTTTTGCCGTTGTCTTCAGGTTGCAGCCGTCGAAGGCGGAAAGCTGCTCGCGCAGAGCGTCCAGGCTTTCGGCGCTTTTTGCTATCTCGCGCGCCCGTGCGGCCTGCGCATCGTCCGGAACCGCTGCTCTGGCTGCAGCGGGAGCGGCTGGCCGGGCCTGCGGGGCCGCAACCGCCTTCTGCTGTGCAGGCTGGCGCTGGGCGGCCCTTTTCTCGGCTTCTGTGCGTGTTTCCTCGAACCGGTCCGCCGCTTCCTCCAGAAGGGGCTCGTCCACGCCGGCATCGGCGTAGAAGTTCAGCAGCTCCCTTAGTCCAGCGGAATCCATTGCGTCCGAAATCCTGATTGTCGGCATATGTTGAAAGAGGCACTTTCTCTTTCTTTGCCTGTGGTTGCAAGTTCAGGAAGCGGGAATGCGCGGGTCCTGCACCAGATAAAATACCGGCTTCGGCGTCAGGTCGGTGATCAGGAGCCGAAATGTCACCGAATGGCCCGCATCGACCGTGCCTGACTGAAACAGAAGCCGGTCATAGGGCTCGAATTTACGGTCGTGGGTGGCAAATGCGCTGGAGCCGATCTGGGCGGAGCCGACATTCCTCTGATCGAAGGAGAGACCGTCCCCGTAGACACTCGAGATGCCGCGCATCTCCTGCAGTTCGAATTCAAATTCCACCCAGGGCAGGTTGCTTGCATTGAGCGTCTCGATTTCGATGAAGAGGTAGCCGGCGCCGGCCCGTTCGTCATAGGCGTAACGCGGCACCTCCCCGGTGGTGCGGATGACCAGCACAACGGCAGAGGCCGTATAAAGCTTCTGCCTAAGGAGCACGGGGTCGCTGCGCGAGCCTGTCCCCGAAACCGCCTGGATGCGGAACCCGCCAAGCTCATCGGAAAAGGAATATTGTCCGGCCTGCCAGCGTCCGTCGTCTCCCGGCCCTGCGCCCAGAAGGGCTGCAGACAGGAGGAATGCGGTTATGGACATGGCACGGGGCAGGACGACACCTCCCTTCCTGCCGTATTATACCGCCGTTTGGTGTTCTGGAGAAACGGTATCGCCGGCGGCTTCAGCCGCCCAACTGCCAGTTGGAAATCGCCTGCGAGGGATAGACAAGCTGGAGAATGTTGAGCGTGAGATTGTCACGGATCATGACCGCCATGAAAATCTCCGTCGCAACCACCAGAAGAATGCTGAGCCAGAGGGGCGATAATCGCGCGACGAAGAAGCCGACGATGGTGGCAAACGTGTCCGAGAGCGAGTTGATCACGCTGTCTCCGTAATAACCCTGGGCGAGCGCCGATTCCCGGTAGCGGTTGATCACCATGGGCGTGTTTTCGGCCATTTCCCAGGCGGCTTCGAGCCCCACGGCCAGCGCAAGGCGATAGCCGACCGGCATACGCGGCGCGACAAGCCAGATGAGCCCATAGAACAGCAGCCCATGCAGGAAGTGCGAATAGGTGTACCAGTCGCCGATGTGCTGGGAGGTTTCAGGCCCCGATGGGTCCGAATACCAGAGCTTCACCGTCCCGCAGTCGCAGATCGTCGTCTGCCCCATGAACTTCAGGAAAAACGCCTGAATGGCAAGGATCGCGAGTACGCAGAAAGCGGTCACGGCAACCGGTCTTTGTCTGTATGCCGCCAATAGCCGGTTTTCACTCATAGCCACTTCCTTCATGGTAGATGACACGCCACTGCATTGATGTGGCGCATTGTTTGACAGGGTCCTCAGGAGGAATGCGGGACTTTGCAGTCATGCACTCACCCTCCTGGTGAGCCCGCCGAACCACAAACCGCGCACAACAAAGTCGCTTCAAGATCGAACACGGTCAAACTGGGCATGCGCGGTGTTGCTATGCATGTCCCGCACCCTCCATCGTGAAACAGGCTGAAACTGCTTGGATTCGATCCGGGAGGCAAACAGGAATTGCCTACGCCTGATTTCTCAATTATTTACGTTTACGTTAAAGTAATATCAGTTGGCGTCAAACAGGAATGGATTGATGCAACATCTCCGGTTTCGACAGGCGCGCGGATGCGCTATAGCCCGGCGTTGAAACCGTTATGCGGGACTGATGGGTATCCGGATCGCGCCGGCACGAAACGAGAGCAGGGGCGCGCGAGAGAAAAAGACTGCGGAGGGTGGAATGAGCGAAGTGGAACGCGAAAGCATGGAATTCGATGTGGTCATCGTCGGCGCAGGGCCGGCGGGGCTGGCCGCGTCCATCCGGCTCAAGCAGCTGAACCCGGAGCTTTCCGTCGTCGTTCTCGAAAAGGGCGGTGAAGTCGGCGCGCACATCCTGTCTGGTGCTGTCGTCGATCCCATCGGCATCGACCGGCTTCTGCCGGAGTGGCGCGACGATCCCGATCACCCGTTCAAGACACCCGTCACCGACGATCAGTTTCTGGTTCTCGGGCCGGCGGGCTCCATGCGCATTCCCAATTTTCTGATGCCGCCGCTGATGAACAATCACGGCAATTACGCCGTCTCGCTCGGCAATGTCTGCCGCTGGCTTGCAGGCTATGCCGAGGGACTGGGCGTTGAAATCTATCCGGGCTTTGCTGCCGCCGAAGTGCTCTACAACGACGATGGCGCGGTCATCGGTGTCGCCACCGGCGATATGGGCGTCGAGCGCGATGGCTCGCACGGTCCCAACTATCAGCCTGGCATGGCGCTTCTGGGCAAATATGTCCTGATCGGCGAGGGCGTGCGCGGTTCGCTCGCCAAGCAGCTGATCGAGAAATTCGGCCTTTCCAAGGATCGCGAACCCCAGAAATTCGGCATCGGCCTGAAAGAGCTCTGGGAGGTCAAGCCGGAGAACCACAGGCCGGGTCTCGTCCAGCATTCCTTCGGCTGGCCGCTCGACATGAAAACCGGCGGCGGCTCTTTCCTCTATCATCTGGAAAACAATCAGGTGGCGGTCGGTTTCGTGGTTCACTTGAACTACAAAAACCCGTTCCTCTCACCCTTCCAGGAATTCCAGCGTTTCAAGACGCATCCCGCGATCAGCAAGACGTTTGAAGGTGGCAAGCGCATCTCCTATGGCGCCCGCGCCATCACGGAGGGCGGCTATCAGTCCGTGCCAAAGCTTGTCTTCCCCGGAGGTGCGCTCATCGGGTGCTCGGCAGGCTTCGTCAATGTTCCGCGCATCAAAGGGTCTCACAATGCGGTCCTCTCGGGCATGCTTGCCGCCGAGCATGTCGTGGAAGCGCTGGGCGCGGGGCGTGGCAATGACACGCTGGAAGCTATGAGGCCGCCTGGCGCGCCTCGGACATCGGCAAGGACCTGAAGAAGGTGCGCAACGTCAAGCCGCTCTGGTCGCGCTTCGGCACGCTTCTGGCGTCGGCATTGGCGGCTTCGACATGTGGATGAACTCGCTGTTCGGCTTCTCGCTGTTCGGCACCCTGAAACATTGCAAGACCGACGCGGCTTCGCTGGAGCCGGCCGCAAAGCACAAGCCGATAGACTACCCGAAACCCGACGGTGTGCTCACCTTCGACCGTCTTTCCTCCGTATTCCTGTCCAACACCAATCACGAGGAGGAGCAGCCGGTTCATCTTCAGGTGAAGGACATGGAGCTGCAGAAGACGTCGGAATACGCCGTCTATGCCGGTCCGTCCTCGCGCTACTGTCCTGCGGGTGTCTATGAATGGGTGGATGCTGACGGCAATGCGCTCACCGATGGCAGCGATGTGGCCGATGCCCGTTTCGTCATCAACGCGCAGAACTGCGTTCATTGCAAAACCTGCGACATCAAAGACCCCAACCAGAACATCAACTGGGTGCCGCCGCAGGGCGGCGAGGGGCCCGTCTATACCGGGATGTAACACCATTGTCCGAGCCCGACCCCGAAAGCGGAACCACCAGCCCCATCGACGAAGAGGCGCTGGCCGAGGCCTATAACCGCGCCCTTGCGCTCGAAAAGGCCGGCGATCTTGATGCTGCCGCTGCCGCCTATCGGGAGGTGCTCGCTCTCGATCCTGCCGACCATGGCGGTGCCGCGGTGCGGCTTGCGTCTATGGGACGGGGCGAGACGCCGGCGCGCGCATCGGAAGCCTATGTGGCGACCCTGTTCGACCAGCACGCCGGCGCGTTTGAGAGCATTCTGGTCGATCAACTCGGCTACGATGTGCCGGCACTGACCCGCAGGGCGCTGGATGAGGTGGCGCCGGGGCCGTTCAGCCGCATGCTGGATCTCGGTTGTGGAACGGGGCTTGCCGGAGAGATTCTGCGCGACATCGCGGACCACATCACCGGCATTGATCTTTCGGAGACCATGATTGAGGTCACCGACGAGAAAGAGGTCTACGACGCGCTCTATGTGGGCGATGCGGTGGACTTTCTCCATCACGCGGATGTCGAACCCTTCGATCTGATCACCGCGACCGATGTTTTGCCCTATCTGGGCGATCTGGATGCTTTCTTCGCCGGCGCGGCGGAGCTATCCGTGGACGGTGCGGTTCTCGCCTTTTCAAGCGAGACCCTGCCGGACGAGGTGCTCGCCGGGCGCGCCTTCATGGTCGGGCCGCATCAGCGCTTCGCCCATTCCGAGACCTATCTCGCCGAAATGCTCGCCAGGCACGGCTTTGCGGGGCTCGCCATCGGCGGCATCGTGGTGCGGCATGAAATGGGAAAGCCGGTTCCCGGCCATCTGGTCATCGCGCGCAGGAAGCCGGCCGATTAGGGTCAGGACCTATTAATATGGCCACAATGGCGTTCGATAGACCAAGAGATGCAAGGAAAAGCCCGCAGAGCGGGGCCTTTCCCCCGGTCAAGGGGTTTGACGCGGCAGGTCGCCGGTTTATCGAGCGTCCTTCGGATCGGCCTGATCAGCACGGGCTACTTTGTCGCAAGACCTTGAAAGACATGAAGTCTTCCTGCGGCCTTGCTTCGCGTATCCGCACAGATCAGGCCGACCATTGCGGCCATATTAATAGGTCCTGACCCTAGTTTCCGTTTCTGGCGAGCTTCACTTCGATCACCTCGGCCGGCTCATTGCCGGGCATGATGCCGAATTCAAGCAGAACGGGCAGGTGATCGGAGCCGACATCCTCCAGCCGCTCGACCGAAAATGGCACGATCCGGCCCTTGGTGAACAGATTGTCGATCGGCAGCCCCACGAGCCGGTGGAGGCTTTCGGGCACGATCGGCTTCATCCATGTGGGACCGACCCCAGGCAAGAGATCCAGCCGCCCGGCTGCCGCCACAAGGTGGGCCGTCACGCTCCATGGGGTTGCGTTCAGGTCGCCGGCCAGAATGGCGGTATCGGGGAGGCGTTCGAGCACAGGCGCGACACGCCCCACCTGTCGATGCTGTTCAAACGGCCAGGGCCAGCCGAGATGCAGCGTGCCGATCTCCACCGCATCCGCGCCAAGCCGAACCGTCGCCACGGCCATCGAACCGCGGTCATAGCAGGCAAAGGCGGACGGGTCGGCGAAGGGCCGGCGCGAGAGAATGGCAACCCCGCCGATGCGCGCCGGCGGCGGGCAGATCACGCGATAGGGATACGCGGCTTCGAGAAACTTCAGCTCTTCCACCCACATGCGCGAGACTTCGTTCAGCGTGACGATGTCGGGCTTGGTGCGGCCGATCAGTGAAAAGACCTGCTTGGGAGTTGCATTGTCATATCGCAGGTTGAGTTGCAGAAGCCTGTACCGTGCCGCCGGCGCGTCTGCCTCTCCGGCCCTTGCCGAACCGGTGGACGCCTGAACGGGAAGCAGTGTTGCGCTGAGCGTTGCAATGCCAAGCACGGTTCCCGCCGCACCGATCTGACGCCAGCCTTTCACAAAAAGCAGGGGTGCGGCCAGAAGAGCGATCAGCACGGCAAGGTGAATGCGAAAATGCGCCATGGAATCGAGGGCAGGGTGCAGCCTGCCCCAGAAACCGGCGACCAGCGGAAAAGACACCAGAACCACGCCGATGGCCAGAAAGGCCGGCAGCATTGATGCGATTCTCGGTCTCTTCATTGCCTCGCGCCCATTGTTTCCGTCTCGATGCAGCAGCGCCTAACCGCATTTTCGGGCTATTGGAAGGCGGTCTCGAAAAAGCTTCGCAACTTGCGCGAATGAAGCCGTTCCGGCGGCATGGCTGCAAGCTTTTCTACGGCCCTCATGCCGATCTTGAGATGTTGCGAAACCTGCCTCTTGTAGAAATCGGTGGCCATGCCCGGCAGCTTCAGCTCACCGTGCAGCGGTTTGTCCGAAACGCACAACAGCGTGCCATAGGGGACGCGAAAGCGAAAACCGTTGGCGGCAATCGTGGCCGATTCCATGTCGAGCGCGATTGCGCGGGATTGTGAGAGGCGCTGCACCGGTCCGCGCTGTTCGCGCAGTTCCCAGTTGCGGTTGTCGATAGTGGCGACTGTTCCGGTGCGCATGATGCGCTTTAATTCATAGCCGGAAAGTCCAGTGATCTCGGCCACCGCTTCCTGAAGCGCCACCTGCACCTCCGCCAGCGCCGGCAGCGGCACCCAGACGGGCAGGTCGTCGTCGAGCACGTGGTCCTCGCGCACATAGGCATGTGCCAGCACATAGTCGCCGAGCGCCTGCGTGTTCCTCAGGCCCGCGCAATGGCCAAGCATCAGCCAGGCATGCGGGCGCAGCACCGCCACATGGTCGGTAATCGTCTTGGCGTTGGAGGGGCCGACACCGATATTCACCATGGTGATCCCTGCATGTCCTTCACGCGTCAGGTGATAGGCCGGCATCTGCGGCAGACGGGCAAGGGCGCTGGCGGACGGGCTCGTCTCGCCGGCCTTTGTGATGATATTGCCCGGCTCCACAAAGGAGGTGTAGCCGTTTCCGCCCTCGGCCATCATCTCGCGGGCAAGCGCGCAGAACTCGTCGATATAGAACTGGTAGTTCGTAAAGAGCACGAAGTTCTGGAAGTGCGCCGGTGCGGTCGCCGTATAATGAGAAAGCCGGTGCAGCGAATAGTCGACCCGCTGTGCGGTAAAGGGTGCGAGCGGCAGGGGCTCGCCGGGCGGGGCCTCATGCGTGCCGTTGACGATATGATCGTCCGTGGCGTTGAGGTCCGGCACATCGAAAAGATCGCGCAACGGCCGTTTCAGCCGATCGGCTATCGAGCCCTCCACATAAGTGTCCTGGAGGAACGCAAAATGGAGCGGTATCGGTGTTTCCGATTCGGAGACGGTGATGGGGACGCCGTGATTGCGGATGACCAGGCTCAATTGATCGATCAGATAGTCGTCGAAGAGGTCGGGCCGCGTGATTGTCGTGGCATAGACGCCGGGCGCAGCCACATGGCCATAGGCAAGCCGCGTATCGATCTGGGCGTAGGAGCCCGTGGCAAGGCTGATTTCGGGATAGAAGGCGCGAAAGCGGCGGTCGCTCTCGCCGTCTTTGGCCACCTGCGCGAAGGCATCGCGCAGGAATGCGGTGTTGCGCTCATAGAGCGCCTTCAATGCCGCAACGGCTTCGCGGGCATCGGTAAAGCTTTTCCGGGCAAAAGGCTCGGGGCTCGAAATCGTCTGAATGGGCTGAGGGTATATTCTATGTTCCATGGCCTTTTATATGGATATTCTTTTTCTTCTCAAGGCCCGACCCGATCTAACGCGAGCGCTTCAGGCTGACCATCAGGACGAGACCGGCGCCGCTCGAGCGTTCATAATCCCCTTCGATGATGTTCTCATTACCGGCACGGACGTTCTGGACCGCAAGCAGCGGTGAGCCGATCAGGGCGGCAAACATCAATCCCCGGGCCATATGTGTGACCGTCCGCATCGTCTCTTACCTCAACTCGTCTCGTTCAGCGCAGCGCAGTTCTGCCGCAAAGGGCGGCCTGCTCCGCGGAGCAGGAGAACGGCCGGTTGTCCTGCCAGGGATCGGAAGGCCTGCCGGCCTCTGCGACCAGTATGGCGAGCCCCATGCCGAAGAGGGCGGTGATCAGGCAGACAATTGAAAAGCGGCGCATCAACATTGGTTCGTCCTCAGTGTCGCCATCACTTTGGCAGACGCGGACTGAACCGAGACTGAGAGGTGCATTCATCCAGGGTTCAGCAGTGTTAACACCCCCATTATGGGCAGATAACGGATCGTTTATCAGCGAGCGCGTTGCAAAGTGTGCAGATGGTGCTTACCTGCCCGGGTATCGCCGCGATCCTCCCCGACCGCGCGGCGCCCAACACCTGGAGGCAACGACACATGACCACCCAGACCAAGCCGATTGAGCTTCACTACTGGCCGACGCCCAACGGCTGGAAAATCACCATTTTTCTTGAGGAAACCGGGCTGCCCTACGATGTGCACTTTGTGAACATCGGCAAGGGCGAGCAGTTCGAGCCCTCCTTCCTCAAGATCGCGCCGAACAACCGCATGCCGGCCATTGTGGACCCTGAAGGTCCGGGTGGTGAGCCCATTTCCGTGTTCGAATCCGGTGCCATCCTTCAGTATCTCGGCCGCAAGACGGGAAAGTTCTATCCCGCCGACGAGCGTGCCCGCGTTGAAGTCGATCAGTGGCTGTTCTGGCAGATGGGTGGTCTCGGCCCCATGGCCGGTCAGGCGCATCACTTCCGCAATTACGCGCCGGAAAAAATTCCCTACGGCATCGAGCGCTACACCAATGAGGTCAACCGCCTCTACGGCGTCATGAACAAGCGCCTTGCAGACCGGCCGTTCCTTGCCGGCGATGACTACACCATCGCCGACATGGCGAGCATCGGCTGGGTGAAGCCGTATGAGCAGCAGGGGCAGGATCTCAACGATTTTCCGAACCTTAAGCGCTGGTTCGAGACCATCATGGCGCGGCCGGCGGTCGTGCGCGCGCTGGAGGTCGGTCAGGAGCATCGCCGCAATATCGCTGAGGACAAGGAAGCCCAGAAAGTTCTCTTCGGGCAGCGCTCCAGCTGACGACAGTTTTGTGCGTTTCAGGCAGGGCGGGCGTCCTTGGGGCGTCCGCCCTGTTTTATTGTTTATCCGAGCCGTATCAACAGGATGGCGAGGATGAGAATGCCCACACCCAGCCAGCTCGTCAGGTTGAACCGATGACCGAAGACGAGCCAGACGGCCAGCGCCGTTCCGAGGATCGAAAGCACGCCCCACACCGCATAGGCGATAAAGAGGTCCATGCCGGTGACGGCCAGCGCCAGAAGCGCGAAGGCCGCCATGATGAGCAGGACGGCAGCGGTTCCCCAGCCCCTGCGTGCGAAACCGTTCGATTTCTCCAGCGCCAGATTGGCGAGGATGTCGAGCGCCACCGATCCCAGGACATAACCCATACAGATGCTCATCGTGTCTCACCCTGCTGGTGGTGACCATAGTTGATCACAGCGATCCCGAGCAGCGCCACACCGATGCCGACGCCCTGAATCAGCGAGATCGTTTCGCCGAGAAGGTAGAGGGAGGTGAGGGCGATCAGGATCATGCCGAACCCTTCCCAGAACGCATTGGCAAGCGCGACCGGTATGCGCAGCGTTGCGCGCCCCAGAAAGAGATAGGCGATGCCGATCATCGCAATCGCCGCCAGCGTTCCCTGAAGAAGCGCGCCGCCGGATACCAGGAGTTTCATGAGTGTGGTCCCGACCACTTCTGCAAAGACCGCAGCGATCAGATAGAACCAGTGCAATTTCGACCTCATATTGTCAGATCAAGTTTTATGTCACTCGATTGAGATATCCGCCCATTTCACGTATGGAAAATCGCTGAGCGACAGGATTTTTGACGAAGAAGCTTTGCCGTGAGACTGGATTATCTGGAGTATTTCGTGGCTGCGGCGCGCGCGGGCTCCATCTCGGGAGCGGCGCTCCAGCTTGGGCGCAACCGCTCCACGGTCAGTATGGCGATCGCGGCGCTTGAGGATGAGCTTGGGGCCGCGTTGTTCGTGCGGCGCGGCAACAGCCTTGCTCTCTCGCCGGTGGGCGAGCACATTCTGGATGACTGTGCCCGCATCATCGCGCTGTCCAACAGCATCATCGAGCGCTGCGCGCGCGGTGGTGAGACTGCACGCCGGGAACTGAGGATCGGGCGCGACGATGTCCTGTCGGAAAACTTCTGGCGCCATGTGATCCGGGCCATTCGCCGGGCGCGGCCGGACGTGCGGCTGAGCATGCGCTATGCGGAAAGCGATGTGCTTCCTGAACTGGTGCGCGAAGGGCAGCTCGATATCGCCTATTTCATTGCTTCGGGTCGTGCCGGCCCGGCATCCGGGCTCTACAGTCGTGTCATTGCGCGGATTGGCATGCGCATGATGGTGGCCCGGAGCCATCCGCTTCATTCCATGAGCTACGTCGCCGACGATGATCTCGCCATCCTGCCGCAGATCACCTATCTCGACAGCACGCAGCGCGAACGCTTTCACCTCGACGCGATGGGTAGCGAACGCATCGCGCTCAGCAGCTTCGAGCTTGGCAAGGATGCGATCTGCGATGGGCTGGGCTGGGGCTACGTGCCCGAATCCCTGTTGTCGGAAGAAGACGATGCGCAGCTAGGACAGATCAGTCACGGCCTGGGTGCGGCCTGGTATCCGTATTTCGTCTGCAGCCGCGAGCCGCTTGCCATCGGGGCGCAGGCCGAAGCCGCACTGCAATCACGCGCACATGAGATCATTCTCGCACAAATGCGCAGTGAAGGTCTGATCACAGAATGAGCCCCCCCACGCCTTCCGCAGGGAGGAAGGGCGTGAAAGGCTCTGACTGGGGGCTGTGTTCAATCTGAGGCTAACGATCTGGATGACGCCTGCCCTAGAGACGCGACCAGGTCTGGTTGCGGCAGATCAGGCCGCCGAGCACGCAGCCTCCCATCTTCAGGCTGTTGCCGGAGAGCGTGCCCTTGCCGGAATAGGTCTTGTCGTTGGCCGGATCGGTGATCTTGCCCGTATACTTGCTGCCGCCGGCAGCCTGAAACGTGCCGATCTTCTTGCCGGCGTGCTTGCCGCTTTTCAGCGTGATGCAATAGGAGCCGCCACATGGCGCAATCTGTGCCGTCGCGCCGGATTCCGTCTTCCAGTTCCCCTCAATGGGGTCGGCCATGGCAACGCCACAAGCCAGAAGCAGCGCGGCACCGCTCAAAACAACTCTGCCAATCATCAGTCTTCCTCCCAATGATGTTGCGGGCTCAGCTTACGCAAACGTAAACGTAATACAACCGCTTTTTGTGATGGCAGGCCGCAACGTGGCAAAAGCCGAAGCAGTGTGAACGATGCGGTAGTATCGCCACCGCGCCGTGGCTTACGCTCTTCGAGCATTTTCGCCGATCGGGCGAGAGACTGAACGGCGGCAGCCGTATGAATGCAGCGGGAAACGGCGCAGAAGGCCGTGGCCGGCCCGGTTTTCTGCCCGCCGCAAGGGACGAAACCGCACCGCGCACAATTAGAATTTTCAGAAAATTGTCTCTTCAAGCGTGCGGCGTGGTTAACGAAATCTTGCAAACGGCGTTAACGAATTCGCCTGGCTCCCGCCACTGAAATCCCGATGCCCTGCGGGTTTGCGATGCTTAACAAAATCAGGCATTTACTGAAAATTTGAACTTTGTTTTCTTCTAATTAAGCACAAGATTTAACGGCGATTTCAGCCGCACCCTGCATTCTCGAAAGCATCGAAGGGCTGGCCCGGAAGGGCAAGAACAAAGGCTCTCGGGAGAAAAACAGGGATCTTGGATTATGGCACGTTACGACGTTCAGGAAGCAGGCTTCGGTACGGCTGGTTCGTCCACCCAGGCCGACGTGCTGTTTCAACTTGGAATGATGTATGCGACCGGCCGCGACTGCGATGTCGACCTGGTGGCCGCGCACAAATGGTTCAACATTGCAGCCATCAAGGGCTCCGAGCGCGCTGCGGAGCTGCGCTCGGAACTGGCCGCCGGCATGTCCAAGCCGGAATTGGCCAGGGCGCTGCGCGATGCCCGTGAATGGATGACGATGCACTGATGCTGATGCCGGGGGGCGGAACGTTCAGGATCCGGTCTGAAACGGGCCGGGTCCTGAACGCAGGGCGCCTTTACGTGTGCGCGAGTCTACTCTGCTTCCTGAAAGCGGACGAGCATCGCGCCGTCATTGACCTGCAGACCTTCGGTCGCGATTTCGGCGACGACGCCGTCATGCGGCGCGGTGATGGTGTGCTCCATCTTCATCGCTTCGAGCACCAGTAGCGGCTGACCCTTCTGGACCGTCTCGTTGACCGAAGCGCGCACCAGCTTCACCAGCCCGGGCATCGGAGCTCTGAGCCGGTCGCCGCCGCCGCTTTCCTCGGCTGCCTGCAGCCGGTCCGGCACCTTGAGCGTCAGCGCATCCGCGCCCTCGAACACCGTAATATGGCCCGGCCATGAAGCGATGCGGGTGGGGTCATCGCGGCGTACGATGATTGGCCGGCTGGCTTCATCGTCACCAAGGTGAACTGCCAGCGCGCCATCGGCCTGCGCCGCCACGCGGGCTTCCACCGCCTCTTCACCGTTTATCAGCGTGCGTTTGTGGCGGAGCGGCCCGAAATGGCCGTAACCCGAAATTGTGGAAAACGGATCGGATGTATCTTCTGAAGATGCGGCTCCGCTCGTTGCCGCAATGGCTGCCGCAAGATGCCGCGCCTTAAGAGGGGCAGTTTTGGTCAGAACGTCCTGCTTGCGTCCGATCAGGCCGGTCTCCAGTCGCCCGGCAGAAAAATCATCGTCGCGCAGAAGTCGTGTCAGAAAGCCGAGATTGACGGTCGAGCCGGCGACCTCGGTCTTCTCGAGCGCGTCGGCGAGCCCCTCAATCGCCTCCTCCCGTGTGGGCGCATGGACAATCAGCTTGGCGATCATCGGATCGTAGAACGGGGTTATGGCATCCTTTTCCGCAACGCCGGCATCAATGCGCAGGCGTGCGGTTTCAATGCCATCGGGAAACCGCAAATGGTGCAGGGTCCCGGTTGCCGGCAGGAAGTCACGCGTTGCATCCTCGGCGTAGAGTCGGGCTTCCACCGCATGGCCGCTCACCGTGATTTCGTCCTGTGTGCGTGGCAGGGGCTCGCCCGCCGCCACCCGCAATTGCCATTCCACCAGGTCGACACCCGTAATCATCTCTGTCACTGGATGTTCCACCTGAAGCCGCGTGTTCATCTCCATGAACCAGAACCGGTCCGGCCGCAGTCCTTCCGATGCGTCGACGATGAACTCGATCGTGCCGGCACCGCTGTAGGAAATGGCCCTGGCGGCCTTCACGGCGGCCTCGGTCATCGCCGCCCGCGTTTCTTCGTTCATGCCGGGCGCGGGGGCTTCCTCGATCACCTTCTGATGACGGCGCTGGGCCGAGCAATCGCGTTCGAAGAGATGCACGGCATTTCCGTGGCTGTCGCCAAAAACCTGCACCTCGATGTGCCGGGGTGTCTGAATGTATTTTTCCACCAGCACGCGTTCATCGCCGAAGGCAGCCTTGGCTTCCCGCTGGGCCGCGGCCAGAGCATCCGGGAACGCATCGGGATCGGACACCAGACGCATGCCCTTGCCGCCGCCGCCCGCCCGCGCCTTGATCAGAACCGGATAGCCGATTTCATTGGCCTTGGAAGCGAGCGCGACTAGCGCCTGCGTATCGCCGTGATAGCCGGGAACGACCGGCACTCCCGCTTTTTCCATCAGCCGTTTTGCGGCGTCTTTCAGCCCCATTGCCCGGATGGCCTGCGACGACGGGCCGACAAAGATAAGGCCGGCGTTCTCCACCTTTTCGACGAAGTCGGGATTCTCCGAGAGAAAGCCATAGCCCGGGTGGATGGCCTGCGCTGCGGTTTCAAGCGCAGCAGCGATAATTCTGTCTCCATCGAGATAGCTCTCGGTCGCCGGAGCCGGGCCGATGCACACCGCCTGATCGGCCATGCGCACGTGCAGCGCGTCCCGATCCGCATCGGAATAGACCGCAACCGTGGCGATCCCCAGACGCCTGGCGGTTCGGATGATCCGGACGGCGATTTCCCCACGATTGGCGATCAGAATCTTGTCAAACATGCAGAGCGTTCCTCCTACGAAGCAGAGACACCATAATGCGTTGAGCGTGTTTTGTGGCGGGAAATCTGCTTGGGCCATCATTCATTCCGCAGGAACCGATGCCACGTGCGGTTGCCTCTAGAGTCGACGGCACGGAACGGCATTGAAGGCTGCCGGTGCAGCGGCCCGCATTTTGGGATAGGTTCCTGAATCTGGCAATCCCGCGCAGGCCTGATACAGGCGCCGGGTAATTCATACAGTATCGTCGAGCCCGCAATTCGGTAAGAATACCCAAAACAACTGCTTCATAACCGCATCTTTCAATTATGTTTTTGCCAAAGTGTCGGGGTGTTCATGCGGCTTGCATGTCTGACATGTGCTTTGCGTTCTTTAGATGATCCGTTTTCCGACGCAGAGAATACTGCTGTGTGTATCCCGAAACGGCCTGACTTTGATGGCCTTTTGCCTGGTCCGATCGGGGAATTCCAAAACAGCCGGTTCGCGTTCGACGTAATTTGATCTTGAAACTCTGTACGCGCGTTTGAGCTGCTCGAGTAGTGAAGCGTTGCGAAACCGGGAGCGTATGGCCTCTCGGCGCGCGGGTAGCAAAACAACAGGCGAGAAAAGGCGGACCGGTGGGGTTGCACTCCCGGTGAACCGCAGCGGCCGCGCGTACGACAGTGAGTTTGGGACCTTCGGAGGCGTGAAGCGGAGCAATTCGCTGAACTTGTCAGCAGACAACAGATGGAAATTCCATGATGAAATATTCACCATCCCGCTTTCTGTTCGCGAGTAGTCTTGTAACAATCTCGGCTACTCTGCAAATCGGCCCGCTCTTAGCAGCAGACATGGAGGGGAGGGAGGTTATTCCCGAGCCGCCGCTTTTTTCTCCGTCACCCCTGAGGCAGAACGCCCGTATCGTCGGAGGCGCGCCCATGCAGGGAACGGTTGGCGGAGCTCCAATGGTCGTGCCGGGAGACGGTTCCCCCGTATACAAGGGGGACGAATTGCCACCGCTGGTCGACCTCGAGGGCGATTGTGGCGGTGTGGCCTGTCCTGCCGCGATGCGGGGAAAGATGCTGGACAACAGCTCCGTTGGCAGGCTGCGGATCGGTGAGAACACGGAACGGGCGGGGCCCGGTGACCGGCCTGCCGTCCCGTTCGTCATTTCCGTTGATGGCCAGGTCGTCGATGAAAGTGGCCAGATCACGAACGAGGGCATGTTTGGCGTCTCGCCTAATGCACGTTCCGTCGACAAGCAGCGGAAGACAGATCTCGATCTGAGTTCCGTGGATATTCAGATCAAGTTCGACGGGCTGGACGCCGAGCCATTGCTCAACGTGTCGACCGTGCCCGTACAGCGCATCTTTCGGGAAGGGGAGCCAATCCGTTTCTATGCGACCTCCAATTATCCTGCATTCATCAGTCGGGCAGAGGTGCGCATATACGAGGACAATGTCGCCTGGGCCAACAAGCCTGTGGCTGTCGTCCCGATCAATGTTAACGACGAGGCCGCCTGGGTCATGCCCGCACGAAGCGGCCGTGAGTTCCGCTATGTGCTGCGTGTCTACGATGCCAAGGGCCGCTTCGATGAAACGGTGCCGATGACCATCGCCAGCACGCGCGGCGAATTCCTCTCCGATTCCGGACATGGCGTGGCGCCGGGCAATGCGGAGGACCGGACTGCCTTCCGCAATATTCCGGTCTATGGCGGTGCGATAACGGTCTATGGCAAGAATGTTCCCGATGGATATGGGATCGTCGCCTTTGACGAGCTCGTGCCACTTGATCCAAAGGGCACTTTCGTCACCCAGCGCATTCTGCCGCCAGGCCAGCATGTGGTCGATGTCGCTGTCGACGGCGGTTCGAAGGCGGGTGGCCTTTACTTCAGCCGGGATGTCAACATACCGACAAACGACTGGTTCTATGTCGCGCTTGCAGACTTCACCGTCGGCAAGCGGACCGGCGACAGCGGAATTGAGGAGGTACGGACGGGCGAATTCGACAAGGTGTGGAATTCGGGCCGCCTGGCATTCTATCTCCGCGGTAAGATCAAGGGAAAATTCCTTCTCACAGCGGCCGCCGATACCGGCGAAAACGAGGTGAGGAACCTTTTCAGGGACCTTGATGCCCGAGACCCGAGGGAACTCCTCCGTCGCATTGATCCAGACAAGTATTATCCTGTGTATGGGGATGACTCCACCTCGGTGGAAGATGCTCCCACAAACGGGAAATTCTATGTGCGCCTGCAGCGCGGTGAAAGTCATGTGATGTGGGGCAACTACAAGACCAAGATTTCAGGCACGCGCTTCCTGCAGGTGGATCGCGGTCTCTATGGCGCCGAGATGGTCCTCCGCTCGGCAGGCAACACCGCGAATGGCCAGCCCAAGTTCGAAGCAACGGCCTTTGCCGCCAAACCTGATACACTGCCGCAGCGTGACGAGTTCCTGGGGACCGGCGGCTCCGCCTATTTTCTCAAGCGGCAGCGCATCATAGAGGGTTCCGAAACCCTGCATATCGAATATCGGGACAAGGTCACTGGCCGGATCATCGAACGGCGGGCGCTGGTCTATGGCGAAGATTACACGATCGACTATCTGCAGGGTGTCGTCATTCTCGACGCGCCATTGTCATCCGGTTCTATTGATGACGGTGCGGTTCGCGATGGCGCACTGGGTGGTCTCAAGGCCTATATGGTCGCCCAGTACGAATACCGCGCTCGCGCGGGCGATATGGAGAACTACGTCTTTGGCGGCCGCGCGCAGACCTGGGTCGGAAAACATGTTCGACTGGGCGCAACGGGGATCAAGGATTCAACGGGACTGTCTGACCAGAAAGCCTATGGCGCAGACCTCAGGGTCCAGCGTTCAGATGATACCTATATCGACGGTGAGATTGCCTATTCGAAGGGCCCCGGCTTTGGGCTGTCTCGCTCCACGGATGGCGGTCTGACCCTGGCCGATCAGGATACGGCGGGGCGTGAGGGCCTCTCGGCGAAAGCCTGGAGCTCCGTGGTCAAATGGCCTTCAAGGATTTCCGCTGGCTCGGCACTGCCGGCAGACTTGGCGGCTACTACGAGCAGAAGGAGGCCGGTTTTTCCAGCGTGACCGAGCAGGTGGATGCTGATGAACGCAGCTGGGGCGTCGAAACCGAAATTCCTCTGAGCGCCAACATGAACCTCAAATTGTCGTATGACGATTATCAGAATGAGGAGGGGCGGGAGCGCAGCGATGCGGAGCTCGAAGTCAGCTACGCCTTTGACGCCTACTGGAAAGCTGCATTCGGCATTGCATATTCGAAGCTTCATTCGCCGGCAGCGATTGCTTCGGGCAAATCCGGTTATGACGGTACCCGGCTGGATGCAGGTCTGCGCGTCGACTATCGGCAGAATGACGACTACCTCTACTACGGTTTCGTGCAGGGCACGGTGGATCGGAAAGGCAACATTGCCAAGAATGATCGTTACGGCGTTGGTGCCGAAGTACGTCTGAGTGAGAAACTCGGTGCTGAGGGTGAGGTATCCTGGGGCAAGTCGGGAATTGGCGGTCTCGCAGCCCTGACCTACGACCCGACGCCGGAAGATCACTACTACATCGGTTATCGCCTCGATCCCGATCGCGCGACCGATGGCAGCTATGGCTATGATCTGCAGGGTCGTGACCATGGTGCGGTGGTCGCGGGTGTGAAGAAGCGCATGAGCGATGTAATCTCGGCCTATTCGGAAGCCGATTTCGATCTCTTCGGACGCCGCAATTCACTGGCTCAGCGCTATGGTGTCATTTACACACCGGATGTCGCATGGACCTTTGATGGCGGTATCGAAGCCGGCAACATCGAGGATGAGCGCATCAATCCCGCGACCGGATCGCCATATGCCGACTTCGAACGTTATGCAGGTTCGCTGGGTGTCGGCTTCAAGGATGAAGAGATGGGTGTCAGCGCACGCGTTCGAGGCGAAGCCCGTTTTGAGCGGTCCGACGACGAAACCCGCACCCGCAACACCTATGTCATGAGTGCCGGTGCTACCATGGATCACGACGGGTACGGTCGGGTTCTTGGAAGTGTCGATGCCGTTATCTCACAGACGCCATTTGGAACATACTACAACGGAGACTATATCGAGGGATCGCTGGGGTACGCCTATCGACCGGTGGACAACGATCTGCTGAACGCATTGCTGCGGTATACATATCTCTACAACCTTCCCGGCAATGACCAGATCAGCAGCATGTCGCGTTCGACGAACGGGCCGCTTCAGCGCAGCCACATTGTCTCCGCTGACCTGACCTACGATCTCCTGCCATGGCTCTCCATTGGTGGCAAATACGGTATGCGTCTCGGCGAGATCCGGGCAAGGAGCCGTGACGGCAGCAAGTCAATGGGTAGCTGGGAGAAGTCTTCGGCACATCTTGGCATCCTTCGCGCCGACCTGCATGTGGTCAAGAACTGGGATGCGATGATTGAAGGACGGGCATTCTATCTTCCGGAAATCGAGTCCATGGACTACGGCGCCCTCGCAGCCTCTACCGGCATGTTGGCAACAACTTCAAGGTCGGTGCGGGTTACAATTTCGGGCGCTTCTCAGACGATCTCCGTGATCTGACGCTGGACGACCGCGGAGCCTTCCTGAACGTTGTCGGGAAGTTCTGAGGCCCGAGGCGGGCGTCGCTCGAGGGGGGGAGGCGCCCGCCACTCCACTCCCGACAGCGAGAGCAACCTGTCCTCATTTGGACAAAGTCATTGTCGAAAGTCGCGGGACATTAAACCGCCAGGGCTTCCTTTCCGAAGCTCTGGCGGTCTGTTATTTCAGTTGCAGCAATTCGGTCGGAAGCGCTGGGTATTATGGGGGCACTGGATTTGGTCAATATCCGCTGGGCGTATGCAGCTGCGGCAGTGGCGTTTTTTCCAGGCGTGGCGCTGGCTGACTGGAAGCCGGTCGAGCGCATCGAACCTTACACCATTTCCGGCTCGACAGCTCTCGATCTCTACAGGTCCATCGGCGAACGCGGACCAAAGCTCGGCGTGCGCCGTGTGATCGCCTACACGGATTTCAGGCTGACCTGGCAACGGGATTATCAGCCGCGCAACGACGGTGCCTGCGTTCTGGCATCGGCGAAACCGAAGCTGACCATCACCTATCGCCTGCCGAAGGTTTCAGGCAGCCTTCCCCCGCAGACGCAGGCGGCATGGGAGCGCTTCAGTGACGGTGTGCGAACCCACGAGCGTGTCCACGGAGAGATCATCACCGACATGGTGAAGAAGATCGAGGCCGTATCCGTCGGCCTGCGTGCAGAGCAGGATCCGGGGTGCCGGAAGGTGCGGGTGAAACTGCAGGAACATCTTGGCCGCCTGTCCCAGGAGCAGCGTCAGCGCAGCCGCGAATTCGACCGGGTCGAGATGGGCGATGGCGGCAATGTCCACCGCCTGGTGATGGAATTCATCAATGGTGACAGGCAACGCAGCAACTGACGCCCCCTGTCCGAAATCCTACATCCTGAAAACACCGAACTTCGTATCGCCGATCGGCGCATTCAGAGCAGAGCCGAGCGAGAGGGCAAGCACTTCGCGTGTCTTCGCAGGGTCGACAATGCCATCATCCCAAAGTCGCGCGCTCGAATAAAGCGGATGGCCTTCACGTTCGTATTTCTCCAGAATGGGCCGGCGAAAATCGGCCTCTTCCTCCGCACTCCAGTGTCCGCCTTTACGCTCGATGCCTTCGCGCTTGACGATGGAAAGCACGGTTGCCGCCTGCTCGCCGCCCATCACTGAAATGCGCGCATTGGGCCACATCCAGAGGAAGCGGGGAGAATAGGCCCGGCCGCACATGCCGTAATTGCCGGCGCCGAACGAGCCGCCGATGATCGCTGTCACCTTGGGCACCTGTGCGGTTGCGACCGCAGTCACCAGCTTGGCGCCGTCGCGCGCGATACCCCCGGCCTCATATTTGCGTCCGACCATGAAGCCGGTGATGTTCTGGAGGAAAACAAGCGGGATTTTCCGCTGGCAGCACAATTCGATGAAATGCGCGCCTTTCAGCGCACTTTCGGAGAAAAGCACGCCATTGTTCGCCAGAATGCCCACCGGAATCCCGTAAATATGGGCAAACCCGGTAATGAGCGTGGTGCCGTAATTGGCCTTGAATTCATCGAACTCGGAGCCATCCACCACGCGTGCGATCACCTCGCGCACATCGTAAGGCTGGCGGGTATCGCTGGGGATGATGCCATAGATCTCGTGCGGGTCGTAAACCGGTGGAATCGGTTTGCGAAGATCGAGCGATATGCTCTTCTTTCGATTCAGGTTTTTGACGATGCGCCGCACGATCGCGAGCGCATGCTCATCGTCCAGCGCATAGTGGTCGGCAACGCCGGATTCGCGTGTATGCACCTCCGCGCCGCCGAGTTCCTCCGCCGTTACCACTTCGCCGGTGGCCGCCTTCACGAGCGGCGGGCCGCCGAGGAAGATGGTGGCGTTGCCTTTCACCATCACCGTTTCGTCACTCATTGCTGGCACATAGCGCCGCCGGCCGTGCACGACCCCATTACGCAGGCGATCTGCGGAATGCCCTTCGCCGACATGTTGGCTGATTGTAGAAGATGCGGCCGAAATGATCCCGGTCGGGAAACACTTCGTCCTGGTTTGGAAGATTGGCACCGCCTGAATCCACCAGATAGACGCAGGGCAGATTGTTTTCGAGCGCGATCTCCTGCGCGCGCAGATGCTTCTTGACCGTCAGTGGATAATAGGTGCCGCCTTTCACCGTGGCGTCGTTGACGACGATGACGCATTCGCGTCCCTCGATGCGCCCCACACCGGCAATCAGGCCGGCAGAGGCGATGTCCCCGCCATACATGTCGAAGGCGGCGAACTGGCCGATCTCGAGAAATGGCGCGCCCACATCGAGCAGTTGCGCAAGCCGTTCGCGCGGCAGAAGCTTGCCGCGTTTAACATGGCGTTCACGCGCCTCGTCCGACCCGCCGCGCTCGATCACGGCGGCATTCTCGGCCATTTCGCCGACCAGCGCCTGCATGCGGTTGAAATTGGCCCTGTATGCGTCGGAGGAAGGGGAAAGCTGCGATTGAAGGACGGTCATGCGATCTCCTGCGGCGAATAGGGCACTATGCCCAATCCGTGGTTTGATTCCCATGCTCTGGCAAGCCGCCCGCGTCGCGCAGCATGCGTGCCATGTGCATAAGGTTGAAGGTCATGAATGTCAGATTGCGGCGTGTGAACGCGCTGTCATAGCCGGCACGTTTGCCGTCTTCGGTTTCATCGCCGTAGGAGGGACCGGGACCGGCTTCGCCAATCCAGCCGCAATCGGCCTGGGGCGGGATCGTATAGCCTACATGCTGAAGGGAGTAGAGCACGGTCTTTGCTACATGCTTGATGCCATCCTCATTGCCGGTGATGACGGCCCCGCCAACTTTGCCATAGTAGATATACTGGTCCTTCGCGTTGCGCTGGCCGGAATGGGCGTAGAGCCGTTCGATGATAAGACGGCAGATGGAGCTCTCCTCACCAAGCCAGATGGGCGAACCGATCACCAGAATGTCGGCTTCACTCACCTTTGGCCAAATCTTCTCCGGCCAGTCGTCGACCGCCGCTCCTTCTTTGCGCATATCCGGCGACACCCCGAAGGCAATGTTGAAATCGGCGGCGCGCAAGTATTCGGTCCCAACGCCGCACCGATCCATAAGCGCCAGGGAATCCTGCATGAGGTCTTCCGTGTGCGAGGCGGCCCGATCACTCGGTTTCAGTGTCGTGTTGATGAACAGCGCCTTCAGGTCCGAAAAATCGGCGGTGTTTTCATCGGCAAGGCGCTTCTGCAGAACATTCAGCGGCATGATACTTCTCCTGACGTGTCTGACCACGGTCAACGCGCGGGAGCGGACATGGTTCTCACGCCTCCGACATCATCTCGCGCCCGATCAGCCAGCGTCTGATCTCGCTCGTTCCGGCGCCGATCTCGTAGAGCTTTGCGTCCCTCAGAAGCCGTCCTGCGGGGAACTCGTTCACATAGCCATTGCCGCCCAGAAGCTGGATTGCGTCAAGTGCCGTCAGGGTTGCTTTCTCCGCCGCATAGAGGATGCAGCCGGCCGCATCCTTGCGGGTTGTCTCGCCCCGGTCGCAGGCGGACGCCACGGCATAGACGTAGGCGCGGCAGGCATTCATCGCCGTGTACATGTCGGCGAGCTTGCCCTGCACGAGCTGGAACGAACCGACCGGCTGGCCGAATTGCTCGCGCTCGCGCACATAGGGCGCGGCCACGTCGAGGCAGGCAGCCATGATGCCAACCGGTCCGCCGGCCAGTACCACACGCTCATAGTCGAGCCCGGACATCAACACGTTGACGCCCTTGCCCTCTTCGCCGAGCAGGTTCTCGAACGGCACTTCGACGTCCTCGAACACCAGTTCGCCCGTGTTGGAGCCGCGCATGCCGAGCTTGTCGAGCTTCTGGGCGACGGAGAACCCCTTCATGTCGCGCTCGATGATGAAGGCGGTGATGCCGCGCGGCCCTGCGGCGGGATCGGTTTTTGCATAGACACCAGCGTGCCCGCATCCGGGCCGTTGGTGATCCACATCTTCGACCCGTTGAGGACGAAGCGGTCATTGCGCTTTTCCGCCCGAAGTTTCATGGAGACGACGTCGGAACCCGCACCTGTTTCCGACATGGCCAGCGCGCCCACGGTTTCGCCCGAGCACAGGGCGGGGAGGTATTTTTCCTTCTGCGCGTCGTTCCCCCAGCGGCGGATCTGGTTGACGCAGAGATTGGAGTGCGCGCCATAGGAGAGGCCGACCGAAGCGGATGCCCGTGAAATCTCCTCCATCGCAACCACATGCGCCAGATAACCGAGACCCGAGCCGCCATGATCCGGATCGACCGTCATGCCCAGCAGGCCGAGCGCACCCATTTCCTGCCAGAGATGGGCGGGAAACTCGTTGCTCTCGTCGATTTGCGCCGCCAACGGCGCGATCTTTTCCTGTGCAAAGCGATGCGTCATCTCCCGCAGCGCGTCGATGTCCTCGCCAAGCCCGAAATTCATTGATCCGGTGTACATCGGTCTCCTCCGGTCACGTCTCAGCGCCCACAAGGCGCATGGTCATGGTGTGGTAATTAGCGGCGACTTCATCTTCGGAAAGTCGCAGTTCCGGGCGGAACCAGACAATCACGCCCGTGATCATCTGAATGATCGCCATCGCTGTCAGCGCTACATCGTCGATGCGGAACACGCCGTCGCGCTGGCCGTCTGCCAGAATGCGCCGCAGCTCGCCTTCATACTGGCTGCGCATGCCCAGAATGTGCCGGAGGCGTTCCTCGGAGAGGCTGCGCAGTTCCAGATTGCTCACATGGGTGGCGTTGCGGCGCGAAAGATGAAAGCGGATGTGGTTCTCGACAAATGCTGCAAGGCGTCCTGCCGGCCTTTCTTTTTCGGAGCCAGTTGCAGGACGCACTTCCCCCCAGGAAGCGATCAGGTTTTCCATGTGCTCGCACATGAGCGCGTAGAGCAGTTCTTCCTTGGTCGGAAAATAGCGGTAGAGCGCGGCTGGCTGTACACCGACCTGGCCCGCAAGCTGGCGCATCGACATCGCCTCGAAGCCAAGCCGTGCGATGAGCTCCAGCGCAGCCTCGCGGATCGCCGCTTCCGTCTTTTCACCGTCAGAACCGGTCGTTCGCGCCATGGAGCCTCCCTTTCCACAATAATAAAACGAACGTTCAATTAATTCAAGGATAGAGAGAGGCGGATAGAAAACTTTGCCTCCTTCATATCCGGGATGACGGGGCAGGGCGGTCTTTGCGCTTGGGGAGAAAACGGAGCCGCACGGACGGGACAGAAGCACGTATGCCAATGCGTTGATGCCAGGGCGGGAAACCGGGAAAATCGGCCCTGTTCTCCATACCGTCATGCCCGGTTGACACGGGCGGCTCCGTTGCAGTTAGAATGCGACTGCCGGGCCGGGGTTCCAGAATTTACCCGCTTCGGTTCAAAGCGCTTCCAGAAGCGTATCAGTCGACGTGACCTTGCAGAACTCGAAGCCGAGCGTCGCCACGTGAGCGCGGTGCACGTCTTCGGCGCTAAGCGAGCCTCCCTTGCCATCCGGAAGCGCGAAACAGTCGCAGGCATCCTCCACCAGCATCATTGCCCACCCCATATTCGCGCCCGTGCGGATTGTGTCGAGACGCACATGTCGGTGGAAATGCCACATGTGACCACCGTTTTCGCACCAAGTCGGCGCAGCTGAGGTCGAGATCGGTTCCGATGAATGCAGAGTTGACGCTCTTGGTCACGAGTTGCTCGCCGGCCAGCGGCTCGAAGCCCGGCCGCATCGCATGGCCAGGTTCACCCGGGCGAAGGGTGGAGCCGGTTTCGACGGAATCATGGCGCACGTGAATGACGGGCCGCCGTGCCTTCCGCCACGCCGCGAGCAGGGCGAGGGCATTCCGGTCGACATCATTGTTCCAGCGTTGCGGCCAGGGAGGGCCATCGAAGGCCTGCTGGAAATCGACCAGCAGAAGAACGGCATCATTCAAATCAGTCTGGAAAGTCATTGCCTGTTCGTTTCCCTGAGCGCTGTTTGTTAGGGTCAAGACCCATTAATATGGCCGCAATGGTCGGCCTGATTCGTGCGGATACGCGAAGCAAGGCCGCAGGAAGACTTCATGTCTTTCAAGGTCTTGCGACAAAGTAGGCCGTGCAAATCAGGCCGATCCGAAGGACGTTCGATAGACCGGCGACCTGCTGCGTCAAACCCCTTGACCGGGGGGAGGACCCCGCTCTGCGGGCTTCTCCTTGCATCTCTTGGTCTATCGATCGCCATTGCGGCCATATTAATGGGTCCTGACCCTTAGCGACTATAGCCCCGCTCACAAGAGCCATTGCCGTGTTTTCCCGCGCGCTTCTGGACCAAAACGTCCAGGAAAAGCAGCGCTGCTCCCGTCGCAAGCCCGCCCGCAAGCACCATGCCTGCGGCGATCGGGCCCAAGGTCTGAAGGGTGAAAGCTGCGAGGGACAGAACAGCAAGAAGCGCCAGATTGTTGGCGCTTTCGGAAAGTGCGAGAACAAGTCCCCGTGTATCGCCGGCCCTCTGTGCGATCAGGGCCGTGCTGGCAGGTGCGGCAAAACCCAGCGCCACGCCCCATCCACCAAGACAAAGGAGTGCTCCTGCAAGCGGGAGCGGTGCGAACAGGAACACGGCGAAGGTGAGGATTAGCAGCAGAACGGCGGCAAAAAGTAGCGCCTGATCGCCGCGAAGCATCCGTTTGGCAACGCCGACTGAAAAATTGCCGATCGCCAGCCCGACACCGAAGAAGCCGACCGAGAGGCCGGTCTGAAGTGTGTCTGTCGCAAAGCGCTGGCGCAGCATTTCACCGCTGAGACCGAAGGCCGCGACAGCTGCCCCGTTCCAGAGAGCCTTTGCCGCAAGGAGCGTGAGAACATCACGTTTCAGGCCCCTGAAACGCGGCCGGACCGCCATCGCATATGTTTCTCCATCGAACCGGAGAACCTGGCCGACCGGAAACATCAGCAGGAGGCAGCCGGCGGCACTTGCCAGAAACGGCGCACGCCATCCGAAAACCTGCGTGAGAATGCCCGCGAGTGCGGGGCCGAGGGCGATGCCGGCCGTCATGCCGAGCATCACGAGCCCCATGGCCTCAGCATGCCGCGCTTCCGGGACCCTGTCGGCAATCAGGCAAAGACGGCGGGGAT